>CAZZFB010000093.1:0-5746 GCA_964653385.1 uncultured Bifidobacterium sp. | reverse complement strand
GTGCCGTGGCCCAGGTAGACGAGGCCGATCATCGTCGCATCCCCCGGGAAGCCGCAGAACTCGTTCATCGCCCCCTCGGCGCCCTTCACGGGGCTGCTCCACAGGGCCGTCAGGCCGAATGCCTCGATCATGAGGAGCATGTTCTGGATGCCGGCGGCGACGGCGAACCCGTTCTCGGCCGTCTCGAGTCCTGTCTCGCCCGCGGCGGACGCGACGGCGAGCACCACCGGCGCGCGGCCGTACTTGCCGCGTGCCTTCTCGACCTTGTGGGCCTCCTCACCGTTCGCCTCCATGACGGTCGCGATGGCCGCGCCGAACGCCAGGCGCGCGTCGCCCTGCAGCACGGCGACGCGCAGCGGCCTGGTCTTGCGGTGGTTGGGTGCCGCCTGTGCGGCGGAGACGATGCGCTCGATGACCGTGCGGTCGACCGGCTTCTCCCTGTCGATCGTCATCCCGCTCGTGCGGCGGTGGATGATGCGCTCGAGGTCGTCCGGGGTCATCAGTTCTTGTGCAGGTCGGCGTTCAGGCCGCCCCACGATCCCTTGCGCATCGACGTCTCGACGGCGCCGGTGAGCGAGTTGCGGCGGTACAGCAGGCCGGGCTGGCCGGAGAGGAACTTCGCCTTCACGGGGCTGCCCGCGGGGTCGATCACCACGGTGCCCGCGGTGACGTAGAGACCGGCCTCCACCACGCAGTCGTCGCCCAGGCTGATGCCGATCCCGGCGTTCGCGCCCAGGAGGCACCGCTCGCCGATCGTGACCATCTCCTTGCCGCCGCCCGACAACGTTCCCATGATGGACGCGCCGCCGCCGATGTCGCTGCCGTCGCCCACGATGACGCCCTGCGAGATGCGGCCCTCCACCATGGAGGCACCCAGCGTGCCGGCGTTGAAGTTGCAGAACCCCTCGTGCATCACGGTGGTGCCGGGGGAGAGGTGCGCGCCCAGGCGCACGCGGCTTGCGTCCGCGATGCGCACGCCGGAGGGCACCACGTAGTCCACCATGCGCGGGAACTTGTCCACGCCGTGCACGGTGAGCGGGCGGCCCTGGCGAGCCATGTTCCACTGCACGCTCTCGATGGCCTCGACCGGGACGGGGCCGCGGTCGGTCCATGCGACGTTCTGCAGGTGCCCGAAGATCCCGTCCAGGTTCATGCTGCGGGGCAGCACCAGGCGGTGCGACAGCAGGTGCAGGCGCAGGTAGGCGTCCGCACCGTCGGCCGGCGCGGTGTCCGTGTCGATGACGATGCTGACGGGCCGCAGGGCGACGGCGCGCTCCGGGTCCGTGTCGACCGCGGTGGAGACCGACGGTGCATCGCCGGGCGCGGCGTCACCGAGGCCGAGCCCGCGGAAGCGCACGTCGAGGACGGCGCCGTTCGCGTCGAGAGTGGCGATGCCGTTGCCCCATGCAGTTGCCATGTCTAGAGAACCTCCGGTCGAAGAGTGGGGAAGAGGACGACGTCGCGGATCGTCTGGGTGTCGGCGAGCAGCATGGCCAGACGGTCCATCCCGATCCCGAGACCTCCGGTGGGGGGCATGCCGTACTCGAGCGCCCGCAGGTAGTCCTCGTCCACGGTGCCCGCCTCCGCATTGCCGGCGTCCTTCGCCTTCTGCTCCTCCTCGAAGCGGAGGCGCTGCTCCACCGGGTCGTTCAGCTCGCTGTAGCCGTTCGCGAGCTCGCGGCCCCCCACGAACAGTTCGAAGCGCTCGGTGAGATGGGGGTCGTTGCGGTCGACACGCGCGAGGGGGCTGATCTCGACCGGGTGGTGCGTGACGAAGGTGGGCTCGCGCAGCGACGACTCGCAGAGGGACTCGAACAGCTCCTCGATGATCTTCCCCGTGCCGAACCGGTCCTCCACCTTGACGCCGTGCTTCCCGGCCAGTTGGGCCAGTTCGCCGCGCGGCATCGAGGGGTGCACGGCGACACCCGTTGCCTCGTGGACCAGGTCGACCATGCGCACGCGGCGCCACGGGCGCGCGAGCTCCGTCTCCTTGTCGTCGATCCGGACGACGGACGTCCCGGTGGCGTCGATGGCTGCCCTCGTGATGAGGTGCTCCGTGATCTCCATCATCTCGGTGTAGTCGCCGAAGGCCTGGTAGAGCTCCATCATGGTGAACTCGGGGTTGTGCCGCGTGGAGATTCCCTCGTTGCGGAAGACGCGGCCGATCTCGTAGACGCGCTCCATGCCGCCCACGATGAGGCGCTTCAGGTGCAGCTCGAGCGCGATGCGCAGGTACAGCTGCATGTCGAGCGCGTTGTGGTGGGTGGTGAACGGCCGTGCGTGCGCGCCGCCGGCCTCCACGTGGAGCACCGGGGTCTCCACCTCGATGAAGTGCCTCTCGGCGAGCGTGCGTCGGAAGCTGGCGATCATCGCGTGGCGCACCTCGAACATGCGCCGCGACTCCTCGTTCACGATGAGGTCCGCGTACCGCTGGCGGTAGCGGGTGTCGGTGTCGGAGATGCCGTGCCACTTGTCGGGGAGCGGCCGGACGGCCTTGGCCAGCAGCGTGCACGACGACACCTTGACGGACAGCTCGCCCTTGCGGGTGGTCATGACCGTGCCGTGCACGCCGACCCAGTCGCCGAGGTCGAGCGCGTTGATCTCATCGAACGCTTCCTCGCCCACGACCGACTTCGAGACGAACAGTTGCACCGTGTCCGTGCGGTCCTGCAGGGTGACGAAGATGAGCTTCCCCTGGTCGCGGCTGAGCATCACGCGCCCGGCCACCGCAACCGCGGTCTCTGTCTCCGCGCCGGCCTCCAGGTGGCCGTGTTCCGCCCTGATCTCGGCGAGGGTGTGGGAACGGTCGAACCTGTAGGGGTACGGCTCGGTGCCGCCGTCGCGCATCGCCCCGATGCGGGCGAGCCGGCGTGCCTTCTCGGCCTCCAGACCGCCGGTCGTCGTTGGCTCGTCGTGCTCGCTCACAGTGGCTCCACGGTAGTTGGTGGGGGCCATCAACGGGAAAGTGATTGCACGACTACGGTGTCCGCGTGGGAAGAGCTGGGCGACTGACGGCAGCTTGTGCGGTGCTCCTCTCGGTTCTCCCCGCCGCCGGCATCGTCGCGGCAGACGACCTGCCGGACGGTCTCGACGTTCCTGTCGTGTCCGTCTCGAGGTCGGTCTCTCTCGCATCCGTCGACGTGTCGCGCATCTCGGCGGCCGCGAGGGACGTGGGGGCCGTGCCACACGCACTCAGGTACGCGACATTTGCGATGACCGCGTACCTGCGGGGCGATGCGGTGCTGATGCAGCAACCGAAGGGCTGGCGCGTGCCGATGGGCACGAGGATCCTGCCCGTGGAGTTCGTCCGGGTCACCGGAGGGGAGCGGATGGGCGCGGTGCTGGAGGCCGGGCAGGTGATCATGGGCGAGAACTCGGCACGGATCCGGGACGCCCGGGTCGGGGACACGGTGTCCCTGCGGGACTCCCGCAACCGCGTGCGCAGGTTCACCGTGGGCATGATCGTGTCGAACGAGTACGCCCAGGGCGAGGACCTGATCATGTCCGCGGCGGACGGCGTCTCGATGGGGGTCACGAAGGTCTCGCGTGTGTCCATCACCGGCTTCGGCAGCCCGGCAGACCTGTACGCGGCACTGCGGCGGCGCAAGGTGGACCTCGGGGGCACGTACCGCCTGCGCACCACGTGGGACCTGCCGAACCCGGACGGGACGCTCGGCATCGCGACGGCGAAGCTTCTGCTCGGCGAGTTCGCGTTCAGGCCCACGAACTCGTCCGCCATCCACGTGGAGGACTCCTGGCGGGCAGCGAACATCGACTGGTTCCACCGGTACGAGGCGGTCAAGCTGCGCAACAACTGCCACAAGAAGGTCGTCGACGCGATCGAGGGTGCCCTGCGGGACGTGGTGAAGGCCGGCCTCGCCTCGAAAATCGATGTCGCCAACTCGAACAGGTACGGCGGCTGCTACGTGGGCCGCTACAACCGACTGGCCGGCATGTTCGGTGCGCCGTCCCGGCACGCCTTCGGCATGGCGATCGACCTGAACACCGTCGAGAACGCGCAGTGGAAGACCCCCGTGCTGGACTGCGGCGTGGTGCGCATCTTCCGCCGGTGGGGTTTCGCGTGGGGCGGGAACTTCTGGCCGGCCGACGGCATGCATTTCGAGTGGGTCGGCGAGCGCCGTGACCAGATCGGGTACCCCTCGAGGTACTGCCCGAACAAGGTGACACCCCCGTCCACGACCGTGCCGGGGACGACGACCACCACGACCACGACCACCAGTTCCACATCAACCACCACCACCACCACGGTGGTGCCGGTCACAACGTCGGCACCCCCGACCACGGTGCCTCCCGTCAGCTCCACGGTGTCACCCACCACGACCTGATGCCCCGCCCCGCACGGGGGCCGCTCGGTAGCCTTGCCCCGTGGCACATCGACTCGTGATCATCGGCGGCGGCCCCGGCGGGAACGCCGCGGCCACGTGGGCCGCGCGGTTCGGCGCCGAGGTCACCATGATCGAGCGCGAGATCGTGGGGGGAGCAGCCCACCTGCTCGACTGCATCCCGTCGAAGGCGATGATCGCGACCGGCGGCGCGATGAGTGCCACCAAGCGATTCGCGGGGATGGGCATCGAGCAGCACGACGTGGAGATCGACGTCGACTCTCTGTCCGACCGCATCGGCGGGATCGTGAACCGCATGCAGCAGAACACCACCCAGCTCCTCCAGAGCCAGGGTGTCCGGATCGTCATGGGCGAGGCCTCGTTCGCCGGGCCGAACGAGGTCGTGGTGCGGTCATCCTCGGGCGAGACCCGGGTGCAGGGCGACACGTTCGTCATCGCCACGGGTTCGCGCCCGCGCATCCCCTCCTGGGTCACGCCCGACGGCGAGCGGATCCTCACCACCCGTGACTGCTACCCGCCGAGGGTGTTCCCGCGCAGCATCGTGGTCGTCGGGTCGGGCGTGACCGGCGTGGAGTTCGTCCACATGTTCTCGTCGTTCGGTGCCGACGTCACCTTGGTGGTGAGCCGGCAGCAGGTGCTCCCGGGCAAGGACGCCGAGGCAGCCGCGGCGCTCGAGGACCGGTTCCTCGACCGGGGCGTCCGTCTGCTGAAGGGTGCCCGTGCCCAGTCGATCGTGCGGGAGGGCGACGAGGTCGTCGTCTCCTGCGACGACGGCCGCACGGTTCGTGCCACGCACGCCGTCCTCGCGATCGGCTCCGAGCCGAACGTGGAGGGCCTGAACCTGGATGCCGCAGGCGTGGAGCTGGACAGCCGGGGGTTCGTGGCGATCGACGAGCACTGCCGCACCAACGTGGCGCACATCTACGCCGCCGGCGACGTCAGCGGGAAGCTGCCCCTGTCATCGGTGGCCTCCATGCAGGGCCGCAAGATCGCCGAGCACGCCATGGGCCAGGTCCGCTCCGACATGCGCGTGCTGGACTACGACAAGGCCGCCTCCGCCATATTCACCCAGCCCGAGATCGCCGACGTCGGCCTGGCAGAGGCCGAGGCGTTCTCCTCGGGCCGCAAGATCCGCGTCACCAAGGTCCCGTTCTCCAGCACCGCGAAGGCACTGATCCACAACGACCCGCACGGGTTCGTGAAGCTCATCTCTGACCCCAACACCGGTGTGGTGCTCGGCGGCACGATCGTCGGCCGTCATGCAGGGGAGCTCATCAGCGTGGTTGCTCTCGCCGTCACGGCGCACCTGAAGGTCGCCGACATCCTGGAGAGCCTGCTGGTTCACCCCTCGTTGGCCGAGGCGCTCACCGAAGCCGCCGAAT
>CAZZFB010000092.1:0-5830 GCA_964653385.1 uncultured Bifidobacterium sp. | reverse complement strand
GGCCTCGTCACCATCGCGTAGACGCGGCTGTCGTCGCCGCGCTCGTGGCACATCCGCATGAAGTCGTGCCCGAGGAACCAGTCGTTGTTCTGCGAGCACGGCCAGGCGTAGTCCGTGAGGAAGCCGCGCACCGTGCCGGCGCGGAACTGCGCGCCCGGTCGCATCGCCGCGTTCGGGATGCCCGCCACGGTCAGGTTCTCGCCGGCGTACCCGGGCGCGATCGGGTGTCCCTCCGACTGCAGCCTCTCGATCGAGTCCGTCGTCCAGATGCACAGCGCCTGCCAGGGCCTGCCGTGGTGGGCGCGTGCGGTCTGCACGTCGCCGCCGACGCCCTTCCACCCGATCTCCGCACCGTCGACCGGCTTCTTCGGCAGGCCCTTCGACGCGTGCATGCGGGCCACCGTGCCGGTGTGCTCGTGGTCGAGCCTGCGCATGGTGGGGTAGAAGCGCCACATCGCCGCGATCAGGGACTCCACCTGGTCGTCCGTCAGCGAGCCGTACCTGCCGTTCACCGCCGCGTCGAGCGCGGCGAAGGCGGAGTCGAGGTCGTCGAGTGACGGCAGGGGCACCCCGGCGAGCGATGCCATCTCGGCAACGAAGCCGCGCGCACCAGCGAGCCAGCCGTCCGGCACGGAGGAGAGGTGCGTGTGCGCCTTCCACAGGTCAGCGATGCAGCCGACCGTCTTGTGCGCGTCCTGCGCGGTGTACTCGTGGTTCCCGACGGTCACGGGTGCCCTCTGTGCCATGCGACCGAGCCTAGATTCGGTGCGTGCCCCGCCCCGTGCCCACTCTCGACGTCGAGAGACAATTGTTCGCGGGCGGTGCGCGCATCGTGGCGGGCATCGACGAGGTGGGCCGCGGCGCCATTGCCGGCCCGGTCACCGTGGGTGCGGTCGCGGTCGATGCCTCGCGCACCACGTTTCCCGAGGGGCTCGCCGACTCCAAGCTGCTCACGCCGAGGCGCCGCGAGGCGATGGACCCGCTCGTGCGGTCGTGGGCTCTCGCTCACGCCACGGGGTCGGCCACGGCGGCCGAGATCGACCGGATCGGGATCGTCAGCGCTCTCGGGCTGGCCGCGTCACGTGCCCTCCATGCGCTCGGGGCCGTCCCCGACGTGCTCATCGTGGACGGCAACACCCCGTTCCTCGTGGAGGAACCCGGCGGGCCCCGCATCATCATGCGCGTGAAGGCCGACCAGGACTGCGCGTGCGTCGCCGCCGCGAGCGTGATCGCCAAGGTCGAGCGCGACGCGGTGATGACGGCGCTGCACGCCTCCCACCCGCACTACGGATGGGACGGCAACAAGGGCTACGGCGCGGCCGTGCACACGGCCGCCATCAGGACGCACGGGGTCACGGAGCACCACCGCACCAGCTGGAACCTCGGCCTGCCGGCCTGAGGGTCACTTCTTCGTCGTCGAGACCTTGATGTCGCGGAAGGGCGAGACCGAGTCGATGCCCGGCTCCTTCGGCAGGCCGAGCACGCGCTCGCCGGTGATGTTGCGCATCACCTCGTCCGAGCCGCCCGCGATGCGGAGGCCGGGCGTGCCGAGCACGAAGTTCGCCCATGCGTAGGTGCCCCACTCGCCGCTGTCGGCGATGAGCTTCGGCCCGAGCGTGTGGGAGAGGAACTTCACGAGCTTGGCCTGGTTGTTCACCAGCGCCATCTTCGTGATCGACATCTCCGGGCCGGGCAGCTGGCCCATCTTGATCTTCGCCGCCGCGCGCTGGCCGTTCATGGACGCGACGCGGTAGTTCATGATGAGGTCGGCGAGCTGCACGCGCACGAGCGGGTCCTTGTCCAGGCCGTAGTGGCGCACCATCGCGGTCACGCGGGTGAGGAGGTTGCCGTCGCCGGCGTTGCCGGTGCCGATGGAGGCGCGCTCGTTCATCAGCGTGGTGAGGGCCACGTTCCAGCCGTTGTTGACGTCACCGAGACGGTGGTCGTCGGGCACGCGGACCTCGTTGAAGAAGATCTCGTTGAACGAGGCGCCGCCCGTCATCTGCTTGAGCGGGCGGATCTCGA
The DNA here is from genome assembly GCA_964653385.1 of uncultured Bifidobacterium sp. GTDB lineage: Bacteria > Actinomycetota > Acidimicrobiia > Acidimicrobiales > Ilumatobacteraceae > UBA2093. The sequence continues at coordinate 3,805 of CAZZFB010000092.1, read as the reverse complement.
CGTTCGGGTCCTTCATGTCCACGATGAAGCCGGTGAGGCCCTTGTGCTTCGGCAGGTCCCAGTCGGTGCGGGCGATGATCTCGCCGATGTCGGAGTAGTGCGCACCGGTGGTCCACACCTTCTGGCCGGTGATGACCCACACGTCGCCGTCCTTCTCGGCCTTCGTGGTGAGCGAGGCGAGGTCGGAACCGGCGCCGGGCTCGGAGAACAGCTGGCACGCGATCATCTCGCCGCGCCACAGCCTGCGCACGTACGCGTCGCGCGCGGTCTGCGAGCCGTGCGCCTGGATGGTGGGCGTGACCATGCCGAGGCTGATCCCGAACGGGCCGTTGTCGGGCACGCGGAACTGCACCTCGAGCTGGTTGTAGAGGCGGTCGTACGCGGCGGGCAGTGCACGGCCGCCGTACTCCTTCGGGCCGCTGATCCAGCCGAACCCCGCGTCGAACTTCTTCTGGCGCCAGACCTTGGCCTCCTCGGCGTTCTTCGCCTCCTGGTCGCGGTCCTTCTCGCGGTAGAAGTTGTCGGAACCCTCGCCCCACACGAACGCCTTCTCGACCGGGCGGCGCTCCGCCACGGACTCGAGCCACGCGAGTGCTTCCTTCTCGAACTGTTCGATGGTGATGTCGGCCATGGTTCTCTCTCCGGTGTTCCCCTCGCGGCCGCCCGGGGGTGAGCGGCCCGTTTCTGTGCCGTACGGTACCCGCCGGCGCCGATGATGGGCGAGGCGGGAGCGCCTGCGACTAGCCTCTCCGGGCATGGGACAGCCCGTTGCAGTCGAACAGAAACCAGGTCTCGCCGCCGCGGTGGTGCGCTTCGAGACGAACAGGTCTCTCACGGGCATGGGGCACGAGTCGTTCGCCTCGGCCGCCGAGGCCAAGGGCCCCCGCCCGGCCGCCGTGCTGGCGCGCCGTTTCTTCGAGTCCGGCCAGGTGACGAAGGTCCACGTGTACGGCAACATCGTCACGGCCACCCTCTCCGCGGGTGCCTCCCAGGCGGGCCTCGACGGGATCGTGCGCGACCTCTACCAGTACTGGAAGCCCGGCATGGAACCGCCGTCGGTGGAGGAACTGATGGCCCAGGTGCCCGCCGCCGCCGAGGCGCCGGCCGCCGCCGCATCGGGGGACGCCGGCTCCGGCCTTGACCCGCGTGTTCCCGCCCACCTGTGGGAGCGCAGCAAGCTCGGCCGCGAGCGCTGGTTCGCCAAGAAGGGCTGACTTCCCCTCTTCTCTCTTCTTCTCCCGGGACATGCCCGTGGGGTCGCCCTGAAACCACCGAACATATGTTCGGTACGATGCCGGCATGACGTTGCCCGCAGGTGTCGAGACCGCCGCCGATCTTCTCGCGCGCAGCGGCACCCACACCGCACTGCCGGTGTGCCCACCTCTCGCCGGGGTGCTGCCCCTCGGGGGTCTCGAGCGCGGGCGCGTCCACGGCATCACCGGTGACGCAGCCGTCTCGCTCGTCTATGCGCTCGTGGCCGAGGCCACGGAGCACGGGGCATGGTGCGCCTTCGTCGACATGCCGCACGCGGGCCTGCGCGCCGCGCACGAGCACGGCGTGGCACTGCAGCGTGTCGTGTGCATCGACACCGACCGTTCGTCGTCGTGGGCACGCACCGTCGGCGCGCTCGTCGAGGGCATCGACATCGTCGTGGTGCGCGACCCCGTGTGCACCCCGGCAGAGGCGCGCAAGGTGGCCTCGCGCGTGAAGGCCCAGGGTGCGGTGCTGCTCGTCCACGGCAGGCCGGGCCCGTTCCCCGTCGACATGCACCTCTCCGTGCGCACGCAGTCGTGGTGCTTCGGCGCGTGCGCAACCGACCGCACCGTCGGCATCACCGTGGAGGGCCGCCGGGTGCCGGGCCGGCGCACCGCCACGGTCCTGCTTCCCTCCGTCTCGGGCCGCGCGGCCGCCGTCTGATGCGCAGCATCGTGGTGGTGCACCCCGCGTGGCACGCCGAGCACGGCGCCCACGGGCCGGAGCACGAGTACCGCACGTACGAACCCGTCGTGCGCGCCGTCGGCACGGTGTCCCCGCTGGTGGAGGTCGTCTCTCCCGGCTGCCTGGTGTTCCTGTCGCGCGGGCCGTCGCGCTACTTCGGCGGCGAGCACGCGGTGGTGGGCATGGTGCAGTCGCTCGTGGCGGAGGTGGGCGGTGGCGGCTTCGGTGTCGGTGCCGCCGGCTCGCGTTTCGCGGCCATGGCGGCGGCGCACATGGCGGCCGCGCGGGCGCAGCCGTGCATCATCGATCCGTCCGTCACGCAGGAGTTCGTCGGTGCGCTGCCCGTGGCGGCGATGCACCGTCTCGCGGGCGTCCCCGATGACATCGTCGACCTGTTCCGGAGGCTCGGCCTGCGCACGTGCGGCGCTGTCGCCGCGCTGGGCGAGAGGGCACTCATCGAGCGGTTCGGCCTGGACGGCCGGCTGGCGCACCGCCTGGCCACCGGCACCGAGGTCCACCTGCTCGACCCCGGTGCGCCGCCGCCCGACATCGTCCGTGCCGTCGATCTCGACCACCCGCTCACCGACGTGCGCCACGTGGTGGGTGCCGCGCGTGCCTGCATCGATGACGCACTCGGCGCGGTGTCGCGCACGGGGCGCCAGTGCGTGCGTGTCCTCGTCTCGTGCGAGACCGACCACGCCGAGACGTCCGAGCGCATCTGGGCCGAGCCGCGCGGCTTCACGCCCGCCACTGTGGCGCAGCGGCTCTCGTGGCAGCTGGAGGGGTGGCTGGCGGCGGGGGAGAACCCCGCGGAGGATGCCGCCGTGTCGTCGGGCGTGGTCAGGGTGGTGGTCACCCCGCTGGAGTGCCGCGACGTGCTGGTCGACCAGCCGTTGCTGTGGGGAGGCCATCAGGAGAACGCCGAGCGTGCCTCCCGTGCGGTCGGCATGGCGGTGGCCACGGGCGGCGGGGTGACCGTCACGGTGCCGCAGTGGAACGGCGGGCGTGACGCATCGGGGGAGTACGGGCGCATCCCCGTGGACATGGTGGATCTCTGTGACGCCGCGGCCGCGGAGCAGCGCGTGCAGGAGGGCCGCGGCGTGCCGCGCGACTGGCGCGGCGCACTGCCCGCTCCTTCCCCCACCGTGGTGCACCCGCAGCCGCCGCCGGTGCGCGTGGTGGACGCACACGGCACCGAGGTGTCGGTCACGGGCCGTCACGAGCTCTCGGCTGACCCCGCGCACGTGGACGTCGGCCGGCACGGGTTCACCGTGCTGCGCCACGCCGGGCCGTGGCCGGTGGAGGAACGCTGGTGGGACCACGTGCGGCGCAGGCGGCTGGCCCGCGTGCAGGTCCTGGTGCGCGAGGACCGCACCGGTCTCGAGAGGGTGCTGCTGCTCGGTCTCGAGAACGGTGCGTGGAGCCTCCTCGCGCGTTACGACTGATCGTTCCCGCGGATGATCTCGTCGAACATCCGGTCGAACCGCTCCTGGTCGTCGGTGTCGTCGGGGGTGATCTCGTCGTCCGCCACGCTGCAGTCGTGACAGTCCCGCGCCACCGCGGTGACGTGCCACCCGTCCGTCTGCAGGTCCCTGCAGACGGACGACACCGCCTGCAGCATGTCGGTGCTCCACATGTCGACGGTCTGGAACTCGTCGAGCACCGGGTGGTGCAGCGTGACCTCGAAGTACTCGAGCGTCTGGAAGCTCTCCACGAGCCGCGCGATCTGCTCGGGGGTGAGGTCGTGCCCGTGCGGGGACGGGTCATCGGGAAGGTTGTGCTCTGCTGACATGTGTTCTCCTGTCGTGAAACCGGACCCCGCAGACCGGGGTCGAGGTGAGGCGGGCAACACACGGAGAACTACATG
>CAZZFB010000091.1:0-6042 GCA_964653385.1 uncultured Bifidobacterium sp. | reverse complement strand
CACCATGACTCTCCGCCTCCCCACATTCGCAGCAAACCCGACGATCGAATCCGTCGGCATCTCCCTCGTCACCGGCGACACCGAACTGCCGCTCGAGTCCGTCGACGTGCTCGGCCGTGTCGACGGCGTCGGCGTCGTCTGGGTCGTCACGCAGACGTTCGTCAACACGGTCGAGGAGGCAATCGAAGCCGTCTACACGTTCCCGCTGCCGAACGGCGGTGCCGTCACCGAGATGCGCATCAAGATGGGTGACCGCGTCATCGTCGCGGACATCAAGGAGCTCGAGCAGGCCCGCGTGGAGTACGAGGAGGCGCTCGCCAAGGGCCAGACCGCGGCGCTCATGGTCCAGAACCGCGGCGAGATCTTCGAGATCTCGGTGGGCAACATCCACCCGGGCGAGTCGATCACGGTCGAGGTCACCGTGCACGACACCGTGGACCGCGACGGCAACGAGGCGACCGTGCGCATCCCCACCTACGTGAAGGAGCGCTACGTGCCGGCCGGGACCCCCGACGCCTCCGCTGTCACCCCGCCGCGCCACGACGGCGGCGTCCACGTGGCATCAGGGGTCAGGGTCGAGTTCGCCCAGCCGGTGCGGGAGGCGGTCTGCGACACGGTGGAAGGTGCCGTGGTCACCGACGACTCCGTCGTCATCACGGACTTCGCACTCGACCGCGACGTGGTGGTGCGCTGGCAGGTGCCGGCAGAGTCCATGGACGCCAAGTGGACCCCGGATGCCGACGACCCTGCGGTGGGGACGCTGGAGGTGGTCATCCGCACGAACGACGTGCCCAGGAGGGGCATGCACAGGAGGCGCGCCCTCTCCATCCTCCTCGACCGCTCGGGCAGCATGGGCGGCTGGTCGATGGGCGCCGCGCGCCGCATCGTGGAGGACGCGATCGGGTCGCTCTCGGACGACGACCTCGTCCATGTCCTCACGTTCGACAGCGTCATCGAGGCTCTCGGGCCCACGGAGCACGGCTTCGAGCGGGCCACCCCGAGACTGAAGACCGCCCTGAAGCGCGCCCTCAAGTCCGTCGACGCTCGCGGCGGCACCGACCTCGACGGCGGCATCACCGCGGCCGGCGCGGCCCTCGGAACGATCGAGGACCGCGACGACACGGACGAGTACGAGCGCGTGGTCCTGCTCATCACCGACGGCGCGTACGGCGACGAGGCAACGGCCGCACGCCAGCGCGACATCGAACTGGGCGGCGCGCGCGTGATCGTGGTCGGCATCGGCCAGGACATGAACGGCTACCTAGAGACCCTGGCGGCGAACGGGATGTTCGCGTACGTGCCCGCGGACCACCGCATCGGTGACGTCTCGCGCACCGTGTGCGGGCGCATCAGCCAGCCGGCGCACCGCAACGCCCGTCTCGTCGCCCCCGGCCTGACCGACCAGGCCCCGCACCTGGCGCCCGACATCTACCCCGACAGCACCGTCACCCTGTGGGGGCGGATCCCGCGGCCTGCCGACGGCTCGACCGTCGCGGTGGTCACCGACTCCGGCGACCTCGCGGACATCCCCGTGCGCACCTGCGGGGACGGTTCGGCCACCTCGCGCTGGGCGAAGGAGCACATCAACTCGGTCGACTACGACGTCATGACCGGGCGCACCGACGAGACGGCCGGCAGGGAGCGGATCGTGCAGGTCTCGATCCGCCACCGGGTGCTCTCGAAGTACACCGCCTGGCTCGCCGTCGACACGTCGCGCACCACCGACACCGTCATCCCGAAGCGCATCGTGCAGCCGACCTACTCGATGGACATGATGGACGCCGTGCTGGATGCTCCCATGCTGCTCTCCGTCAACTGGCACAGCACGATGGACCGGGTCTCCCCGTCCGTCCTCCACGACATCAGTCGCTTCTTCCCCGGTGGCGCCCTGCAGGGACGCCCCGGGATCCTCGTCGATCTCATCGACGAACTGGTCGAGCTGCTCGACTGGAGCGACGACATGATCGATGTCGATGCGGTGCTGGACTGCGTGCTGCGCATCGCAATTGCACTCGACCGTCGCGGGCTCCACGGCCTCGACCGCGGCACGAGGGACAAGATCAAGCGGCGCGCCGCGAAGCTGACGGGGCGGCAGCGCCCGGCAGACGCCGTCATCATCAGCATCGCCCGCGAGATCGTGGACCTGCACACGGACGGCCAGGGGCGGTCAGGGAGCACGCAGCCGTAGCATTGCGGCGTGAAGTGGTGGGCCCATCCGGCAAGTGACGATGCCCGCCTCACGGCGCTCTCCGCGCCGGACCGGCTCCCGTGGGTGCCGGTGGACCTGCCCGCACTCTGGGAGTCCGTGGAGGGCCTCGACCACTCGAACGGGGTCCTCCTGCGGGCCTCGTTCGACTCCCCCGCCGTCGACACGGGACAGCGTCTGTGGGTGGAGGTCGGGGGCATCCTCGACCAGGCAGACCTGTGGCTGGACGGTGCGTACCTCGGCGACCAGGACGGGTACTTCCGCCGCCACAGCTACGACATCAGCGACCTGAACGCGCTCACGGACTCCCATGACCTGGTGCTGGAGGTCCACGGCGGGTCGAGGGCCGGGGTGTGGAGGCCGGTCGCCCTCCAGTCCACCGGGCTCGCGCGCATCGACTCCGCCCGTGTCCTCACGCGCGACGCGACCGAGGAGAATGCCCACGTCCTGTTCACCGCGTCGATTGACTCCGCGCGCGCGCTCACGTGCACGGTGCGCACCACGGTGGACGGCACCGTGCGCGACGAGAGGCGCCAGTCCCTCGCCAAGGGCCCGAACAACGTGTCGTGGAACCTGGACATCGCATCCCCGCGCCTGTGGTGGCCGCACTTCCTCGGCAGCGCCGGGATGACGGACGTTCGCATCGACGTGGTCGTCGACGGGGAGACCAGCCACTCCCACTCCGTGCGCACCGGGCTTCGGCAGGCCAGCTTCCAGAACTGGACGTGCACGGTGAACGGCGAGCGGCTGTTCCTGGACGGCGCGCACGTGACGGAGCCCTGGTACGACATGGCGCGCGCCGGGCGCGACGAGATCATCGAGCCCCTCGTGCGGGCCCGCGGGAAGGGGCTCGACCTGGTTCGCGTGTGCGGCCACGTGGCGCACCCGGACTTCTACGCCGCGGCCGACGAGATGGGGATGCTCATCCTCCAGGACCTGCCCGTGCGGGGCAGCGGCAGGCGCGGCAGGAAGGTGGCCGCCCGGTGGACGGCGGGCGTGGTCGACTCCATCGGCCACCACCCGAGCGTGTTCGCCTGGCACCACAGGGCACTCGACCAGTTCACGGCCCGCGGGCTCGCCAAGGCCGACCCCACCCGCGACACGGTGGGCCATCTCTCCACGCTCCTGCCGCCCGCCACGCGCGGCCGGATCGGCGCGTGGCTGGGCACGCTGGACGCGATCACGCGCACCAGCCCGGAGACTTCCATCCGTGCGGTGCCGAACCTCGCCCGGTTCGTGACGCACGAGGAACTGGAACTGGTGCCGCCGCTGCGGCCCGACAACGAGGAGCAACGGGACGCGCTCGTTGCGTACCTGCGCGCGGTCGGGTTCAACCCGGCCACGGGCTACTGCTTCGAGAGGGCCTGAACCGGCGCGTCAGGAGTAGCGCCAGCGCTTGACGATGACGCCTCGCGCGTTGTTGCCCATCGCCTCCAGGGCCTCCGTCTCCATGCCCACCACGTCGACCGGGGCGAGCCCGAGCGACGCGGCCACCGCCTCGATCGTCATGGGGATCTCGCCCGGGTTGCCGAACCGCATCTTCACGATCGTGCGGTGCGGCTCCGGCAGCACGGAGACGTCCATGCCGAGCACCTTCGTGGCGGGCCTGCCGCGCTTGGGCTTGGGCCCCTTCGGCTCCGGGGGCGCGCCTGCCGGCGGTCGGCCGCGCCGGGCCACCGTGCGCCTGAACGGGCCGCACCATTCCGTGCAGTAGTGGCTGGGGTTCCCGTCGGGAAGCTCGGTCCCGCAGCGCCCGCACGCGCGCCCGAGGCCGCGCTGCTTGCGGTTCGCGTTCATCCGCGTGACCCTGCTGTTCAGGTACTTGCACTCGTCCTTCTGGCAGGTGATCACCGGCCCCCGCGTCTCGCGGAGGAACGGGTCGTTGCAGATGACGCAGTTGAACTGCTTGCCGCCCATGTCGTGACCGCGGCAGTCCTACTGGCGCGCGAGGTCCTTGCGGTTCGCGAACTTCGCCTTGCGGTAGTCCTTGTGCATGAGGGCGATCACGTCGATCGAGATCTCCTTCGGGCACGCCGCCTCGCACTCGCCGTGGTTGGTGCAGGAGCCGAAGTACTCATCCATGGTCTCCACCATGGCCTCCACGCGGCTGTAGCGCTCCGCCTGGCCCTGGGGCAGACGGTTGAGGTGCGCCACCTTGGCGGCGGTGAACAGGTTCGCCGCGCCGTTCGGGCAGGCCGCCACGCACGCACCGCAGCCGATGCACTCGGCCGAGTCCATCGCCGCGTCCGCGATCGGCTTCGGGATGGGGATCAGGTTCGCGTCCGGTGCGCCGCCGGTCTCGGCGGTGATGAACCCGCCCGACTCGATGATGCGGTCGAACGCCGAGCGGTCGACCATCAGGTCCTTGATGATGGGGAACGCCGAGGCGCGCCACGGCTCGATCGTGATCGTGTCGCCGCTCTTGAACTTGCGCATGTGGAGCTGGCAGGTGGCGGTGCCGCGCTGCGGTCCGTGGGCCTGGCCGTCGATCATCAGCGAGCAGGTTCCGCAGATGCCCTCGCGGCAGTCGTGGTCGAAGACCACGGCCTCCTTGCCCTCGTGGACGAGGTTGTCGTTCAGGATGTCGAGCATCTCGAGGAAGGACGCCTCGTCGGTGATGCTGTCGATGCGGTACTCCTCGAAGTGCCCCTTCGCCTGCGGGCCGGCCTGGCGCCAGATGCGCAGCGTGATGTTCTCGAGATGGTTGCTCACTTGTAGCTCCTGGTGGCGAGGTGGACGGATTCGAAGTTCAGCGGCTCGACGTTGAGCTTCGGCGACATCGCGTCGCCGCCCCACTCCCACGCGGACACGTGGCAGTAGTTCTCGTCGTCACGCAGGGCCTCGCCGTCGTCGGTCTGGTACTCGGCGCGGAAGTGGCCGCCGCAGCTCTCGTTGCGCTCGAGCGCGTCACGGCACATCAGCATGCCGAGCTGGAAGAAGTCGTCCACGCGTCCGGCCTTCTCCAGGGTCTGGTTGAGGCTGCCGCCGTCGCCGGTGACCTTCAGGTCCTTCTGGAACTCGGCGTACAGCGCCGGGATCTCGCTGAGTGCCTTCTCCAGGCCCTGCTGCGTGCGCTCCATGCCGCAGTAGTCCCAGATGATCTTGCCGAGCTCGCGGTGGAAGAAGTCCGGCGACTTGGTGCCGTTGACGGCGAGGTAGCCGTTGAAGCGCTGGCGCGCCTCCTCCTCCGCCTTCCTGAACTCGGGGTGGCTGGTGTCGGGCACCGGCTTGTTGAGCATCGGCGCGAGCTCGTTGCCGATGGTGTACGGCAGCACGAAGTAGCCGTCCGAGAGGCCCTGCATGAGCGCCGACGCACCGAGCCGGTTCGCGCCGTGGTCCGAGAAGTTGGCCTCGCCCGCGGCGTAGAGACCCGGGATGTTGGTCATGAGCTCGTAGTCCACCCACAGGCCGCCCATGGTGTAGTGGCTGGCCGGGTAGATGCGCATCGGCTGCTCGTACGGGTTCTCGCCGGCGATGCGCTCGTACATCTCGAACAGGTTGCCGTAGCGCTCCTCAACGACCTCCTTGCCGAGGCGGTTGATCGCGTCGGAGAAGTCGAGGTACACGCCGTTCTTCTTCGGGCCCACGCCGAGGCCCTTGTCCACGGCGCGCTTTGCGGCACGCGACGAGATGTCGCGCGGCGCGAGGTTGCCGAAGGACGGGTAGAGGCGCTCCAGGTAGTAGTCGCGCTCCGACTCGGGCACGAGATGTGCCGGGCGGGTCTCGTCCGGGTTGGTGGGCACCCACACGCGGCCGTCGTTGCGCAGCGACTCCGACATGAGGGTCAGCTTCGACTGCGAGTCGTCGCTCTGCGGGATGCAGGTGGGGTGGATCTG
>CAZZFB010000090.1:0-6184 GCA_964653385.1 uncultured Bifidobacterium sp. | reverse complement strand
GCGCGGTCGGCCACGTTCAGGGCGGCGTACTCGTCGCGGATCCACGCCAGGCACTTGCGCTGGTACACGAACGTGCCCTGCGAGTACCCGTGGCCGTCGATGACGCACGAGAACGTCTCGTCACCTGCCGCGAGGGCGGCGTCGTTGGCCAGCAGGAACGGCACGTACGTGCGCCCGATCTCCGGCAGCAACGCGAGAGTGGTCGCCGGGATCGCGTCGCGCCCCGCCCATCCCTCGTCGCCGGACACGTCCCACCACGAGAGGTCGTCGGTGCGCTCCACCCAGTTCACCATCCGCGCGGCACGCTCGATTCCGGTGCGTGCAGAGACCGGGTCCCACCGGAGCAGCTGGATCATCTGGCCGTAGAGGGCGAAGTCGCCGCGCCCGGGGCGGGTGCCGAGCAGGAACGGCAGGTGCTCCAGGTGGTCCTGCATCAGCCCGAGGAGGCGAACGTACGACTCCTCGATCGGCGCCCTGTTCTGCTCCGTGGAGCCGACGAGCGCGCGCCGGCTGATCTGGCGCTCGGAGATGAAGCGCTGCGCCTTCTCCCACTGGTGCGCGGGCATCTGCTGGTCGCGGTCGAGCGGCAGCAGCTGCTTGGCCTTCGCGATCGCCTCGTCGTAGTACCAGCGGTAGTGGTACATCGCCTTCGTCACCCACTCGTCCGCGTAGTCCTCCAGCAGGTAGTCGATGAAGGCGACGACCGGGTCCGTCGGCACCACGCTGCGGCCGGCCTTCATCCCCTCGAGGCGCATGATGAGCGGGCTCGAGTCCATCTGTGCGTCCGTGTAGTTCCCCTCGGCATCCGGGAACCCGATAACAGGGATGAGGGGGAACGGCGGCATGTCGTCCCACTGCGATCCCTGCGGCACCCAGCGGAACGGGATGTGCCTGTAGCGCAGGACGGCGCGCATCTTCAGCGAGTAGGGCGAGCCGTGCGCCCCGCGCAGCTTCAACGGGTGCTGGTTCATGCGGTTCTCCTCACCGTCCAGCGGCCCTGCGCACAACGGCCTCCACGATCCCGGGCCCGTGCGTGTCCTGCAGGAAGTGCCCCGCGGGGAACTCGTCCCACGTGGCCCCCGGGATCATCGACTGCCACCTGCGGCCCCACTCGGTGACGAACACGTTGTCCTCGGTGCCCCACACGAAGTGCACGGGCAGGTCCGTCGCGTTGACAGCGGCGAAGTGACGGGCCTGCGCCTCTGCGTTGCCCGCCACGGGGTCGTTCACGGGGATGCACAGCGGGAACCTGCGCGGCCCTGTCACGCCCTCGTCGCCGAGCCCCTCGAACGGGGCGTCGTACCCGCGGCGCACTGCCTCGGCCTCGGGGGAGAGGTTCGGCGTCCCGCCCGTGACCGCCGCCGCCACGCTGTCGGCGGGCGCGGCCCGGCGCGTGGCCATCGCCATGAGCATCCCCCAGTTGAACTTGCCGGGCACGTTCTCGCGCAGCATCCCGCCAGGCGAGTTGCGCTGGATCCAGTCGAGGATGCCCGGCGTGTACTCGTAGCCGTCGTGGTGCAGCCAGGTGTTCATGATGACGAGACGCGAGAACCTCGCGGGCATCTCCGCGTACTGGGCGAGCCCGGTCGGGCCGCCCCAGTCCTGCACGAACACGGTGATGTCGCGCAGGTCGAGGGACTCCACCAGGCGGCGCACGTTCGCGGTGTGCCTGGCAATCGTGTACCACGCGGGGTCGGTGACCTTGTCGCTGCGGCCGAAGCCGATGTGGTCGGGTGCCACGCACCGGTACCCCGCGGCGAGGAGCGGCGGGATCATCGTGCGGTACAGGTAGCTCCACGTCGGCATGCCGTGCATGAGCAGGGCGACAGGCGCGTCACGCGGCCCCTCGTCCACGTAGTGCATGCGCAGCCCGTCGATGTCCGCGTAGTGCGGGGCGAAGGGGAAGTCGGCGATCGCGGTGAAGTTGTCGTCCGGTGTGCGGAGGAATGGAACCCCCGTTGGTGTGGTTGGCATGGGCACATCATTGCCCACGCACCGGAGGTCGCCGTGATCCAGCCCCGCGAGATCCAACTGGAACAGGACGCATTCTTCGCCATCGCCCAGATCCTCGGCATCATGACCGACAACCTCGACCTCTCGTTGCCGACGGCCCAGTGGGACATCCATCACCTGGTGGACCTGGACACCCGCATCGCCGAGCACGTCGACGGCGACCCCATCACGCTGGGCATCGACGACGTCTCGCTGATCCTCGCGGGCATGGCGTTCACCGAGGTGATGTCGATGGAGTTCCCGTTCTTCGACATGGTGCAGTGGACGAGCGACTTCGTCGCCGCCGAGCTGCGCAAGTACTGGACCGACGAGGAGTGGCTGCAGTACGCGGGCTGAGCGCTCAGCCGGCGAACGCCGCCGACGGCAGGTCGGTCTCGCCGTCCCTCACCGCCGCGACGATGCGCGACGCGACCGCCGCGGGGTCGAGACCCTGCGGGAACTTCGGGGCAGTGCCGGCCACCGGCCTGGTCGCCAGTCCCGTCTCCGTGTGCGGCGGGCGGGCGTCGATCACGCGGATTCCCGCACGGCGCGCCTCGCGGGCGAACGCCTCGTTGAACGACCTCATCGCGGCCTTGGATGCGCCGTAGACGGCCATCCCGGGGAGGTTCTGCTCCGCGACCACGCCGGAGACGGCCACGATGACGCCGCCCTTCGTCATGCGGGGGAGCGCGGCCTGGCACAGGAAGATGTGGGCGAACGTGTTGGTGAGGAAGACCTCCTCCACCGTGTCGACATCCGTCGACGCGGCGTCCCCGAAGGCGACGACGCCGGCGGCGTTCACGACGATGTCGAGGCGTCCGTGCCGTTCGATGACTGCCCCGACGGCGCGCTCGGCGGCCCCCGGGGAACGCAGGTCGGCCGTGATGTGGCCGTCGTTGCCCGTGGCCGAGCGGGACAGCGTCACCACGGAAGCCCCGAGCTCTGCGAGTTGTCCGGCAACGCGGCTGCCGAGCCCGCCCGTGCCGCCCGCGACGAGTGCGACCTTCCCCTCGAAACCAAACTGCTCTGCCATCACGGGATGACGCTACGGCGCACGGTCACGGAACGGGCGGCGTGTCCTCGCTGAAGCGGGACGTGATCTCGTCGTCCGGCATCGTCATCAGGTGCTCGTAGACGGCCTTCGGGTAGGCCATGTGGGGCTTCGACCAGTCGATGGGCGGGTTCGGGAGTGCCTCGGCCGGCCGCTCGAACCGGGCAGGGGAGACGTAGCGGGCGAGCTCCTCCTGCGAGATGCCGGCGAGAGCGACGACCTCGGGGTCGATCCAGTGCGCCGCGGAGATGGGCTCCTTCGATGTCGACACCTCGAGCGTGAGGTTCTCGGGGCCGGCGAAGTAGATGGAGTCGCACATGCCGTGGTGCAGCGGCCCCATCACGTTGATCCCGCGGGAGCGGATGCGGTCGCGCATGGCGAGGAGATCCTCGTAGGAGTCCACGTTCAGCGCGAGGTGCTGCATCGTCCCGGGTGCCGAGGCGCCGCCGGCGTTCTGCGCGTGGGTGACCTGGGGGATCATCCCGATCGACTTGATGGAGTCCATCTGCACGAACGCGACCGAGCACGAGTCGTTCAGCCGGAGGAACCCGTGCCACGCGCCGTCGACGCCGTGCATCCAGTAGAGGGCCACCAGTTCGCAGCCGAGCACGTCGGTGAAGTACTCGATCTGGGACTTGATGTCCGCGGTGCTGATCGCCAGGTGGTGGACGCCGTTCGGCTGTGTCATGGCACCTTTTTTACACCCCTTCGGGGCCGCTGCGCGCATGGCCGGGGGAACGAAAAGACCCGGCGCCTCCCGGCGCCGGGTCTTTCTGTCGGATGATTCGGTTGCGGCGAAGAATTACTTCTTCTTCGCGCCCTTCTTGACGGCCTTCTTGGGCGCTGCCTTCTTTACGGCCTTCTTCGGGGCTGCCTTCTTCACGGCCTTCTTGGCTGCGGGCTTTGCCGCCGCCTTCTTGGCCGGTGCCGGGGCGGCGGGGCGCTTGGTGTTGATCTTCGGTGCCGGGGCCTTGCCGAGGGCGATGTCCTTGAAGCCCTTCAGTGCGGTCACCTTGGCGACCGTCTTCGCGGCGATCTTGATCTGCTCACCGGTGGCAGGGTTGCGACCGATGCGCGCGGGGCGCTTGATCTTCGCGAACTTGGCGAACCCCGAGATGTTGACGACGTCGCCCTTCGCAACCGTTGCCAGGATCACGTCGATGGTTCCCTCGACGAGCTTGGCCGCGGTCTTGTTGTCGACGTCGGTGTGGATGGCTACTGCTTGGATGAGCTCACGCTTCTTCATGGGCCAATGTCTAGTCGGTGGCGCACGGCAATGGGTGGATTTCCCCAATGTTTCCGTGGGCGGATGGCACAGACCCCGCGGTCATGCCGGGATGCTCGGCGGCAGGGACCACGTCACCTGCCCGCCCGCCAGCAGGACCGGTTGCTGCGAGTAGAGGCTCCCTGCCTGGGGTTTCTTGTCCGTGCAGGACGCCGTGCCCGCTGACACCACGGGGGCGTCGGCCCCGGTGCACACCGAGACCTGCGTCCCGTCCGTCTGGAACCGCGTCACCACGTACGAGGGGCTCGCGCCGGAGGAGAAGGTCACGGCGGGCCAGGACAGGAACACGTTCACGCCCCTCGCCGTGCGGGTCACGGCGGGGGCGACGGCGGGGGAGAACGACCCGCCCCCCAGCTGGTGGGACCGCGGGGCGGTCACGCCGGCGAAGAGGGCGGAGGTGTCGTGCACGGTGGGCGGGAGGGAGTCAATGGCGACGCCGAGGAGACCCGCGAGCGCCAGAGCCGCCCACCGTGCACGAGGCATTGCATCAGCTCCAGGTGATGTCAGAGCACTGGCGGCCCGCCACGCAGCCGCCGATCGGCTGGTTCGAGGACTGCACCGCGTGGAACGTGAGCGTCACGGTCGCGGTGCCGCCCTGCAGGGCGTTCGGTGCGAGCAGCGGGAGCAGGTAGTCGATGTCGAAGTTGACGAGGTCGTCCGTCGTGGCCGGGACCGAGGACACCAGCAGGTTCGTCACGGGCGACCCTGCCGTCAGGGTCGTGTTCGCGCCGGCCTGCGTCTTGAACGTGGTTCCGCTCACCATGGAGGCCCCGCCGTTCACCCCGATCTTCAGCTGGAGGCCGCTGGACGTCGCCGTGTACAGCGCGGGGGACCCGGCAGTGACGGCCACGTCGACCGCGAGCCATGCAGCGCCGGAGCCGGTGTACTTCACCCGGTAGTCGCAGGGGGTCAGCGACGCCGAGCCGGATCCGTAGTTGGCCGACGAGTCGCCGGGCATCATGTTGGTCACCGTGCACGTGGTGCTCGTGGAGCCGAGCCCGACGCTCACGGTGCCCGCCGCGAAGGTGTTCGTTCCGCTCGTCTCCGTGGCGGAGAAGAGCGCCATCGTGGCACCCACCGCGAGGGCGGACACCGCCGCGAAGGCGAGCGCGACCGACCCGAGGGACGACGCGAACCTGGTTGTTCTGTTCTTCATTGGTTTTCCTTTTGTTGGGGGATTGGGTCCGTGGCCGCTGTGCGCGGCCAGGTCATGGCCGCGAGGCTCCCGAGGAGCGCGGCGAGGGCGAGCATCAGGATCACGCCCCGTTGCTGGAGGGCGTTGAGCACGTACCCCAGGCGCGGGACCGTCCTGTCGAGCACGCCGACGATGCGCGCGGGGTCGAGGTCCGCGGTGTCGGGGGACGCATTCGCGTCACCCTTCGTGGTGTAGACGCGCCTCCCGCCCGCCGAGGTCCGCACCCCGACGATGCGGTGGGTGATGAGCGAGGCGCCGCCGCTGGCGGGACGGAAGGTCACGACAGTCCCGGGCGACAGGCGTGCCGCCTCTCCTGGATCGACACGCCTCACGGTGATCGCATCACCCGTGCGGAACGCGGGCGACATCGACCCGGAGGTGACGACCAGCATCTCCCGGCCCGGCAGGCCGAATCCTGCGACGGAGGGACCGCGCGAGGCGAAGGCGAGCAGGACCGTGGACGCCGCGAGCAGCGCGAACAGCGAGACGGTCACCGTGCGGACGTGCCTGACGAACGGGTGGACAGGCGTCGCGGGACGCACACTCCCGTCGTTGACCACCGCCGCACCGCTCATGCAGTGATTGAACGGTGCGCGCGGTGCGGCTACCAGACCGAAAAGTACCGCCCGTGCGGTACCGCTGTCACCTGGTCAGCCAGTGG
>CAZZFB010000089.1:0-6381 GCA_964653385.1 uncultured Bifidobacterium sp. | reverse complement strand
GAACCCGTGGTCCATGTCCTTGCGGACGAGCACCACAGCAGTCTCCAGATCCGAACGGGAACTGAGTTGGGTGGTGTCAACGTTCGGCATCAGGTCCATGCACAGTGCGGCGATCTCCTCGCCGTGAACCGTAGCAAGGGCCCTCTGCACGCGGAATCTGTCGTCGGGGGTTTGTTCCATGCCGCCAATGTGTGCCCCGTAGGGTGACGAGATGGACATCGTCCTCGCGTCGCGCTCCTCCCGCCGGGTCGACCTGCTCTCGTCGCGCGGCATCTCCTTCGTCACCGACCCTGCCGACGTGGACGAGACCCCTCTCGTGGGGGAGACACCCGCGGACCTTGCCCGCCGCCTCGCCGGGCTGAAGCACACGGCGGTCGCCGCCCGCCACCCCGGGGCGCTCGTGGTCGCGGCTGACACGGTGGTCGACCTCGACGGACGCTCGCTCGGCCAACCGGCCGATGATGCCGAGGCGGCGCGGACCATCACCGACCTGTCCGGCCGCACGCACCTGGTCCACACTGCAGTCATGGTGGGCCCCGCGGGGGCGGGAAGGCTCCATCTTGAGACCTCCAGGGTCACCTTCCGGCGCCTGACCCGGGAGCGGATCTCCTGGTACGTGGCCTCGGGGGAGCCCCGCGGGAAGGCGGGCGCCTATGCGGTGCAGGGCCTGGGGATGTGCCTGGTGGCCCGGGTGGAGGGGTCGTTGTCGAACGTGGTCGGCCTGCCGGTGGGGCCCACCCTGGCCCTGCTGTCCGGGCACACCGCCTAGCCGACGCGGTTAGCACTCGGGGTGGCCGGTTGCCAACGGGCGGGGTCGGTCCGTATCATTAGCAATCGCACCGATTGAGTGCTAACCGCCCGGGTCACCCCCCGGTCCGGGACCCATAACCATCCACGCATCTGGAGGAAAACCATGAAGTTGAAGCCACTGGACGACCGCATCGTCGTTGAGCCGAGCGAAGCAGAGCAGACCACCGCTTCTGGTCTCGTCATTCCGGACACCGCCAAGGAGAAGCCGCAGCAGGGTGTCGTGCTCGCAGTCGGCCCGGGCCGCTGGAGCGACGACGAGGGCCAGCACTTCCCGCTCGACGTGAAGGTCGGCGACACCGTCCTGTACAGCAAGTACGGCGGCACCGAGATCAGCCACGGCGGCAAGGACCTGCTCATCCTCACCAGCCGTGACGTCCTCGCGGTCGTGGAGAAGTAACCCACGATGGCCAAGCAACTGAAGTTCCACGACGAGGCACGTCGCGCCCTCGAGGCCGGCGTGAACAAGCTCGCCGACGCCGTCAAGGTGACGCTCGGGCCCAAGGGCCGCAACGTCGTCCTCGACAAGAAGTTCGGCGCGCCCACCATCACGAACGACGGCGTGTCCATCGCCAAGGAAGTCGAGATCGACGACCCGTTCGAGAACATGGGTGCCCAGCTCGTGAAGGAGGTCGCCACCAAGACGAACGACGTCGCTGGTGACGGCACCACCACCGCGACCGTGCTCGCCCAGGCGATTGTTCAGCAGGGCATGCGCAACGTCGCTGCCGGTGCGAACCCCATGGGCCTGAAGCGCGGCATCGAGAAGGCGGTCGCCGCCGCCGTCGAGTCGATCAAGTCACAGGCCAAGGAGGTCGACGACAAGAGCGACATCTCCAGCGTCGCCACCATCTCCGCCGCCGACGCGGCGATCGGCGGCGTCATCGCCGACGCGATCGACAAGGTCGGCAAGGACGGCGTCGTGACGGTCGAGGAGAGCAACACGTTCGGCATCGAGCTCGACTTCACGGAGGGCATGCAGTTCGACAAGGGCTACCTGTCGCCGTACTTCGTGACCGACGCGGAGCGCCAGGAGGCGATCATCGACGAGCCGTACATCCTGTACTACTCCTCGAAGATCTCGTCGGTGCAGTCGCTGCTGCCCGCGCTCGAGTCCGTGATGAAGACGGGTCGTCCGCTCCTCATCATCGCCGAGGACGTCGAGGGCGAGGCCCTCGCCACCCTCGTGGTGAACAAGATCCGCGGCACGTTCAACTCCACCGCCGTCAAGGCGCCGGGGTTCGGCGACCGCCGCAAGGCGATGCTGCAGGACATGGCCATCCTCACCGGCGGCCAGGTCATCAGCGAGGAGGTCGGTCTCAAGCTGGAGAACGTCACCCTCGACCTGCTCGGCCGTGCCAAGCGAGTCATCATCACCAAGGACACCACCACCATCGTCGACGGCGCGGGTGACAAGTCCGAGGTGGCCGCGCGCGTGAACCAGATCAAGACCGAGATCGACAACACCGACAGCGACTGGGACCGCGAGAAGCTCCAGGAGCGTCTCGCCAAGCTCGCCGGCGGTGTCGCGCTCATCAAGGTGGGTGCCGCGACCGAGGTCGAACTGAAGGAGAAGAAGCACCGCATCGAGGACGCCATCTCGGCGACCCGCGCGGCGATCGAGGAGGGTGTCGTCGCTGGCGGCGGCACCGCGCTCCTGCGCAGCCGTGCGAGCGTGCTGAAGGTCGTCGAGTCGCTCACGGGCGACGAGGCAACCGGCGCGCGCACGGTGTACGAGGCCCTCGTGGCCCCGGCCAGGCACATCGCCGACAACGCGGGGCTCGAGGGCTCCGTGGTGGTGCAGCGTGTCGAGTCCGAGAAGGGCGCGATCGGCCTCAACGCGGCCACCGGGGAGTACGTCGACCTGCTGAAGGCCGGCATCATCGACCCCGCCAAGGTGACCCGTGCGGCCCTCCAGAATGCGGCTTCCATCGCCGCCCTGGTCCTCACCACCGAGTGCCTCGTGGCCGACAAGCCCGAGAAGAACCCCGCCCCCATGGGCGGGGGCGGCATGCCCGGCGGAATGGGGATGATGTAGCAAACAAAGGGTCTCCCGGGGTTTCCTGAGAAATCCCGGGCCCCGGGAATAGCCACCCCCACCCGGTGGTTGTACCCATTGCCTCCCGTTGATGGCCCGGACCGCTGGTCCGGGCCATCAATCTTTTTCCGCCCCGGTCGGCCCTAGTTTTGCCCCGGTGAAGTCGCTGCTCTCCCGCCCCTTCGTGCACCAGCTCGTGGACTACGGCGTCGGGTTCGGTCTCGCGTCTGCCGCGGTGCGGTCACCGGACCGGACGGCTCTCGTGATTGCTGCCGTCGTGGTCCTCGCGAGCACGGCGATGTTCGACGGTCCGCTCGCCGCCTTCCGCGTGTTCCCCCGCACTGCGCACCGTGTCGTCGATGTCTCGCTCGCGATCGCCGGTGTTGCGATCGCCCTGACGGTGCCGCTCGAGGCCTTCACGCGGGTCGTGTTCGTCCTGGCCGCGGCTGCTCTGGCCTTCATGTCGGTACGCTTCGTGCATGGCATTCGAGAGACCCGCACCTGATCTCACCAAGCTGCTGACCGCATGGGAAGCATGGGAGAAGGGCGAGGAACAGCCCGGCCGCGTCCTCGCGAACCTCAAGACCGCTGGACTCGCCGAGATCCTGGCCGAACTCAAGTCGTCCGGCTGGACCCCTTCGGGCAAGTAGGCCGGCTCATCCGTGGCACGCGGGGGTGCACAGCACATACCGCGCCCGGACGACTGGCGCCCGGGAAGTGCCGCGCCGTGGCTGGGTGCCGACCTCGCGCCGCTCACTGACTTCGGCGCGCTGCACCGTGCGCTCGCCGAACGGGTCAGCCCGCGGGCACCGGGCATGCATGCATCCACCTTCGCTCCGGCCGGCTTCGATGACCACGCGCGCACGTCCGCCGTGCTGATCGCACTGCACGACTCGCCTGACGGCCCGAGTGTCGTCCTCACCCGGCGCACGCAGCACCTCAGCAGCCACAAGGGCGAGATGTCCTTCCCCGGTGGCCGGGTGGACGGCAACGAGACCGTGCTCGAGGCCGCGCTCCGCGAGGCCCATGAGGAGGTCAACCTGGATCCCGCACTCGTGTCGCCCGTCGGGGAGCTCGACGGGCTGAGCACCATGGTGAGCCGCAGCAGGATCCACCCGATCGTGGCGACAGTCGCCGGCATGCCGCTGCTGACGCCGAACCTCGCGGAGGTCGACAGGATCGTGCACGTCCCGCTCGCCGAGCTCGCCGACCCGGACACGTACCGGCAGGAGAGGTGGGTGCGCTCCGGGAACGAGGTGGACATCCACTTCTTCGAGATCGAGGGCGACACCGTGTGGGGAGCGACCGGCCGCATGCTGCACCAGTTGCTCAGCCTGCTCACCGGTCGCGCCGGCTGAGGGCCGGGCAGGCTGCTACCCGGAGAAGTTGCGCACCGCGGCGAAGTACACGTTGGCCCAGCTCCTGCAGGTGGCTCGCTGGACCGTGGGGCGCGCCGCGCAGTCACGGCGCATGTCGGCGAGGAACACCCTGTCGACGCGTTCGCGCACGGTCTCGTTCCAGTGCTTGCCCCCGTCGATGCGCTTCAGGTTGCGGTACCCGAAGTCATGGCGGCGGCATGCAGCGGTGAAGTCGTAGGTCTTGCCGGCGTTGCCGACCACGGGTGCCGAGCATCCGTCCGTGTCCCACACGAGTCTCTGGTCGCGCCGCGGGTCGTCCGCCGCCCGGATGAACTCCGGGAGCGGCGTGGCGAACGCGAGCTTCCTCACTGCCTCGAGGGGGGAGGGCTGACGGGCCCCCGGTGCGAAAGCCAGCACGAGACCGACGATGAGTGCCGCGAGAAACGCCATGACTGCCCCTTTCCGGGGGCGAGTGTGTGTCCGCGGCATGGCCGGGCGGAAACGGCGCGGTGTCAGGCGCGGAGGCACTTCAGCAGCAGGGCCATCTCCACGGCGCCCTCGGCGGCTTCCTCTCCCTTGTTCGTCATCACCCTGCCCTCGACGCGGTCGAGTGCCTGCTGCTCGGTGTTGACCGTGAGCACACCGAACATCACGGGCACCCCGGTGTCGAGCTGGGCCTGCTGGATGCCGCGCGCCGCCTCGTTGCAGACGTAGTCGAAGTGGGGGGTGTCACCCCGGATGACAGTGCCGAGACAGATGACGGCGTCGACCTTCCCGGTCTCCGCGAGGGCCTTCGCCGCGAGCGGGAGCTCGAACGCGCCGGGCACCCATGCCTCCAGGACGTCCCCGTCGGCCACGCCGGTGCGCGCGAGCGCCCTGCGCGCACCGTCGCGCAGCGGCACCACGATGTGGTCGTTGAAACGCGCCGAGATGATCCCGATGCGCAGTCCCGCGCCGTCGATGTCCGGCGCGCCCGCGCCGCTCGATCCTGCCCGTGTCATGTGTTCTCCTTGTCCGTTGCGTTCGTCACGTTCGTCGGCGACGCCGTCACTTGGCGTCGAGGTTGATGAGGTGGCCCATGCGCTCCCGCTTCGTCCGCAGGTACGCCTCGTTCTCCGGCGTGGGGACGGTGTTGAGCGGCACGCGCTCGACCACCTCCAGGTTGTAGCCGCCGAGGCCGCCGTACTTGGCGGGGTTGTTGGTCATCAGGCGCAGCTGGCGCACCCCGAGGTCGGCCAGGATCTGCGCCCCGATGCCGTACTCACGGCTGTCCACGGGGAGCCCCAGCTCCAGGTTCGCGTCCACGGTGTCCAGGCCCTTGTCCTGCAGGGAGTACGCACGGATCTTGTGCCCGATGCCGATGCCGCGCCCTTCGTGGCCGCGCAGGTACACGATGGCACCGCGCCCCTCGCGCGACACGAGCTCCATGGCGGTGGCGAGCTGCGGGCCGCAGTCGCAGCGCCGGGAGGCGAACACGTCGCCGGTGAGGCACTCGCTGTGCACGCGCACGAGGACGGGCTCGTCCGTCGACACGTCGCCCTTCACGAACGCGAGGTGCTCGACCTGGTCGATCGTGCTGCGGAAGGCCACGCACGTGAACTCCCCGAACTCGGTCGGCACGCTCGCCTCGCCCATGCGCTCCACGAGCCGCTCGTGGTGCCTGCGGTACTCGATGAGCTCTGCGATGGAGGAGAGGAGGAGGTTGTGCTCCCGGCAGAACTCGCGCAGCTGCGGCAGGCGCATCATCGTGCCGTCGTCGTTCTGGATCTCGCAGATGACCCCAACCGGCTGGCAGCCGGCGAGGCGCGCGAGGTCCACCGAGGCCTCCGTGTGGCCGGCGCGCTTCAGCACGCCGCCGTCGCGGGCGCGGAGGGGAAAGATGTGGCCCGGCCGCGCGAACGACGAGAAGGTGTGCGCCGGGTCGGCGAGGGCGCGAAGGGTGGCCGCGCGGTCTGCGGCGCTGATGCCGGTGGTGATGCCCTCCATCAGGTCGACCGTGTCGGTGAAGGCAGTGCGCTGGCTCTCGGTGTTCTGCTCGACCATCAGCGGGAGGCGAAGGTCGTCCGCACGCTCGTTCGTCATCGGTGCGCACACGACGCCGCTCGAATAGCGGACGATGAACGCCAGTTTCTCCGCCGAGGCGAACTCGGCCGCCATGATGAGGTCGCCCTCGTTCTC
>CAZZFB010000088.1:0-6398 GCA_964653385.1 uncultured Bifidobacterium sp. | reverse complement strand
ACCGGGCTGACCGCCGGCGCGTGGACGCCGCCGGAGTCGAGGACCACGGGCATGCCCCCGTGCTGGAGGACCTCCATGGGGGCCCCGTAGGTCTTCTCGAGAACCACGGGGTTCAGGACCTCGGTGGGAGACCCGTCCGCGATCACGGTGCGGTTCATGCACACGATGCGGGGCAGGTGCGCCGCCAGGCCGTTGAGGTCGTGCGTCGTCAGCACGATCGTGACGCCCTGGGCGTGCAGCTCGGCGAGGAGGTGGAGGACCTCATGGCGCGTGCGGACGTCGACACCCGATGTCGGCTCGTCGAGGACGAGCACGTCGGGGCGGTGGAACATGGCCCGTGCGATGAAGACGCGCTGCTGCTGCCCGCCGGAGAGCTCGCGGATGTGGCGGTCGTGGAGCCCCGCGAGACCGAGCCGTGCGAGGACGTCGAGCGCGTCGTCGCGCTCGGCCGCGGTGATGCGCGGCCAGCGCTTCCCCTTCGTGCGCGTCATCGTGATGACCTCGAGGACAGTGACCGGGAAGTTCCAGTCGACGCTCTCGACCTGCGGGACGTACGCGAGCCGCACGGCCTCGCCCAGGCCGACCGACCCGTGCACCGGCGTGACCGCGCCGATGATCGCCTTGAGGAGAGTCGTCTTGCCGGAGCCGCTGGGGCCCACGATGCCCACGAAGTCGCCGCGGCGCACCTCGAGGTCGACGTCGCTCACGACAACCGTGGGGCCGTACGCGCACGACATGTGCACGCACCGGATGACGGGCTCCTGGATCATTGCGGGTAGTACGCCTTGTCCTTGACGCCGAGGTCCACGTCGACCGCCTTCAGCGCCGCGGCATCCCCGCCGAGCGCCTCCACGATCGTGACGAAATCGAACTTCATCAGGCCGCCCCACGAATGGTCGGCGTCGTCGACTTCACCCGGGAGGTCGTCGTCGCGGAGGGTGTCGACGTAGCGCACACCGGCCTCCTTGCCGATCTGCTCGAGCACCGGCGAGGGGAAGACCTCGCTCCCGAACACGGCCGGGACCTTCTCGTCCTTGACCTGCTCGATGAGACCGGCAATGTCGGCGGGGGTGGGGTCGGAGAACGACTGGGGCTGGATCGCCCCGATTATCTCGTAGCCGTAGCGGCGGGCCATGTAGGGGAAGGAGTCGTGGTACGTGAGCAGCTTCCTGTTGCGCACCGGCACGGTCTCGGTGGCCGTCTCCATCGCCTCGTCCAGCTGGTTGATGAGCTGGGAGAGCTTCACGTAGTTGTCGTCGACCACGGGGATCGTCGACGGGAGCATCTGGGTCATGGCGTCGCGCATCACCGTGACGTAGCTGAGGACCGAGGTGGGGTTCGTCCACGCGTGCGGGTTCGGCCTCCCGGCCTCCTGCGGGAAGGAGAAGTCGAACACCCACTCGCTGCGGAGGATGACTGCCGTGCCGACCTCGCAGAGCACGGCTCCGTCCTTCATGTTCGCCTGCGCCATCTCGATGATCGGGTCCTCGAGCCCGAGACCGTTCACCACGACCAGGTCCGCCTCGGCCAGTTCCTTGGCCACCGAGGGCGGGGGCTCGAACGTGTGGGAGTTCGTGCCCTCGGGCACCACGCCGACGACCTCGATCCCGGTGCCGGCCGCGAGCACGCCCGCGAGGCTCGTGAGCGGCGACACGGAAGTGACGACCTTCAGGGACGTGCCCTCGCGCGGGACCCCGCTCTTGCAGGCGGCAGTCGCGTTGTCGCTCGTGGACGTGTCACCGTCGAAGCCGGCCGGCTGCTCGGAGGGCTGGGGCACCACGTCGGCCGGTGTCGACGAGTCACCCGAGCACGCAGTCAGCAGCGTGGCGGCGACGAGGAGGACGGCAACGGACGTGCGGCGCATGCATTGAGGCTAACCCCGGGTCGCGAAAAGTTATTCCGCACGCACGCACGGCCCGGCGCGGAATGCCGACCCGTCAGGTCGGGTTAACGCGCGGCGACCGAGAGGGTGAACGACCTGACCGCCCTCGCGAAGATGTTCGCCTCCACGTCGGGCTCGGTATCGGGCGTCATGGAGGCCACGCGCCCCGACATCTCGGTGAACACCGAGCGCAGCACGAGCCTCGCCAGGTTCGCGCCGATGCACAGGTGCGTCCCGAAGCCGAAGGACAGGTGCGGGTTCGGTGACCGGCGGATGTCGAACACGAATGGATCGGCGAACACGTCCTCGTCGCGGTTCGCGGACGGGTAGAGCATGATGACCCTGTCACCGGCGCGCACGGGCTGGTCGCCGATGCGGTCATCGCTCACGGCCGTGCGGAAGAAGTTGTTCAGGGGCGTCACCCACCTGAGGACCTCCTCGACCGCGCCCTCCACGAGCGTCGGGTCGGCGGCCATCGCGTGCCACTGGTCCATGTGGTCGCAGAACGCGCGGAGACCGTGAGCGATCGCCGTGCGGGTCGTCTCCGCCCCGCCGGCGATGAAGAGTCCCACCTCGTGGAACACCGATGCGGGCGGGAGCTTCTCGCCGTCGATCTCCGCGTGCGCCCAGATCGACATGAAATCGTGCGCCGGGCACCCCGATCGCTCCGCCATTATCGGCTGCATCGCCGCGAGGAACTCGCGGTTCGCGTCGTAGAAGGCGTCGGCGATGACCGGGTCGCGGTGGCGCATGTCGGTCTGCATCAGCCGCTCGCTCCACGACTTGAGGTCGGGCCACATCTCCTCGGGGAACCCGAGCAGGCGCGTGGTGAGGCGGGCGGCGACCTGCGCGGCGAGCATCGGCACCACGTCGAACGTCCCGGCATCGAGACAGCCGTCCACGAGCTCGCGAACCAGGGTGTCGATCTCCTCCGTGCGCCGCGCGACCGCGGCGCGCGTGAGCTCGCCCTGCACGAGCATCCTCTGCTGGCGGTGCCGCGGGTCGTCCTGGGCGATCATGTTCGCCTCGGTCGGCTCGAAGTTCGCCCGGTAGCCCTGCCCCGACACGAACACCGTGGAGCGACGCTCGACGTCCATGACGTGGGCGTGGCGCGAGACGCCCCACAGCCCGTTCTTCTCGTCGCGGTAGACGGGTTCGTTCGCCCGCATCCACGACCACACCCCGTGCGGGTTGGACCTGTAGAGCTCAGGGTCGAGCAGGTCGACGGTCAGTCGGTCGGTTGCGGTCATGTCAGCGGGTCCCCCTTGCCGTGTTCCTCATTGTGTCCGACCACGGGCGCCCGGTCGATTCGTCCGGCTCTGCGGGAAGGCCGAGCACCCGCTCCCCCAGGATGTTCCGCTGGACCTCGCCGGTGCCGCCGCCGATGGTCAGTGCCTTCGAGAACATGTACCCGCTGTACCAGCTGCGCGAGCGGAGGGTCTTCTGGCCCTCGCGGCTGCCGACGAGCAGAGCATCCATCCCGATGAGGTCCCGGGCGACCTCCATCGCCCTCTGGCCGTGCTCGTCGGCCATGATCTTGCGGATGCTGGCCTCCGGACCGGGCTGGCCGCCCCGCAGCCTGGCCGTGAGCGTGCGCATCCGGATGAGGTCGAGGATGACGTGCTCCGTCCACAGCGCGGCGAGCCGCTGGCGCATGACCGCGTCGGCCACACCGAGACTTCGCGCCTCGTCCACGATGTCCGCCGCTGTCGGTCCCGCACCCCACAGCACACCCGACGACGACAGCGAGACCCGTTCGTTGCCGAGCGTCACCTTCGCCAGCCGCCACCCGTCGTTCACCTCGCCGACCACGTTCGCATGCGGTATGCGCACGTCCGTGAAGAACACCTCGTTGAAGCTGTCGGCGCCGGCGATGTTGCGTATGTTGCGCACCTCGATCCCCGGCAGGTCCATCGGGCAGATGAAATAGGTGATGCCGCGGTGCTTCGGCGCGGCAGGGTCCGTCCGGGCGATGAGGATGCCGAACGCCGAGTAGTGCGCACCCGTCGTCCATATCTTCTGGCCGTTGACGACCCACTCGTCACCGTCCCGCACCGCCCTGGTGCCGAGGCTCGCGAGGTCGCTGCCCGCGCCGGGCTCGCTGAACAGCTGGCACCAGATCTCCTCGCCGGCCAGGGCAGGCAGCACGTACCTCTTCTTCTGCTCGTCGGTGCCGGCATGGATGATCGTGGGGGCGGCCCACCCGATCCCGATCTGGTTGGACGGACGCTTGACGCCGGCCCTGGCGAACTCGTCGTCTATGAGCAACTGGTGGACCGGGTCGGCATCCAGACCCCACGGTGCGGGCCAGTGCGGGGCGACATAACCGGACTCCGCCATTTCGCGTGCCGTCGCGCCGGGGTGAGCGGCGATCCAAGCACGCACCGCCTGCCGCCGCGGGTCGTCCTCGCCCGGCAGCAGGTCCTCCATGGCGTCACAGTATTCGCCCCCGACTACCGTGAACCACATGAGCACTGCCGCACTCGAGACGTTCCGCGGGGAGGTCGCAGACTGGCTCGCCGGCAACAGGCAGCACGCACCGCGCGACTACGGCGCGATCTGCCCCCCGGACCTCGTGGACGAGGGCATTGCGTGGCAGCGGAGGATCTTTGATGCCGGCTTCGCGGGCCTCCACTGGCCGGCCGGGCATGGCGGGCGCGGCCTCACCCCCGCGCACCACGGGGTGTGGGTCGAGGAGTGCGCCAAGGCCGGCGTGCCGCCGGTGCTGAACATGGTCGGCCTGGTCCTCGCCGGCGGTGCCGTGATGGCCTTCGGTGACGACGCGCAGAAGAACCGGCACCTCCGAGCCACCCTCTCGGCCGAGCACGTGTGGTGCCAGCTCTTCAGCGAGCCCGGCGCCGGCAGCGACCTCGGCTCGCTCGCCACGCGCGCGGAGCGCGACGGCGACCGCTTCATCGTGAACGGCCAGAAGGTGTGGTGCAGCGGCGGGAGGTGCAGCAACTGGGGGATCCTCATGGCGCGCACCAACCACGACGCACCGAAGCACGAGGGCATCTCGTTCTTCCTGTGCCCGATGGACCTGCCCGGCATCGAGGTGCGCCCGCTGCGCCAGATGACCGGCGAGGCGGAGTTCGACGAGGTCTTCTTCACCGACGTCGAGCTGCCGGCCGACTCCCTCATCGGCCCGCTCCACGGCGGGTGGGGCGTGGGGATGGCCGTGCTCACGAACGAGCGCGGGCACATCGGCGCGAGCATCATCGGCCTCGAGCGGCGCATCGACCAGATGTCCGCCCTGGGCCGCGGCCGCGGACTGGACGAGTCCCGTCGCCAGCAGCTCGCGCAGCTGGTGTCGCGCGGGATCGCGTACAAGGCCATGGCCCAGACACAGGGTCCCGTCGCGTCCACTGCGTCGTCGTTGATGAAGCTCGGCATCACCGAGATGATGTTCGACGTGGCGATGCTGCGCGGCGACATTGCCGGTGCGGATGCCATGCTCGAGGGCCCCGACGCCCTCGGGATGCTCGCCGCGCCGGGAGGCCGCATCGCCGGCGGGTCCAGCCAGGTGCAGCGCAACATCATCGGCGAGCGCCTGCTCGGCCTGCCGAGGGAACCGAAGTGACGGGGCACATCGCCTGCAGCGACGCAACGGTCATCCCCTCGCTCGACGGGGTGAGGATCGCGGTGCACGACTTC
Organism: uncultured Bifidobacterium sp.; assembly: GCA_964653385.1. Taxonomy (GTDB): domain Bacteria; phylum Actinomycetota; class Acidimicrobiia; order Acidimicrobiales; family Ilumatobacteraceae; genus UBA2093. The sequence continues at coordinate 862 of CAZZFB010000088.1, read as the reverse complement.
GGCGGGTCGGGCTCGCCCGTTCTCCTCTCCCACGCCACGGGATTCCATGCGCACTGCTTCGAGCCGATGGCGGCGGTGCTCGTCCGCAACCACCGCTGCATGGGTCTCGACCACCGGGGGTACGGGGACGCCGAGCGGATCGACCCCGCGACCGTCGAGTGGCTCCCCTACGGCGATGACGCACTCGCGGCGGCGCGGCACCTCTCGGCACTCCACGGCGGCGAGCCGGTCGTCGGCATCGGCCACTCCATGGGCGGCGCGTCGCTCCTCATGGCCGCCCACCGCGAGCCTGCGCTCTTCCGTGCGCTGTTCGTGTTCGAGCCGATCGTCTTCCCGCCGCCCGCCGATGACGCGCCGCGCGGCGAGAGCCCGCTCCCGGCCGGTGCCCGCAAGCGGCGCGACAGGTTCGAGTCCTTCGAGGCGGCACTGGAGAACTTCACGGCGAAACCGCCGATGAACTCCTTCCATCCCGGTGCGCGCGAGGCGTACGTCCGCCACGGATTCGCGCCCCACCCCGACGGCGGGATCACGCTGAAGTGCCTCCCCGAGCACGAGGCCCGCACGTACGAGACCGGGGCGACCTCGGGCATGTTCGCGCGGCTCGGCGAGGTCGCGGTGCCGGTGTGGGTGATGGCAGGTGCGCTCGCGCCGTTCCAGCCGTCCAGTTTCGCCGGGCGCGTTGCCGAGGAGATCCCGCGTGCCACATTCGTGAGGTGGGACGAGATGGGGCATTTCGGCCCGCTCGAGCACCCGGAGACCATCGCGGCGTTCGTCGAGCGCACGCTCGCCGCGCAGTGACCGCGGCACCGGCACGCGGTGCCGTCGAGCGCTTCGACCGGGCGTGCGACCGCCTGCTCGAGCC
>CAZZFB010000087.1:0-6523 GCA_964653385.1 uncultured Bifidobacterium sp. | reverse complement strand
CTCATGCCAGAACTGCTCGGCCAGAGGGACGAACTCCTCCGCCGCGTCGAGGATGCGTTCGCCGATGTGTCCGTGGTCGTGCGGGGGAACGAGATCACCTGCACGGGCCCCCGTGCGCACCAGGTGGGAAGGCTCTTCGAGGAGATGGTGCTGCTCCTCCAGAGAGGCGAGCGCCTCGACCAGTCGGTGATGGACCGAAGCATCGTGATGGTGCGTGCGGAGCAGCGCCCGAGCACGATCCTCACTGACGACATCCTGAAGGGTGCCCGCGGCCGGATGGTGCGCCCGAAGACGGCGGGGCAGAAGAGGTACGTGGACGCGATCCGGTCGAACACCGTGACGTTCGGGATCGGCCCGGCCGGCACCGGCAAGAGCTGGCTCGCCGTCGCCATGGCGGTCCAGGCACTGCACTCCCGCCAGGTGCAGCGCATCATCCTCACGCGCCCTGCCGTGGAGGCAGGGGAGCGGCTGGGCTTCCTCCCCGGCGACCTCATGGCCAAGATCGACCCGTACCTGAGGCCCCTGTACGACGCCCTGTACGACATGGTGGACCCGGAGGCGGTCCAGAAGCTCATCGAGCGCCAGACCGTGGAGGTCGCCCCGCTCGCGTTCATGCGCGGCCGCACGCTCAACAACTCCTTCATCATCCTGGACGAGGCGCAGAACACGACCCCCGAGCAGATGAAGATGTTCCTGACACGCATCGGGTTCGGCTCCAGGGTCGTCGTCACGGGTGACGTGTCGCAGATCGACGTCCCCGACGGCCGAAGCGGCCTCGTCAACCTCGAGAAGACCCTCGGCGGCGTCGAGGACCTCGCCTTCGTGTATCTCGACGGCTCCGACGTCGTGCGGCACCGCATCGTGGCCGACATCGTCGCCGCATACGAGCGTTCGGGGAGCGACGCAGGGAAACCCCGCCGGAGGGGCCCAGACCGTGGCTGACCCCCGGCAACGCGGGCAGAACCCGAAACGCGCCGGGGGTGACGGCGTCCCGGACGTCTTCTGCTCCGACGAGCAGGATGCCTTCCCGGTCGACGTGGCCAGGTGGCGCGAGCTGGCTCTCTCCGCACTCATGCACCAGGGCGTGCGCGGTGGTTGCGAGATGTCCCTCTTCTTCGTCGACGAGGCCGCCATCACGGACCTGAACCTGGAGCACATGGGCAAGACGGGGCCGACCGACGTGCTGTCGTTTCCCATGGACGGTCTCGATGTCGTTGCCGACGGGCAGGGACCGGGTGCCGTCTCGCGCGGGCCGGCCCGGCCCCACCCCGACCCGGATGACGCCCCGCTGATGCTCGGCGACGTGGTGCTGTGCCCGGCCGTGGCACACAGACAGCACCCGGGGCACGCCGGCACCTACGATGACGAGATCGCCTTGCTAGTCGTCCATGGAATCCTGCACGTGCTCGGCTTCGACCACGCCACACCGACCGAGGCATCGGAGATGCGTTCCCGTGAGCGGGAGATCCTCGAGGCCCACCACTGGCGGGGGCCAGCCCCCTCAGGTTTCCGGCAGGAGCACGACGAATGACCGCCGCCGCCCCGACAACCGTGGACATCTGGATGCTCGTCGCGATCGTCATCCTGCTCTTCGTGCTCATCTTCCTCTCCATCGCCGAGATGGGGCTGTCCAGGGTGTCCAAGCCGAAGGCCCAGGCGCTCGCCGACTCGGGGGCCCGCGGCGGCCAGGCACTGCTGGGCCTCGTCAGCCACCCGGAGAAGTGGGTGAACCCCCTGTTGTTGTCTGTGAACGTCTCGCAGACGGTGCAGGCGACCCTCACGGGTGTGGTCGCCGGACGGCTGTTCGGTGCCGTGGGCGTGGCGGTCGGCGTGGTGCTGAACGTGATCGTGTTCTTCGTGCTCGCCGAGGCGGTCCCGAAGACCTATGCCGTGCAGCAACCCGACAGGGCCGCCCTCAGCACTGCCAGGCTGACGTCCCTGCTGGTGGGCTTCTCGCCCCTCCGGCTGGTCTCCCGCGGCCTCATCGGCCTGACGAACATCATCGTGAAGGGAAAGGGCCTGGAGCAGGGGCCCTTCGTCGGCGAGCAGGAGTTCCTCGGCATCGTCGAGGCCGCCGCCGAGGAGGAGATCATCGAGCACGAGGAGCGCGAGCTCATCGAGTCGATCATCGAGTTCGGCGACACTGTGGTTCGCGAGATCATGGTGCCCCGTCCCGACATCATCGCCGTCGAGTCGGACACCACGGTCGACGCCGCGCTCGACCTGTGCTTCGAGCACGGCGTCAGCAGGGTGCCCGTGCTGCGCGAGGACGACGACCAGGAGGACGTCATCGGGATCGCCTACGCGAAGGACCTGATGCGCGCCGTGCGCGCCGGCAACGGGAACGGTTCCGTGGAGTCCCTCGTGCGGTCCGCGGTCGTCGTGCCCGAGAACAAGCCGGTCGCCAAGTTGATGCGCGACATGCAGCGGGACCACTTCCACATGGCCGTCGTGGCGGACGAGTACGGGTCCATCGCGGGCCTCGTCACGCTGGAGGACTGCCTGGAGGAACTCGTCGGCGAGATCGTCGACGAGCACGACGCCGAGGACCCGGAGATCCAGCAGCTCGACAACGGCGACACCCTGGTGGACGCAGGCATGGCCGTGTCGGATTTCAACGAGCACTTCTCGCTTCGCATCCCCGACGAGGACTGGGACACGGTCGGCGGGTTCGTGTTCGGCACCCTCGAGCACGTGCCGGTCGTGGGGGAGTCGATCGACCACGAGGGCTGGCGCCTCACGGTCGAGGCGATCGAGGGCCGGCGGATCCGCACACTCCGGATCACCCCGCTCGTCGAGTCCGACTAGCCGGCCTTTTCCCTTCCTGGGCCCACCTCGGCGAACCCCGGGCTGCGGAGCACCGGCAGTCCCCACAGCAGGGCCGCCGCCGTCACTGCCGACCCGAGAAAATAGGGCGCACGGAGCCCCAGGTAGTGGGCGGTCTGGCCGCCGATGACGGCGCCCAGCGCGATGGAGCCCGTGCCGATGAAGCGGTACGCGCTGTTCACTCTCCCGAAGAGCTCGGCGGGGATGACCCGCTGGCGGTAACTGACGGTGACCACGTTCCACACCGTCCCGGCCAGCGAGACCGCGATGGACATCACGGCAAAGAGCGCGACCGAGGGGAACGCTGCCCTGACGGCGTCGGCGACTGTGAAGACCACGTACGCACCGATGATGGATGCGGCCACGCCGAGCCGTCCTGCGATGCGGTCCCCGAGGAGTCCGCCCAGGATGGCGCCGACCGAGGTGAGCGCGAGGAGGAGGCCGTATCCGCGCGGCCCGACGTCGAGGTAGCGGAACGCGAACTTCACGAAGATCGCCTCGCCGAACATGAGCGCCCCGTTCGTGACCCCGAGAAGGACGGCGAGAGTCCTCAGGTTGCGGTGGTTCCACAGCCATGCCATCCCCTCGCGGAGATCGACGAGGAACGAGCCCCTCGGGGTGCCGGGACCGCCCGCCCGTCCCCCCGGCACGGGCCTGATCGTGGAAACAAGGACGGCGGCGAGCGCGAGCGCGGCGCCGTTGATGCCGAAAGGCACCGCGGCCGCGATGACGAACAGCCACGAGCCGAGCGGGAGACCCATGAACGAGTTGGTGACGACCTCCACGGAGTACAGGAGGCCGTTGGCCCTGTGCAGGGCTCCCTCCGGAACTATCGAGGGAAGGAATGCCTGCGAGCCCATGTCGAAGAAGACCTCAGCGCACCCGATGACCAGCAGCGCGGCGAGCAACGACCAGATCCGCACGGTGTCCGTGGCGACGAGAACCGCGATCAGGCCGTACATCACCGCCCGCACTGCCGTGGCGGTGATGATGACCCTCCGCGTCTCCCATCTGTCGAGCCACACCCCGGCGGGGAGGCTGAGGACGAGCCAGGGAACCATGGACGAGAACGCGACCAGGCTGATGAGGCGCGGGTCCTCCGTGAGAGTGATGGCGAGCAGCGGCATGGCCGCCGCGTTCGCGCCGTCGCCGAGGTTCGACACCGCCGAGGCGGCGAACTGCCGCCAGTAGGCAACCGGGAGCCGAGTCTCGTTCTCCGTCACCTCGCGAGCGTACGCAACGGCGCGTGCCGTCAGCCCACCGAGGCGGCAAGTGCCCTGCGCATCGGTTTACCGAGCGCCGTCCTCGGGATGCTCTCCACCACGTGGAGGTGCTTCGGTGCGCAGTGCGCCGGCAGTGTCTCTTTGACCAACTCCCGCACTGCCTCGAGAGTGAGGTCGCGCCGGACAACCACGAATGCATGGACTGCCTGGCCCCACTCCGGGTCGTCCACCCCGACCACGCACGACTCGATGACGGCGGGGTGCGTGTCGATTGCCGCCTCCACGGGCTCGGGCCACACGTTCTCACCGCCCGTGATGATCAGGTCGCCCTCACGGCCGTCCACGCGGAGCGTGCCGTCATCGTTGAGCGAACCCATGTCGCCCGTCCTCAGCCATCCGTCGGCATCCACGGGTGACGAACCGTCGCGGTAGCAGCGCATCAGCATCGGGCACCGGAGATGGATGATGCCGTCCACGATCCTCGTCTCCACGCCGTCGAGCGGGACGCCGTCGTAGACGACACCGCTGCCCGTCTCCGTCATCCCGTAGGTGGCGATGCAGTTCGAGGGGCGCGGGGACGGCGGTCTCGAACCGCCGAGCACGACGACGCGGTACAGGCCCGGGTCCACCCGCAGGAGCGCCGTCGGGACCAGGGAGACGAGCGTCGCACCGTCGCGGGCCGCGGACTCGTAGGCCTCCGGCGAGAACGACGCCGCGGTGACAAGGCGCGTGCCCGTGACGATGCTGCGCGTCACGACCGACAGGCCGCCCACGTGGGCAGGCGGAAGGCAGGCGAACCACGTGTCGCCCGGGCCGACCCTGAGCCTGGCGTGCACGGCGACGGCACTTGCCCTGACCGCCTCGTGGGTGAGAACAGCCGCCTTCGGTTGCCCCGTGCTGCCGCTCGTGGCGACGACGAGAGCGTCGCCCGCCTCCACCGGCCTGCCTGCGTTCGCGCTGCTGCCGTTGGCGTCGACGATCCGGGTCGGCGCGATGCTGTCCACCAGCGCTTGCCGTGCCGCCCGGGGGAGCCGCTGGTCCAGCGGGAACACGGCATCGCCGGCATCCCATGCGCGCCTGAGTTCGGTGACGAAGCGGTCGCCGAGCGGCAGATCGAGGCAGACCAGTTCGTTCACGCCGTGAGCGTATTGGGGTTCCCCGTCGGGCGGGGCGGGAATGGGACACTGGAGGCGTGACTGGTGCTGCCGACCTCCCGACCGGACTGCGGATGTGGTGGGAGGGCGCCCGGCCCCGCACTCTCCCCGCCGCAGTCGTGCCGGTCGCGGTGGGGGCCGCGTGCGCCGCCGGCGCGGACGGAGCCGCATGGTGGAGGGTGCTCCCCGCGCTCGTCGTGAGCCTTGCACTGCAGGTGGGCGTCAACTACGCGAATGACTACAGCGACGGCATCCGCGGCACCGACGAGGTCCGTGTCGGGCCGCTGCGACTGGTCGGCTCCGGGGCGGCCCGGGCGTCACGGGTGAAGCAGGCGGCCTTTCTTGCGTTCGGTGCCGCGGGAGCAGCCGGGCTTCTCCTCGCGGCCGTGACGACGTGGTGGCTGCTGGTCGTCGGTGCGGCGGCGATTGCCTCTGCGTGGCTGTACACGGGCGGGCCCCGTCCCTACGGGTACGCGGGTCTCGGCGAGGTCTTCGTGTTCGTGTTCTTCGGCCTGGTGGCCACGGCAGGAACCGGTTATGTGGTCGCGGAGAGGCTGACCGGGACGATGCTGGTGTCGGGAAGTGCGGCGGGTTGCTTCGCGTGCGCTTTGCTCGTCATCAACAACCTGCGCGACATACCGGGCGACACGGTCGCGGGAAAGAGGACTCTCGCCGTGCGGCTGGGGGACAGGACCACCCGGGGGCTGTTCGTGTCCCTCTTCCTGGCCGCCGCGGTTCTCGTGGCTGCCTCGGCGGCTGCGGAGGGTGCCGGCGCACTCGTGGGCATCGTGGGTGTCGCCGCCGCCTGGCCGGCCGTGCGTGACGTGAGGTCGGGCGCCACCGGCCGCGACCTCATCCCGGTCCTCGGTGCGGTGGGGCGCGCGCAGCTCGTGTTCGGTGCCGCCTATGCCGCGGGCCTCTTCATCGCCGTGGCGTGAGCAGCCAGTCGAGAATCATCCGGGCGGTCAGGGCCGGGGCCTCCAGGTGCACGGTGTGGCCTGCGCCCTTGACCTGCGCGTGGACGCTGCCGGCGACGGCGCGGTGAATGCGCCCGCCGATCTCGGTGAACTTCGCGTCGCGGGTGCCGGTGATGACGAGCGTCGGCACCGAGAGTCCGGGCAGCAGCGGCCACAGATTCTCCTGGGTGCCGGTCCCGGCGTGGCGCAGCGAGTCCGCGAGCCCGCGGGGGGAGTTGCGCAGCCTCTCGTCCCGCATGGCCATCTCGGGCGTGAGGCCGGAGAACATCGGGTTGGCGAGCCACTCGTCGATGAAGGCGGCAGTGCCGATCTCCTCGATGCGGTCGGCGAGGGCATCGTCCGC
>CAZZFB010000086.1:0-6582 GCA_964653385.1 uncultured Bifidobacterium sp. | reverse complement strand
CCGGAGCACGAGGAGATCCGCACCAGGGTGCGCAGCTTCGTCGACGACGTCATCAAGCCCGCGATGGAGCCCTTCGGGCACCGCGACGAGATGGAGGATTCCGAGCGCGGCAACTACATCAAGGCCCTGATGGGTCTGCGGAAGGAGGCCGTGCGCCAGGGCCTGTGGCTGCCCCACATGCCGAAGGAGTACGGCGGCATGGGCCTCGGGCACGTTGCCCTCGCGATGGTGCAGTCCGAGGCGGCCAAGACGCGCGTCGGGCCGTGGGTCTTCAACTGCCAGGCGCCCGACGAGGGCAACATGCACACCCTCCTCCACTGGGCGAACGACGAGCAGAAGGAGAAGTACCTCAAGCCGCTCCTGAACGGAACGACGTCGTCGTGCTTCGCCATGACCGAGCCGGAGGTTGCGGGCTCCGACCCCACGCTCATCCGCACGCACGCCATCAAGGACGGCGACGAGTGGGTCATCAACGGCCACAAGTGGTTCATCTCCGGCGCCCGCCGGGCAAAGTTCGCGATCCTCATCGCGCGCACGGAGATGGACGTGCCCGAGGGCTCGCGCGGGGCGAACACCGCGTTCATCGTCGACATCCCGACGGAGGGCTGGAACGACGTGCGCGAGGTGGAGACCATGCACGGCTCCACGGGTCACTCCGAGATCGTCATCAGCGACCTGCGCGTGCACGACCGGCAGGTGCTCGGCGGGCGCGGCAACGGGCACAGGCTCGGCCAGTACCGCCTGGGGCCGGCACGCCTGGCGCACTGCATGCGCTGGATCGCCCAGGCCGAGACGGCGCTCGACATGATGGTCGACCGCTCCCTCAACCGCTACTCGCACGGGTCGTACCTGGCGGAGAAGCAGGGCGTGCAGTGGATGATCGCCGACTCCACGATGGAGCTGTACCAGTGCAAGCTGATGGTGCTGCACGCCGCGTACCTCATCGACAAGGGCGTCGACTTCCGCAACGAGGTCTCCATGGCCAAGCACTTCGTGGCGAACAGCCTCAACCGCATCATCGACCGTGCGATCCAGGTGCACGGCGCCCTCGGTTACTCCACGGACACGCCGCTCGCGAACATGCTGCAGAACGCCCGCTGGGCGAGGTTCGCCGACGGTGCGGACGAGATCCACCAGATGCGCATCGCCCAGATGGCGATCAAGGCCTACACCGACCACAAGTCCACGTGGTCGGCCACGGGGAGCCTCCCCCTGTAGCCGCCGCGGCGGTCAGCCGGCGGCGTCGACGGCGGTCTGCTTGGCCCAGCGGTAGTCGGCCTTGCCGGCAGGCGAGCGCACGATCTCCGGCACGAACACGAAGGCCTTCGGCAGCTTGTAGCGCGCCACGTGCTTTTCCGCCTCGCTGAGGAGCCCTGCCTCGTCGGGTGAACGGCCGTCCTTCAGCCGCACGATCGCCACGACCTCGTTGCCCCAGCGCTCGCTCGGGCGGCCCGCGACGACGCAGTCGTACACGTCGGGGTGCGCCTTGACCGCGGCCTCTACCTCCTCGGCGAAGATCTTCTCGCCGCCCGAGTTGATGGTGACGGAGTCGCGGCCGTGCATCTCGATCATCATGTCCGCGGTCAGACGGGCACGGTCGCCGGGCACCACGTAGCGGACGCCGTCCACCACTGGGTAGGTGCGCTTCGTCTTGGCCTCGTCGTGCAGGTAGCCGAGTGCCAGGCGGCCGCTCTTGGCGAGCCAGCCGAGCTCCTCGTGGCCCGCCTCGAGGACACGGGTCATGTCCTCGGACAGGATGTGGTTCTGCGGTGCCCACGGGAACGTGCCCGTGCTGGCGGACCCGCTCGCCGCGACCTGCGACAGCTGGCCGCCGGCCTCCGATGACCCCAGCCCGTCCACGAGGAGCACGTGCGGGACGTGGGAGAGGAACTCCTCCTTCAGGTGCGCGGACAGCGGCGCGCCGCCGCTGAGGATGCTGAGCAGGCCTGTGAGGTCGTACGAGCCCGCCGCGAGACCGTCCAGCAGGGGGCGCGCGAAGGCATCACCCACGATGAGGAGGAAGTTCGCCTTCTCCCGCTCCACCAGGCCCCAGATGTCCTCTGGGTCGAGCCGCTCGGGCACGGACTGCACGAGGATCGTGCCGCCGGAGAGCCAGGTGCGCATGGCGATCCAGTGGGCCGCCCCGTGCATGAACGGAGGGCAGGGGAGGGCACGCAGGCCGCCGGCCGCGGCCGTCACGTGTTCCTCCAGCGTGGTCGCCTCCTTGTTGCCGCCGAAGCACTCGACGACGGCATCGGCGTTGCGCCACAGCACGCCCTTCGGCATGCCCGTGGTGCCTCCCGTGTAGAGGATGTAGAGGTCGTCCCCGCTGTACCCGGCTGCGGGCTTGTCGGCTGAGGCCCGCGAGAGCGCGTCCTCGTACCAGACGGCACCCTCCATGAGGGGCTCGCCGGAGGAGTCGGGCACCTGGAGGATGACGCGCAGGCGGGGCAGGTCCGCGCGCACCTCCGCGAGGAGCGGGGTGAAGCGCGAGTGCACCACGATCGCGGTCGCGCCGGAGTCGGTGAGCAGGTACTTCAGCTCCTCGGCCACGTAGCGGTAGTTCACGTTGAACGGCGCCACGCGCGCCTTCCACGCGCCGAGCATCGCTTCCAGGTACTCGTTGCCGTTGTGCAGGTAGATCGCGAGGTGGTCCTGGCCGCTCTCCCAGTTGGGCAGGGCGTCCCGCTCCGCGGAGCAACCGAGCCCCTGCGCGGCGAGATGGTTGGCCAGCCGCCTGGTCCTCTCCGTCACCTCCGCCCACGTGAAGCGCTTGTCGCGGAACACCAGGCACTCCTGGTCGGGTCGCGTGGCTGCGATGGCCTCGTGGATCTCGGCCATGCCGATCGTTGCGGGCACGAACTGCGTCATCCCCGAACGATAACCTCGCCGCGGAAGGAGGGACCATGTCGAACAGCCCCCACGCCCCGCTCTTCGGTGTCTTCGTCCCGCAGGGATGGAAGATGGAACTTGCCGGCATCGAGGGTGCCGAGAACAAGTGGAACAAGGCCGTGGAGATCGCGGTGCTGGCCGAGCAGCTCGGCTTCGACTCCATCTGGGTGTACGACCACTTCCACAACGTCCCCGTGCCCGCCCACGAGGCGGTCTTCGAGTGCTGGACCACGATCGCCGCGATCAGCCAGCGCACCTCCCGCATCCGTCTGGGGCAGATGGTCGGCTGCAACAGCTACCGCAACCCCGGTCTGCTCGCGAAGATCACGTCCACCGTCGACGTGATATCGGGCGGCCGCCTGGACTGGGGCATCGGAGCGGGCTGGTACGAGAACGAGTACCGCGGGTACGGCTACGAGTTCAAGAAGCCGTCCGACCGCATCGGGATGCTGCGCGAGACCGTGGAGATCGTGAAGTCCATGTGGACCAACGCGGAGACCACGTACGACGGCAAGTACTACAAGATGGAGAGGGCGAACTGCGACCCGAAGCCGCTCCAGCAGCCGACTCCGCCCGTGTGGATCGGCGGCGGCGGCGAGAAGGTGACCCTGCGCGTGGTGGCGGAGCACGCCGACGTGTCCAATTTCGGGAGCTCGGTGGAGGAGTTCGTGCGCAAGCGCGAGATCCTGAAGGGCCACTGCGCGGCCATCGGCCGCGACGAGGAGACCATCCGCAAGACCGTCTCCTCGGAGGTCTTCATCCGCGAGACGGAGAAGGAGATCATCGAGGCCGGCTCACGCAGCCTGTGGGGCGAGCCCGCCGAGTCCTGGCGGGCGAAGGCGCTCGTGGGCACGCCCGAGCAGGTTTCGGAGAAGATCCAGCGCTACCTCGACGCCGGCTGCACCGGGTTCGTGCCCTGGTGCCCGGACTACCCGAGCACCGAGACGCTCGAGCTGTTCGCGCGGCACGTCATGCCGAACTTCCGCTGAACCGTCCGGCCCGGGCTGAGATTCTCCCGGGCCCCGCGGCTCAGGCTGAGTAGTAGCGGAAGATGACCTCGGCGATGCAGGAGGGCTTCGGTGCGCCCTCGCACTCGAAGGTCGTCTCCAGGGTCACCTGGGCGCCGCCGGCCACGTCGTCGACCGCCAGCACCTTCACGCCCGCGCGCAGGCGCGCACCGACGGGCACCGGCGACATGAAGCGGACCTTGTTGGCCCCGTAGTTCACGCCCATGGCGATGCCGCCCACGGAGAACACCTGGGGCAGCAGCACCGGCCCGAGCGACAGTGTGAGGTAACCGTGCGCGATGGGGCCCCCGAAGGGACCTGACTTCGCCTTCTCGACGTCGATGTGGATCCACTGGTGGTCGCCGGTCGCGTCGGCGAAGAGGTTCACCCGCTCCTGGTCGATCGTCATGTACTCGGAGTACCCGATGTGCTCGCCGATGAGGCCCTTGAGTGCCTCGATGCTCTCGATGTGTCGTGCCATCGCGCCAGTGTGGCACACGGCCGGGCCGGGCGGGTCAGCGGAACCAGCGGGCGGCGTGGGTGCGTGACATCGGGTGCAGCAGCAGTGCGACCAGTGCCGCCTCGAACAGGAACGAGACGAGGTTGCGCTGGGTGATCACCCACGAGAGAGGCAGGCCTGTCTCGTGCTGGAACTTGAGCAGCGCCCTGAGGGCGACGGGGGAGAGCGACGCCGCTATCGCCAGTTGCCAGCCGAGCTTCCGCCCGTTGGCCATGAGAAGACCAGCCGCCACGTACGACAGGCAGGCGAACGGCGCGATCACGCCGCCTATCCCTCCGTACCAGCGCCAGATCCCGTAAATGTCGCTGCGGTCGATCCAGTCGAGGATGGCGAACGCCCCGTTGATGTAGAGCAGCCATGTCGCGACCTGGAGCGTCTGGGGGAGCATCTGGTCGAACCACTTGCGCCAGTCCAGGCTCCGGAGAGGGTTCTGCGCCATGACGAGAGTGTGCCATGCCGGCGCGGGCCGGGGGAGGCTCCGTCCGGCGGGGTGCCCCGCTCGTGATACGACATGGGCATGGCTGACGTACTTTCGCTCCACGCACAGGCACAACCGGACAAGCCCGCGGTCGTCGACGACCGTCCGGGTCATGCACCGATCATCGTGGGTTTCGGCGAACTGAATGAACGCGCGAACCGTCTTGCCAACGTGCTCTCCGGGATGGGCGTGGCCGCGCCCGACTCGAAGGTGGTGTGGTGCGGCCAGAACTCGCTCGGGATCGTGACCATGGTGAACGCGGCACGCAAGCTCGGGGTCACCGCGGTGCCGCTCAACTACCGGTTGTCGGACGACGAGGCTGCCTACGTGACGGACCACTGCGATGCGACCGTGGTGTACGTGGATGCCGAGTTCGCCCAGATGTTCGAGCGAATCAGGCCGCACATCCCCAAGGTCACCAACATCCTCGTGTTCGACGGTACCGCGCCCGGGGGGATGGAGTCGGCCGACGACCTGATGGCCGCGGCACCGGCAACCGAGCCGGGCGTGCCCGAGGGAACGGAGCCCGGTGCGACCATGATCTACACGAGCGGGACCACGGGCAAGCCGAAGGGAGCGTTCCGTTCGGGCTCGTCGAGCGACGAGGCGAGGGCGACAGGAGCCGCACTCCTCGCCCACATCGGGTACACGCCCGATGACGTGTACCTCACCACCGGCCCGCTGTACCACAGCGGCCCGGGGGGCTTCATGAACACCGCCCAGGCCATGGGCCAGACGGTCGTCGTGCAGCGCAAGTTCGACCCCGAGGACTGGCTCCGGCTCGTGAGCACGTACGGCGTGTCGAGCACGTTCAGCGCACCGACCCCGATCAGGATGATCTGCAACCTGCCCGACGAGGTGAAGGCCCGCTACGACGTGTCGTCCATGCGACGGATGATCGCGAATGCCGCTCCGTGGAGCTTCACGCTCAAGAAGATGTACCTGCGGGATTTCCCCGCCGAGTCGCTCTTCGAGGTGTACGGCAGCACCGAACTCGGGGTGAACTGCGTCCTGCGGCCCGAGGACCAGCTCCGCAAGCCCGGTTCGTGCGGGAAACCCGCCCCCGGCGTGGAGATTCGTCTGTTCGACGACGACGGCAACGAGGTCACGGGAACCGGCCCCGACTGCACAGGCGAGCTGTTCGTGCGCAGTGCGTCCGTGTTCGCGGACTACTACAAGCAGCACGACAAGTTCCTGGCCGACCGCCGGGAGGGTTTCCAGACCGTCGGTGACATCGCGTACCGGGATGACGAGGGGTACTTCTACATCTGCGACCGGAAGAAGGACATGATCATCTCGGGAGGCATGAACATCTACCCGGCCGAGATCGAGGCCTGCCTGGAGAACCACGATGACATCTACGAGTCGGCGGTTTTCGGCATCCCCAGCGAGGAGTGGGGCGAGACGGTCCATGCGGTCGTCGTGCGTCGCCCTGGTTCCTCCCTCACGGACGATGACGTCATCGAGCACGCCCGGGCGAACCTGGCCAACTACAAGATTCCTCGGTCCGTGTCGTGGCTCGATGAGCTGCCCAAGACGGGCTCGGGCAAGATCCTGAAGCGCGAACTGCGGGCACCGTTCTGGGCCGGCCGCGACAGCAAGGTCTGACCCCACTTGTTCGGCCTGTCGTGCGCGCGGTCTCCCATCACCTAGGTTGAGAGGGTGCGCAGCGGATTCGTCACATT
>CAZZFB010000085.1:0-6706 GCA_964653385.1 uncultured Bifidobacterium sp. | reverse complement strand
CACGGAGAACTACATGGCGCACATGGTACGAATGGGGTGTGTCACGCGCGGCGACTAGTCGTCTTCGTCAGACGCATCGTCGTCGTCCCAGTCATCGTCGTCGGTCCATTCGTCCTCCGCTTCGCCGTCGATGTCGTCATCGGGGTCAGGGTGAAACTCACCGAGTTCCTTGTGAATGAAGAACTCGAGTTTGCTCATCTTGCGGATAGCGGGACCGAGGATCGACTGCACGGTCCTGGGAATCGGCCGGGAGAAGATCTTCATGATCCCAAACAACGGCCGCACTCCGCCGTCCTGCGAGATGCTGACCGGGACAGCCTTGAATTCGTCCTGAAGATTCCTCATCTTCTCGTCCGAGAATGCACCGCTCAGGATCTCATCGATGGAGACGTCCGGTTTGATGGCAACCATTTCTCGAAGGGCCGCAAAGTGCACGGTCAGAATGCCCAGGATCGTGTTTTCCAGGTCCTTCTTGGTCGGCTTGGACATCGGGAGGAAGCGCTGCAGTAGATCTGCAGCGTGACGAGCAAGGTTGTATTCCTCGAATTCGTTCACCACCCTGCCGGTAGACGCAATGCCGACCAGCGGGTTGATCACCTCGGACAGGTCAACCACGCCATCGGGTACGAGCTTCTGGTAGGGATCTGTTGCATCCGTTCTGAGTGACGCAATGAGTTGTCGGATGCCCCACTTCATCGGGCACCCCGATCGGATCGCGTGCGCGCATGTCTTGTGTCGCGGTGGCGTCTTCGTCGACGCGAGCGGCGGGAATCGGAACTTCCGATGTGGGAGTAGCCGCATGCGCCGCAGTGGTAGGCGGCATGGTTGGATTCCTTGGTGCGGCGCAACTGCCGTGCATGCCGGGTTGCTCGGTCGTGGGTGAACATCTTCTTGCTCTCTGCTTCGCAGAGAAATGCACCTGTTCCGTTCGGGTGAAGTGTGTTGGTCATCGCCGTCGCTCCTTCTGATGTCGTGGTTGAGTGACGGCCGAGACCATAGCGTCAGAACATGACGTTCACACATCGGGGTGATGCCACTTAGGCCCGTAATCATTGACTTATTTGCTACTAATTCTCTTTGCAAAAGTCTCAACTTTGTGCGTTCACTTTTTAGAAAGTGCAATACTTGTCGTGTGTCAATTGATGAACTGATTCAGCATCTTTCTGATTTCGCACCTGTCGACGAACGCGAGCGCGAGTCGATCGCAACGTTCCTCTCCGTCGTGCCCACGCTGCGCGACCCGTTCGACGAGCACGCGGACCCCGTGCACATCACCGCATCGGGCATCCTCGCCAGTGACGACGGCACGGTGACGGCACTGCACCTGCACAAGCGCCTCGGCATGTGGCTGCAGCCCGGCGGACACATCGAGCCGGGGGAGTCACCCGCCGACGGTGCGTTGCGCGAGGCGGCCGAGGAGATCGGTGTGCCCGTGCGCCACGAGACGGAGGGCGGCCTGCTCTTCCATGTCGACGTGCACCCCGGCCCGAAGGGGCACACGCACCTCGACCTGCGCTACCTGCTGCGGGCCCCGCAGGTGACCCCGCGGCCGGCCGACGGCGAGAGCAGCCAGGTGGGGTGGTTCACCTGGGAGGAGGCCGGTGCCATGGCTGATGCGGGCCTCGCGGGGGCTCTGCGCGCCGCCAGGGCCTTGCTGGGCAAGGCCTGACCCCTTCCGATACGAACATATGTTCGGTACGCTTCGGACCCTATGGGGTTCAGCAACCCGCCCATGCCGTGGAACGAACTGGAGGCACGCCTGTCGAACGGGCGGGCCCCGTCGTCGGCGTCCTGGAACGGCGGCGGTGACGGCCCGGCGCTCGGTGCCAAGCGCCAGCCGTTCGAGCCGGGCGTGGAGCGCCGGCACGGCGGCGTGCCGTACGCAGAGCTGCACTGCCGCTCGAACTTCTCCTTCCTGCAGGGCGCGGCGCACCCCGAGCAGCTCGCCGAGTGCGCCGCCGCGCTCGGGCTCGACGCACTCGCGCTGACGGACCGCAACGGTCTCTACGGCGTGGTGCGCTTCGCGGAGGCCGCGCGCGCCGTGGGCCTGCCCACCGTGTTCGGCACCGAGATCGGGTGCGGCGGGTTCGAGGGGGCGGACGACGGTGACCTCGTGCTCCTGGCGAAGGGGACCGCCGGGTACGCGCGCATGGCCCGCGCGATCAGCGAGGGGCAGCTGGCCGGCAGCAAGAACGAGCCGGTGTTCCTCGTGGGTGACGTCGCGCGCACGGTGCGCGGGCACTGCCTCGTGCTCACGGGCGGCCGCGACGGCGCGCTCGTGCGCGCGTTCGAGCGGCACGGGCCGTCGTCCGCGCAGCGCGTGCTGGCACAGACGGTGTGCGCGTTCGGCGCGGAGAACGTCCTCGTGGAGCTGTGGGACCACGGCGACCCGGTCGACACCATCCGCAACGACCAGTTCGTGCGCATGGCGGCCCGGCTCGACCTGCAGTGCGTGGCCACCAACAACGTGTCGTACGCGGTGCCGGCGCAGCACCGCCTGGCCACCGCGTTCGCCGCGGTGAACCAGCGTGCCGCCCTGGACGACGTCGACCACAGTCTTTCGCCGGCGGCGACGGCGTACCTGCGCTCCGGCGCGGAGCAGGAGCGCCGTTTCGCCAGGTACCCGGGCACCGTGGCGAACGCGGCGCGCATCGGCGCGGAGACGGCGTTCGACCTCTCCCTGGTGGCGCCGTCCCTGCCGCCGTTCCCGTGCCCGGACGGCCTCACCGAGATGCAGCACCTGCGCAACCTGGTGGATGCCGGCGCCACCCGCCGCTACGGGTCGCGCCCCTCCGACAGCGCGGAAGACCTCTCCCTGCGCGCACGTGCGTGGCGCACCATCGACCACGAGCTCTCCGTCATCGAGACGCTCGGCTTCGCCGGGTACTTCCTCGTGGTGTGGGACATCGTGCGCTTCTGCGGGGAGAACGGGATCCTGTGCCAGGGCCGCGGCAGCGCCGCCAACAGCGCGGTGTGCTTCTCCCTCGGCATCACCAAGGCGGACGCGGTGTCGCTCGGGCTGCTGTTCGAGCGTTTCCTCTCGCCGGAGCGGGACGGCCCGCCCGACATCGACATCGACATCGAGAGCGGGCGCCGCGAGGAGGTCATCCAGTACGTGTACGCGCGCCACGGCAGGCACCACGCCGCGCAGGTGGCGAACGTGATCACCTACCGCTCGCGCTCCGCCGTGCGCGACATGGCGCGTGCGCTCGGCCACGGGCCCGGACTGCAGGACTCGTGGAGCAAGCAGGTGGACGCGTGGGGGACCGTCGCCGTCACCGCGGCGAACAACGACCACGGCATCCCCGACCTCGTGCTGGAGATGGCGGCGGAGGTGGAGAACATGCCGCGCCACCTCGGCATCCACTCGGGCGGCATGGTCATCTGCGACAGGCCCATCATCGAGGTGTGCCCCGTGGAGTGGGCGCGCATGGAGAACCGCAGCGTGCTGCAGTGGGACAAGGACGACTGCGCCGCCGTGGGTCTCGTCAAGTTCGACCTGCTCGGACTCGGCATGCTGTCCGCGCTCGGCAACGCGGTGCGCCTCATCGAGCAGCACAGGGGCCGCACGGTCGACCTCGCCGCACTGCCCCAGGAGGACGAGGTCTACGCCATGCTGTGCCGCGCCGACACGGTGGGCGTGTTCCAGATCGAGTCGCGCGCGCAGATGTCCACGCTGCCGCGCCTGAAGCCGCGCCGTTTCTACGACCTCGTGGTGGAGATCGCCCTGATCCGGCCGGGCCCCATCCAGGGCGGCTCGGTGCACCCGTACATCCGCCGGCGCAACGGGAAGGAGCCCGTGACGTACCTGCACCCGCTGCTCGAGAACTCCCTCGGCAAGACGCTCGGCGTGCCGCTCTTCCAGGAGCAGCTCATGCAGATGGCGATCGACGTCGCCGGCTTCACCCCCAGCGAGGCGGACCAGCTGCGCCAGGCCATGGGGTCCAAGCGGTCGCGCGCGCGGATGGAGCGACTGAAGGTGCGCCTGTACGGGGGGATGGCGGAGCGCGGCATCACGGGTGCCGTCGCCGACGAGATCTTCGACAAGATGGCGGCCTTCGCCAACTACGGCTTCCCCGAGAGCCACTCGGTGAGCTTCGCCTACCTGGTGTACGCCTCCTCGTGGATCAAGCTGCACGAGCCGGCGGTGTTCTGTGCGTCGCTGCTGAACGCCCAGCCGATGGGTTTCTGGTCGCCCCACACGCTGGTGCGCGACGCGCGCCGCCACGGCGTGCTCGTGCGCACGCCGGACATCAACGCCTCCGCCGACGTCGCCACCCTGGAGGAGTGCGGGGAGTCCGCCGGCGGTCTCGCCGTGCGCCTCGGCATCGGTTCCGTGCGCGGCATCGGTGCAGAGCTCGCGCGCGCCGTGGCGCAGGGCCGCCCGTACGCATCCATGGACGACCTCGGCCGCCGCGTGCCGCAGCTCACGCGCAGGCAGATCGAGGCGCTCGCCACCGCCGGCGCGTTCGGCGAGTCGTTCGGCGACGCGCGGCGCGACGCGCTGTGGGAGGCGGGCGCGCACACCGGCGGTGCGATGACGCTGCAGGGCGTCACCGGGGTGCAGTCGACGCCGGTGCTGCCCGGGATGGAGCCAGTGGAGGAGGCCATCGCCGACCTGTGGGCCACCGGCATCTCGCCGGACGGCCACCCCACGGTGTTCCTGCGCACGCAGCTGCAGGAGAAGGGCGTGCTCACGGCGGCGCAGCTGGGCGCCGTGCCGCACCGTGACCGCGTGCTGGTGGCCGGCGTGGTCACGCACCGCCAGCGGCCGATGACCGCGCGCGGCGCCACGTTCATCAGCCTCGAGGACGAGACGGGCCTCATCAACGTGGTCTGCTCGAAGGGGTGCTGGGCCCGGCACCGTGCCGTGGCCAGGGATGCGTCGGCCCTGCTGGTGCGCGGCCGCGTGGAGTGCGCCGACGGGGTGGTGAACGTGGTGGCGGAGTCGATCTCGCCGCTCTTCGCGCCGGCGTCGGTGCCCAGCCGCGACTTCCGCTGAGCCGTCCCGTCAGTTCACCTGGTGGATCTCGAACGGCCCGGAGGGCGGGCCGCCCGCCAGCACCGCGGCGACGTGCACGTGGATGTCGCGCGGGGCGAACAGGTCGGTGCCGTCGTACGCGGCGATCTCGTCCACCGACCACCAGCGGTGCTCGTGCAGGTTCTCGGCCCGCAGCTGCTCGTCGGAGAAGGCGGGGGCGGGGACGAAGCGCTCCGTGCGCACGAGGAACACGGACTCGCGCTGGCCGTGCCACACCGTCCCGTCGCCGTCGACCAGCCTGAACTCGTGGAGACGGTTCCACACGTGCGCACCGATGACGGGGTCCGCGAGGCCCGTCTCCTCGAGCAGCTCGCGGCGCAGCGCATCGAGGACGTCCTCGCCCTCGTCGATGCCGCCGCCGGGCAGCACCCAGTACGCACCCTGCGGGAAGACCAGGCGCACCATCAGCACGTGGTCGTGCGCGTCGACCACGAGACCGCGGACCGCGGGACGGAACCTCCGCGTCATTCGTCCGGTGTCTCGTTCAGGCCCTCGTTGAACATGCGGTACGTGTCGTAGATGTCCTTGCACTTCTGGCAGACCGGCACCTGCTTCGGGTCGCGCGAGGGGACCCACACGTGGCCGCACAGGGCCTCGAGC
The DNA here is from genome assembly GCA_964653385.1 of uncultured Bifidobacterium sp. Lineage (GTDB taxonomy): Bacteria > Actinomycetota > Acidimicrobiia > Acidimicrobiales > Ilumatobacteraceae > UBA2093. The sequence continues at coordinate 1,065 of CAZZFB010000085.1, read as the reverse complement.
GGGGTGCCGTTGATGCGCGCCTCCAGGACCTTCGCGGCGGCGTTCTCGCCGGGTTCTGTCTTCACGATGTGGGCCACCACGGGCTCGCCCGTCTCGGGGGTGATCTCGGTGTCCGGCCGGACCTGTGCGGGCATCGTCTTCACTGCGGTCACGGCTCCAGTCAAGCATGACCGGGCCCGCCCCGTGCCTCCCGCGCCCGTGTGCCGGCTCCCACCTATGCTCGGCAACCGATGATCTACGTGGACCAGTGCCGCTGGCCGCACCGCGGGTTGATGTGGTGCCACATGATCAGCGACCACTCCCTGGACGAGCTGCACGCGTTCGCCGAGCTGCTCGAGGTGCCGCGCCGCGGCTTCCAGGGGGACCACTACGACCTCCCGGAGCACGTGCGGGAGCGCGCGGTCCTGCACGGCGCGGTCGAGGTGCCGAGCCGCGAGATCGTGACGAAGCTGCGCGAGACGGGGATGCGCCTGACGCCCGAGCAGCGCCGTTCCGCGGTCGGCTAGACGATCGCCGCGATCGCGAACAGGCACGCACCGATGGCGGCCACAGGTGCCGCCCACGTCGCCCACGGCATCTGGCGGTTGATCGACGGGTCGAACATCACGTAACCGGCGCCCGCGCCCACGATCACACCCCCGAGATGGCCGCCGATCGAGATGCCCGGGATCGCGAACGTGATGAGGAGGTTCAGCACGAGCGTGGTGCCGATGCCCGTCTGCATCGGGTTCACGCCCCGGTGCAGCAGCGCGACCGCCGCCGCGCCCATGAGGCCGAACACCGCTCCGCTCGCCCCGCCGGTCAGCGCATCCGGCGAGAGCAGCAGCGCGCCGAAGGAACCACCGACCATGGAGGCGAAGTAGAGGAGCACGAACCTGCCCCTGCCGAGCACGGGCTCGAGCAGCGACCCCAGCTGGTACAGCAGCAGCATGTTCATGGCGATGTGCAGGGCCCCGTAGTGGAGGAAGCCCGCGGTGATGACCCGCCACCACTCGCCGGAGGCCACGAAATACTCCGTGAGCCCCAGCTGCAGCTGGCGCGACGACGCTGCACCCCCGAACGCGC
>CAZZFB010000084.1:0-6797 GCA_964653385.1 uncultured Bifidobacterium sp. | reverse complement strand
GGATGCGCACCGACGCGCCGCGGTTCGACACGCCGTAGGAGTACTTGTTCCACGGGGCCGTCTCGTGCTTGCCGGTGAGGCGGCTCTGGATGTCGTGGCCGTAGTTCTCCACGTGCTCCATCACGCGGGTGCCCAGCTTCTCGCACGCCGCGATGATCGCGTCGTAGTTCTCGCGCATCGCGCGGGTGGAGAAGTTGGTGTGCGCACCTGCGCCGTTCCAGTCACCCTTCTCGGGCTTGGCGTCGAACGAGATGACGACGTCGAAGTCCTCGGCGATGCGGTGGAGCAGCCAGCGGGCGACGTACATGTGGTCGGAGACGGTCAGTGCGTCGCCGGGCCCGATCTGGAACTCCCACTGGCCGGGCATGACCTCGGCGTTGGTGCCCGAGATGCGCAGGCCGGCGTCGATGCAGGCCTGGGTGTGCAGCTCGATGATGTCGCGGCCGACGACGCGGCCGGCGCCGACGCCGCAGTAGTACGGGCCCTGGGGCTTCGGGTAGCCGCCCACGGGGAAGCCGTACGGGGTGCCGTCGAGGCGGAGCATCGTGTACTCCTGCTCGATGCCGTACCACATCTCCTGGTCCTTGAACTTGGCCTGCGCCGCGGCAGCGGCCGCACGGGTGTTCGTGGGGTGGGGCTCGCCGGTGGACGCGAGGAGCACCTCGCAGAGCACGAGGATGTTCTTGCCGCCGCGGATCGGGTCGGCGCAGTGGAACACCGGCTTGAGGATGCAGTCGGAGGACTCGCCGGTGGCCTGCTCGGTGGAGGAGCCGTCGAAGCCCCACTCGTCGATCGGCATGTCGGTGAGGGCACCCGCGTAGTCGGGGATGACCTTGGTCTTGGAGCGCAGCAGCGGCGTCGGGGACGTTCCGTCGATCCAGATGTATTCGGCCTGAATGGGCACGGTGGCTTCCTTTACCTGTCGTGGGTCCCGGGGGTCCCTCTGATGTAGTGGTTTCAGGATGTCAGCGGGCAGTTTCTTTGCCATGTTCGGTTTGTAAACGCTGTGTGAAACGACCCGGGACGGCCTGCCCGGGGCGCAAGACGGGCAGGAAACGGGCCAGATATGGTCGGGAGTCGGGCAAAGTCCTGTGGATAATCGCCTCGCTAGCCTCGGGGGCGTGAACCGCGGCGCCACGGACGAAGGCCTTCCCCGTGAGTAAGGCGCCCGGGACCCTGAGGGTCGCGCTCTCGCAGCTGAACCAGACGGTCGGCGACCTCGCGGGCAACACGGCCCGGATGCGCGCCGACCACGCCCGCGCGGAGGCGGCAGGTGCCGACATCGTCGTCTTCCCCGAGCTGGCCGTCACGGGCTACCCGCCGGAGGATCTCGTGCTGAAGCCCCAGTTCGTGCGGGACAACATGCGGTCGCTCGCCGAGTTCGCCATGACCACAGCCGGCACCGGGTGCTGGGCACTCGTCGGTTTCGTGGAGGCGAGGGACAACCGTCTCCACAACGCACTCGCGCTCTGCGGCAACGGCGAGGTCATGGCCGTCTACCGCAAGCAGCTGCTGCCCAACTACGCGGTGTTCGACGAGCAGCGGTACTTCGCCCCCGGCCCGCCGGAGTCGAACGGCACGGTCGCGGGGATCGTCACCGTCGCGTCGGCGCGCGTGGGCATCTCCGTCTGCGAGGACATCTGGTCGGCCGACGGCCCGGTGCGGGCGCAGTCGCGCGCGGGTGCGCAGGTCATCCTGAACGTGAACGGGTCCCCGTACCACGACGGCAAGCACACCGCGCGCGAGGAGATGCTCTCGGAGAGGGCGCGCACCTCGCGTGCGCCCGTCGTCTACGTGAACCAGGTGGGCGGCCAGGACGAGCTCGTGTTCGAGGGCTCGAGCGTGGTCCTCGACGCGGCAGGCAACGTGGCGTGCAGGCTCCGCTCGTTCGAGGCGGACTTCGAGGTGGTCGACATCGACTTCGCCGGCGGCACCGTCGTGCCCGCGCGCATCGAGCCCTTCGAGGCCGACATCGACCGCATGCACCGCGCGCTCGTGACCGGCACCCGCGACTACGTCACGAAGAACGGGTTCACCGACGTGGTGATCGGCCTGTCGGGCGGGATCGACTCGTCGATCGTCGCGGCCGTCGCCGTGGACGCTCTCGGTGCGGACCACGTGCACGGCGTCGCCATGCCGTCGCGCTACAGCAGCCAGGGCTCGCTCGACGACGCCGCCGCACTCGCGGCGAACCTCGGGATCGACCACAGGGTCATCAGCATCGAGCCGGCGTTCACCTCGTACCTCGCCATGCTGGAGCCGTCCTTCGCGGGCCGCGACCCGGACCTCACGGAGGAGAACCTGCAGAGCAGGTGCCGCGGCACCACCCTGATGGCGCTGTCGAACAAGTTCGGCTGGATGGTGCTCACCACCGGCAACAAGAGCGAGATGGCGGTGGGGTACTTCACCATCTACGGCGACTCCGCCGGCGGGTACGCGGTCATCAAGGACGTGCTGAAGCTGCAGGTGTTCGCGCTGTCGCGCCGGGTCAACGAGCGCGCCGGCCGCGAGATCATCCCGCAGACCGTCATCGACAAGCCGCCGTCGGCCGAGCTTCGTCCCGACCAGCGCGACGACCAGAGCCTGCCTCCCTACGAGGAACTCGACCCGATACTGCGCCTCTACGTGGACGGCGACAGGACGGTGCCGGAGATCGTGGCGATGGGGCACGCCGAGGACGTGGTGCGCCGCATCTGCAGGCTCGTCGACGTGAACGAGTACAAGCGCCGTCAGTGCGCGCCCGGCGTGCGCGTGTCGGAGAAGGCGTTCGGCAAGGACCGGCGCATGCCGATCACGAACGGGTACCGCTGACCGACCGCTCGTAGGCGGTCACGAGCACGCCTGCGGCGACCGACATTGCCGCTGCGAGGACCGCCGGCCCCGCAGGACCCACCGCGTCGTAGAGGTTGGTGGCGACGCTGCTCATCACGGCACGGCCGAACGTGCCGGCACCGACCGCGGTCCCCAGCCCGACGCCGCTCGCGGCCGGCACGATGTTCGCGGCGACGGGCAGCAGGCACACGATGCCGAACTCGAACCCCAGGAAGAAGACGACGACCATGGGCACCGCGACCCACGCCGAACCCTGCCCGAGAAGCATGAGCGCGCACGAGGCGAGCATGAGCGCGGTGCCGCGGCGCACGCTCGCCTCCTTGCCCCACACGTCCACCACCCGGCTGCTGCCGATGCTGCCGACGAGTTCCACCACGCCCATCGACACCACGACGGCCACGATGGCGCCGCTGGTGAACCCGAAGCTGTCCTCGAACCACGGCCCGAACACGATGCCCACCGTCTGGGCGGCGCCGAGCAGCATGAAGAACGCGGCCACCACGAGCCAGCCGTTGCGCGGCAGGCGGGCGCGCGGGCCGTCCGCGGCCGGTGCGTGCGCCTCGTGGCGGGGGAGCGACCGCACGATGAGGAGGCCGGTGACCGCCATGGCCGCGGCACCGAGGGCGAACCCCGCCCGCCAGTTGACGAGTGCCGTCACGAGACCCATCGCGGCGACCCCCACGAAGAGCCCGAGCGCCCATGACGTCTCGATGATGCCGACCACCTGGCCGCGCCGCTCGTACGGGACGTGGTCGTTGATCCACACGATGAGCGCGGTGTCGAACACGACCTTCGCGGCGCTGATGACGAACATCGCGAGGGTGAAGACGGCGACGTTCGGTGCGGCCGCAGCCGCCACCACGCCCACGAACAGGGCGGACATGCCGAACGCCATGGCGGTCACCCTGTTCGCGGCGTCGACGCGCCTGCCGATCCACGGGGAGAGGAGACCGGCGAACTCGCCCACCATCAGGGCGATGCCCAGCTGGCCGACGCTCACGTCGAAGCCGCGCGCGATGACGGCCACGAAGGGCGGGGCGAACCGGTAGCAGGCGTTCGACACGAGCCTGCCCCACGCGAGCCTGTCGAGGTTGCGCAGGACGACGGGGGAGTTGTCGGGAGCGACGAAGCGGGAGAACAGTCTCATCGTGCGGGCGCGGGCATCAGAGTTCCTCGCCGATCTCTCCGTGCTCGAAGAGGTCGACGATGTCCCCCGCCGTGATGTCCACCGCACCCCCGCTGGCCCGCACGGTGAACTCGCAGCCACCGAGATTCGCGATGCGGGTGTCGGGCACCCCGAGGTGCCGGCGCATCACGCGCAGCACGCCGGCATGGGCGATGCACAGCAGACTGCCGCCCGGGAACATCGCCGCGAGGTCGTGGAGCGAGGCACTGACGCGGGCCACGATCGACTCGTCGGCCTCGAACCCGGGCGGACGCCGGTGGTCCTTCAGGTAGCCGGGCCAGGCCTTCTCTATGTCGTCGTGCGTGAGACCCTCCCACTCGCCCACGTGCGTCTCGCGCAGGCGGGGGTCTGCCTCCAGCAATCCCAGCCCGAGGGCATCGGCGATGATCGTGGCGGTGACCCTGGCCCGGTTCAGGTCGCTGCTGGCGACGGCATCGAAGGTGCCCAGCTTGTCCGCGGCGCGGCGGGCCTGCTCGCAACCGAGGTCGGTGAGGTCTATGTCGGCCTGGCCCTGCCACTTGCCCCGCGCGTTCCACTCGCTCTGGCCGTGGCGCAGGACGAGGATGCGGGTGGCCGTTGACATGGGACTCAAGGGTACCCGCGGCGCGCGGCGGCATGCCCGGGGGCGACGTGCGTTCCGGGTGTCAGGCGGTGATTGCGGCGAGGATCTCGTCGAAATACGCGTCGGCGAGCGCGACCATCTCGTCGTCGGTGCGGTCCTGGATGGGGTGGCTCGTGTACACCCGCTTGATGTCCGGGATGCCGAGGGCGGAGGCCTGCGCCACCGCGGCAGTGACGAACTCGGTGGTCGCCACGAACACGCCGGGCACGCCGCGCAACTCGAGATCAGCGATGTCGTGCACACTGCACGACGTGCAGCTGCCTCAATCGGCGAGCGCCTCGATGACCACGTTGCAGTGCGTGGCGATCTCGTGGCGCAGGTCGACGGGTGCGGGCTTGGTGAACGTGGGCTTCGAGTAGCGGACCACGGTCGCGCCGCGGGCGGTGAGCTTCTCCTCGATGCGGTCGAGGAAGACGTTGCCGCGGGGCTTGGAGATGTCGAGGAGACCGACCGTGAGACCCTTCACGTCCGCGGGACGGTCGAGGACCCGGCGCACCGCGGGGCGCGTCTCGTTGGTGGGGTCGAGCACCACCGTCGTTCCCGTCATGGCACTCATTGTGTCACGACCCGACCGTCACGGTGACGGGTTCGCTGCCGACGCTGCCGTTCGCCCAGCCCGCCACCATGCTGGAGAAGAGGCCCGCGCCGCCGCCCGCATAGGTGATGAGCAGGCCGCCCGGCCTGAACTTCGGCAGGTCTGCGTCGCGCAGGTGGGGAGGGATCCCCTCCGCCATCCCGTCCGCCCCGCGGAGCAGCGCGGCACCAGGGCGGGTGGTGAGCCGCGTGATCTCGGCGAGCACCCGCTCGCGGTCCCAGCCCGCGTCACGGAAGATGCGGCCGTGGTCCGGGCTGATGATGAGGATGGCGTCGAAGCCGATGACGAGCTTGGGGTGCTGCAGGGGGATGAGCGACTCCGCGAGCGACTTGCACAGCTCCTCCGGCGTGCGTGCGAGCTGGTCCACCATGCCGCGCGGCCCCTCTCCGGCGAACACCGTGACCGCATCGCGGCCCGGTGCGACCCCGCGCCACTCGGACAGCGGCGTGAAGGGGGAGGAGAGCTCGTCCTCGGCGAAGCAGAACCCGACCTTGCCCGGGTTGCCGTGCGTGGCGCGGTCGACTTCGCCGGGGCGCCCGCCGCCCACGTTGCGCACGGTCAGCTGCACCGCGCGGCCGATGGTGGAGTTCGCCCGGTTGCCCTGGCCGAGCACGTTGATCCCGCTGTTCATGCCGATGGCGCGCGTGCCCGGGCCGTTGCACACGATGACGGGACCGACGGGCATCGTGGTTGCGAGCACGCCGTGCATGTTGAAGGTGTCGTTGCACACCGCCTCGAGCGCCGCGATGACCCACGGCATGTACTCGGGCAGGCAACCCGCCATGACCGCGTTGATGGCGATCTTCTCGACTGTGAGCTCCACGAGGTCCGGCGGGCAGAGCGCCACGATGTCGCCGGGGGCGCGCGTGGTGCCGGTGAGCATCCGCAGGACGCGCTCGCGCGTGGGCGGCACGACGGGGAGGCCGTCCGTCCAGCCGCGGGCGAACATCGCCTCGAACTCGTCCTCGGCCGCGGAGAACTCGACACGGCGCGCGGTGACAGTGTCGCCGGTGAACCGGGCGCGCAGCCTGTCGACGATGTCCGGGTCCACGCTCATGGAGCCACAGCCCGGGCGCATCACGGGCAGGTCCTCGCCGAGGTCGGCGATGCCGGTGAGCCGCCGCCAGTCATCACGCGACCAGCCGAACGTGCGCCCCGTCTCCCTGCCGTCGCGCACGGTGATGAGCGTCGGCACGGTCTCGATGTTGTTGTGCCACGACACCGCCAGGTCAGAGTCGTGGATCGCGCCCACTGACGACGCGAACGCGGGGTCGTCCTGGGTCCACACGGTCAGCGGGCCCGCCTCCGACTTGATGCGTGCGAGCAGCGGCTCGACGAGCTGGCACGTCGCGCATTCCTTCTTGACCACGATGACGAGGCCGTCGGGGAGAAGGGGAGCGGCGGTGCCCATGGCAGCACCGTAGCCCGATGCGGATGACCCGCAAGTAGCGTGACCGGCGGAGGCGTACGAGCACCTGGTGGGCTTCGCTGTCTTCAAAACAGACGGGACGGGCACTCCCCGTCCGGCGGGTTCGATTCCCGTCCGCCTCCGCCACCAGCAC
>CAZZFB010000083.1:0-7068 GCA_964653385.1 uncultured Bifidobacterium sp. | reverse complement strand
GCGCGGCGAGCAGGTCCGCGGGGACGTCGGGCGAGAGGAATCCCCAGATGGACAGTGCGAGCGTCAGGTCGTGCACCATCGGCGCACGGCCGAAGAGCGAGGCACGCCTCAGCGCGATGAGCGAGCATCCCCGGAGCGCGTCATCCACGTCCTCCCCCGCCTGCACCTTCACGCGGGCACGGGCACGGGCGGCGAGTGTCATGACGTACCCCTGGTCGGGGCCCTGGTAGCCGAGGCGGGCACCGGCGGGCTGGCGCCCCTCGATCTCTGCCTTGCGGTCCGGCGCCCATGGCGCGGGGACGTGGTCAGGTGAGTCGTAGGAACGGGCCGGCTCGGCCACTGGTGTCGGGGCGTATCGCGGTGCAGCCATTGCGCCAGCCTAATTGCGCATGGGCCGCGGGCGCCCCGTCACGGCAGGCGCGTGACGGGTGCCGGGTCGTTGTCAGCCCGCGTCATGGAGGAGGCCGTAGACGAGCGACTCCTCGAGCGCCTTCCAGGACGCCTCGATGATGTTCGCCGACACGCCGATCGTGGTCCACGAACGGTCGCCGTTGGTGGCGTCGATGAGCACGCGCGTGACAGCCCCGGTGGCGGTGGCACCGTCCAGGATGCGCACCTTGTAGTCCGTCAGGTGGATGCGGTCGATCTGGGGGTAGGCCCCGCGCAGGCAGGAGCGCAGCGCCGCGTCGATCGCGTTGACCGGGCCGTTCCCCTCCGCGGTGTGCACGAACCGCTCGTTGCCCACGTGCACCTTCACGGTCGCCTCGGTGGTGAAGCCCTGGTCCGGGTTCTCGTCGGTGATGACGCGCATGGACTCCACCCTGAAGTGCGACTGCTCCCAGCCGGCGGCACGGCGCATCAGCAGCTCCAGTGAGGCGTCCGCCGCCTCGAAGTGGTAGCCGGCGTGCTCCAGTTCCTTCAGCCTGTCGATGACGTTGCCGACGACGATGCCGTCCAGCTCCAGGCCCAGTTCCTCCGCCTTCACCTCGATGGTTGCGCGGCCGGCCATCTCGCTCACTACGAACCGGGTGCCGTTGCCGACGACCTCAGGGTCGACGTGCTCGTAGGCGTCCTTCGCGCGCTTGATCGCCGAGACGTGCAGCCCTGCCTTGTGCGCGAATGCCGAGTTGCCCACGTAGGGGGCTTGCGGGTTGAGCGGCCTGTTCAGCACCTCGGCGACGTGGTTCGACACCGCCGTCAGCCTGTTGAGGTGGCCGTCGGGCAGGCACGCGTAGCCCATCTTCAGCTGGAGGTTCGGGATGACGGTGGTCAGGTTGGTGTTGCCGGTGCGCTCGCCCAGGCCGTTGAGCGTGCCCTGCACGTGGCGCACGCCGGCGCGCACCGCGGCCATGGAGTTCGCCACCGCGCAGCCGGTGTCGTCGTGGCAGTGGATGCCGAGCACGGCATCGTCGCCGACGAGCTTCTTCACCGCGGCGACCGTGGCCTCCACCTCGTGCGGCAGCGAGCCGCCGTTCGTGTCGCACATCACCAGGTGGGTGGCGCCGTTGGTGACGGCGGCCTCCACGATGCGGAGGGCGAACTCGGGGTTGTTCCGGTAGCCGTCGAAGAAGTGCTCCAGGTCCACCATCACCATGCGCCCGTGGCCGGCGAGGTACCGCACCGAGTCGGCGACCATGGCCACGCCCTCGTCGAGGGTGGTCTGGAGCGCCTCGGTCACGTGGTAGTCCCAGGACTTCGCCACGATGCACACCGCCGACGTGCCCGCCTCGATCAGGTTGCGCAGCGTCGGGTCGTCGTCGGTCTTGCCCTTCGGGCGCCGCGTGGAGCCGAACGCCACGAGAACGGAGTTGGACAGCTTCAGTTCGGTCTTGGCGCGCTCGAAGAACTCCACGTCCTTCGGGTTGGCGCCCGGCCAGCCGCCCTCGATGTAGTGGACCCCGAGGAAGTCGAGCTGCTCGGCGATGCGGAGCTTGTCCTCCACCGTCGCCGACACGCCCTCGACCTGCATGCCGTCACGCAGTGTGGTGTCGAACACCTCGACCATCTCAACGTTGCTGTTCATCTGTTGTCCTTGCCTGTGCCGTGGCGTCTGTGCGGTTCTGTCGATGCGGGAACGAAAAAGCCGCCCTGCCGGGCGGCCTGCACGCGCATGTCGGGAACCGACATGCGCTAACGAATGATGATGCCGGCGACGGCCAGGACCGCGAGCGGTGCGGGGATGGCCTTCGTCGACATGGGCCACAGTCTCGCCCCGTTATCCCCCGTCGTCAACCTCCCCTGTGGGTGAGGCTGTGGACAACCCGGGCAGGACCCAGCCGGGGGCTGGAACGACTGTGGAAAAGGGCGCCGTCTGGCTCGGCCGGGTCCGGTCAGGCCAGCTCGCACCAGTGCTTGTAGGCCGGGATCTGGCCCCGGACGGCCTTGCCGTAGGTCTCGGCCACCCTCAGGGTGATCGGGCCGGGGCACGGGACGTCGCGGTCGTCCACCGAGTTGATGGCGCTCACCTCGGCGGCGGTGCCGACACAGAAGATCTCCTCGGCGATGTAGAGGTCGGAGCGGGCGATGTTGCCCTTCTCGACCTCGTACCCCATGTCCTCGAGGATCTTGATGACGCTCCACTGGGTGATTCCCTCGAGGGCGCCGGCGGCAAGCGGCGGGGTGATGACCCGGCCCCCGCGCACCACGAAGAGGTTCTCGCCGGTGCACTCGCTGACGAGCCCCTCGTTGTTCAGCAGGATGGCCTCGTCGTACCCGGCGCGCAGCGCCTCCACCTTGGCGAGGGAGCTGTTCGCGTAGTTCGCCACGGTCTTGGCGGCCGGAGGGAGCATGTTGTGGTCGAGGCGCTTCCACGAGGAGATCTTCATGCGCACACCCTTGGTGAGCGCCTCCTCGCCGAGGTAGGCACCCCACGGCCAGCACGCGATTGCCACGTCCACCGTGCACGGGAGGGTGTTGAGCCCCATCTCGCCGTAGCCGTAGTAGGCGATCGGGCGCACGTAGCAACCCGGCAGGCCGGTGGAGCGCACGGTGCCCTTGGTGGCCTGGATGATCTCGTCCACGGTGTACGGGATCTCCATGCCGAGGATCTTCGCGCTGCGGAAGAGACGCTCGATGTGCTCGGTGAGGCGGAAGACCGCCGGGCCGTCGGAGGTCTCGTAGGCGCGGATGCCCTCGAACACGCCGGTGCCGTAGTGGAGCGTGTGGGTCAGCACGTGGACCTGTGCCTTGTCCCAGTCCACGAGGGTGCCGTTCATCCATATCTTCGGCGTGGGAATCAGTGTGGGCATCGTGGGCTCCTCGGGAAACAGTGACGGAAGATTACTTGCCGGCCACGCGGGCGGCTATTGCGTTTCCGGTCTCCACGGTGGAGCCGGCGAAGGGCGCGTCGCACGCGGCACGGATGCGGTCCGCGGCGGCGTTCTCGCCGAGGAAATCGAGCATCAGGGCGGCCGACAGGATCGCCGCCGTGGGGTTGGCCTTGCCGGTGCCGACGATGTCGGGTGCCGAGCCGTGCACGGGCTCGAACATGGAGGGACCGGTGCGGGCAGGGTTCAGGTTCGCCGAGGAGGCCAGGCCGATGCCGCCGCTGACGGCACCGCCGAGGTCCGTGAGGATGTCGCCGAACAGGTTGTCGGTGACGATCACGTCGTAGCGGTGCGGGTCCTGCACGAAGTAGATGCACGCGGCGTCCACGTGGTTGTACGCGGTGCCGACGGACGGGTACTCCGCGGACACGGCGTCGAAGGTGCGCTGCCACAGGTCGCCGGCGAAGGTGAGCACGTTCGTCTTGTGGACGAGCGTGACGTGCTTCCTCTCGCGCCTGCTGGCGAGCTCGAACGCGTACCGGACGCACCGCTCCACGCCCATGCGCGTGTTCACGCTGCCCTGGGTGGCGACCTCGTTCGGCGTGCCGCGCCGCAGCACGCCGCCCTCGCCCACGTACGGGCCCTCGGTGTTCTCGCGGATGACGACGAAGTCGTGCGGCGTCTGGTGGCCCGGGGCGGTCCCGCCGAACGGGCGCTGGTTCACGTAGAGGTCGAGCTCGAAGCGCATCTTCAGCAGCAGACCGCGCTCGATCACGCCGGGCGGCACGTCGGGGGTGCCGACGGCGCCGAGCAGGATCGCGTCGAAACCGCGCAGCTGGTCCAGGGTGGAGTCCGAGAGGATCTCCCCGTCGCGCAGGTAGCGCGCGCCGCCGAGATCGAAGTCGACCGTGTCGATCGCCACGCCAGCCGCCTTGACGACCTTGACGGCCTCCGCCGTGACTTCCGGGCCGATTCCGTCCCCGCCGATGAGCGCAATGCGATGTGCCATAGGGAGACCAATCTACGAGCCACCGATAGCCTTCACCGAATGGCAAAGCACCTGCTGTCGAAGGAGACCTACGCCAGGCTGGAGGCCGAGGTGGCAGAGCTCGAGCACACGGTCCTGCCCGCCGTCGCCGACAAGATCGGCCGCGCCCGGGAGATGGGCGACCTGTCCGAGAACGGTGACTACCACGCCGCCAAGGACGAGTACGGCATGCTGAACGACCGCAAGAACCTCGTCATCGGCATCCTCGAGAACGCAGAGATCGCTCCCGACCCGGCCGACGGTGTGGTCGGCGTGCTGAGCCGCGTGACGATCCTGTTCGAGGGCGACTCCCCCGACATGGCGGAGACGTACCTCATCGGCCACATCGAGGAGAAGAGCGAGGGAACCGAGATCATGTCGCCGTCCTCCCCCATCGGCTCTGCCCTCCTCGGCCGCAACGAGGGCGAGTCCGTCACCGTCACCCTGGAGAACGGGGCCAAGGTGTCCGTCACCGTCACGAAGGTGTCGCGCTGACCGACTTCCTCGTCCCCGACCTCCCCCCGGGTCGCCATGTCGAGCTTCCCGGCCGGGGGACCACGTACATCCGCGACCTCGCCGGCCCCGCGGGCGCGCCCACGGTGCTGCTGCTCCACGGCTGGACCGCGACGGCGGACCTGAACTTCTTCACCTGCTACACCGCGCTCGCCGAGCACTTCCGCGTGATCGCGATGGACCACCGCGGCCACGGCCGGGGAATCCGCACCACCCAGCCGTTCCGTCTCGCCGACTGCGCCGACGACGCCGCCGCGCTCGCCGACCAGCTCGGCATCACCACGTTCATCCCCGTCGGGTACTCCATGGGCGGCACCGTCGCGCAGTTGGTGTGGCAGCGGCACGAGCAGCGCGTGCGCGGCCTGGTGCTGTGCGCGACGTCGTCCTACTTCGCCGCGTCGGTGCGCGAGCGGCGCGCGTTCACGCTGCTCACCGGCATCAGCGGTGCCGCGCGGGTCACGCCCAGGCCGGTGCGCGACTGGATCAGTGACCGCCTGTACGTGTCGCGCAAGACGATGACGTGGGAGCCGTGGGCGGCGCACCAGCTGGCCAGCCACGACTGGCGCCAGATCCTGGAGGCAGGTGCCGCGCTCGGCCGTTTCGACTCGCGCGGGTGGCTGGGGAACATCGACGTTCCGGTTTCTGTTGTCATCAACATGAACGACCGAGTGGTGAGCACCGCCCGCCAGCAGAGGGTCGCCGAACTGATCCCCGGGGCGCGCTCGTGGGAGGTCGAGGGCGACCACGACTCCGTGTGGGCGAACGCCGCGGAGTTCGTGCCGTCGCTCGTCGAGGCGTGCCTGCACGTGCACCGCCGCGCCGCGGAGGGCGCACACGGCGGCGCGGGCAACTGATCCGGCAGACATGGCCACAGCCGTCCGCTTCCGCACCGCCTGGCGCCGCAACTCCAGGCTCGCCCGCCTCGGTGCGCGCGTGGGCCTCGGCCATGCGGGCACGTCCGCGCGCAAGCTCTTCGCCGGTGCCGAGCGGCGCGAGCGCCTCTCCCGCGAGCGCGAGCTGAAGACCGCCCAGCAGGTGGCCGCGGAGCTGGGGAACATGAAGGGCGCGCTCATGAAGCTCGGCCAGATGGCCAGCTACCTGGACGACGGCCTGCCCGAGCCGATGCGGATGGCGCTCGCCCAGCTGCAGTCCCAGGCCCCGCCGATGAGCATCGACCTCGTGCACGGCGTCATCCGCGAGGAGTTCGGGCGGGGCGTCGACGAGCTGTTCGTGGAGTTCGACGACGAACCGATCGCGGCCGCGTCCATCGGGCAGGTGCACCGCGCGATCATGCGGTGCGCCGACGGCTCCGAGCGTGCCGTCGCCGTGAAGGTGCAGTACCCCGGGGTGGCGGAGGCGATCGACGCCGACCTGCGCACCGCCGACCTGCTCGGCACCCTCCTCGCTTTCGGGTTCAAGAGCCTCAACCCCGAGGAGATGGTCGCCGAGATCAAGGACCGGCTGCGCGAGGAGCTGGACTACTCGCGCGAGGCGGACAACCAGCGCCTGTTCGCCGACTTCTACCGCGGGCACCCGTTCGTGCACGTGCCGGAGGTCGTGGACGAACTCAGCACCCGGCGGGTCCTCACCAGCGAACTGGTCGTGGGCTCCACGTTCGCGGAAGTGTGCGGGTGGAGCCAGGAGCAGCGCGACATGGCCGGCGAGGCGATCTTCCGCTTCGTCTTCCGCAGCCTGTACAGGTTCCGCGCGTTCAACGGCGACCCCCACCCGGGCAACTACGTGTTCCACGGTGACGGGAAGGTCACGTTCCTCGACTTCGGCCTCATCAAGCACTTCACACCCGACGAGATGCTGATGTTCCAGTCAATGGTGAAGGCCGCGGTGCTGGACGGCGACATGGCCGAGTACCGCCGCATCATCGAGGACGCGGGCATGCTGCAGAAGGACGCGCCGGTCTCCACCGAGGACGCCGGCGACTACTTCGCGCACTTCTACGAGCCGGTCCGGGAGTCACGGCGCGTGGAGTGGACCACCGAGTACGCGACGTCGATCGTGCGCCACACGTTCGACCGCACGTCGTCCATCGCCCAGTACGCCACAGTCCCCCGGTCCTTCGTGTTCATCCAGCGCATCAACCTGGGCCTCTACGCGATCCTCGGCCAGTTGGGGTGCGGGGGGAACTTCCGGCGCATCAGCGAGGAACTGTGGCCGATGACGAGCGCGTCACCTTCCACGCCGATGGGCGCGCTCGAGGCCGCGTGGCTGTCCGGCCGCGCGGCGGCGGACGCCTAGACCAGCGTC
>CAZZFB010000082.1:0-7149 GCA_964653385.1 uncultured Bifidobacterium sp. | reverse complement strand
CCCTGGCCCGCACCCTTGATGCCGCGCCAGAAGTTGCCGCCGCCGACGACGATGGCGATGTCGGTGCCCAGCTGCTCGCGCGCCTCGCGCACCTCGTGCGCGACCTGCGTGAGGACGGCGTTGTCGAGGCCGAACCCGGTCGGTTCCGCGAGTGCCTCGCCCGAGAGCTTCAGCACCACGCGCGACCAGGCCGGCCTGCCCGTCATGGTCAGCCGATCTCCAGCTGCGCGAAACGCACGATGGTGGCCGCGCCGATGAGCTTCTCGATGCTCACCTTGTCGTCCTTGGCGTACGGCTGCTCGAGGAGACAGATGTCCTTGTAGAACCCGCCGATGCGGCCCTCCACGATCTTGGCGACGGCCTGCTCGGGCTTGCCTTCGTTGCGTGTGATGGTCTCGAGCGTCTGGCGCTCCTTCTCGAGGACGTCAGCCGGCACGTCCTCGCGGCGCAGGTACTTCGGCCTGGCGAACGCGATGTGCACCGCCACGTCGTGGGCGAGCTCCTGGGTGGCGCCGGACATCTCGACGAGGACGCCGTTCACGCCGCGGCCGCCCTGCACGTGCTCGTAGGTGTCGATGACGTTGCCGGCGGCGGCCTCGAACCTGACCGCGGAACCGACCTCGATCTTCTCCTTGAGGGTGATCTTCAGGTCGTCGATGACGGCGGCCTGCTCGGCCACGGCGGCCTCGCCCTTCGCGAGGACGGCCTTCACCAGTGCGTCGGCGGCGGCCTTGAAGCCGTCGCTCGAGGCGACGAAGTCGGTCTCGCACTTCAGGTGCACCATCGCGGCGGTGCTGCCCTCCACGAGGATTGCGACGAGGCCCTGGGCGTTGTCACGGTCGTCGCGCTTCGCGGACGCGGCGAGACCCTTCTCGCGCAGCCACTGCTTGGCCGCCTCGATGTCACCGCCGTTCTCCTCGAGCGCCTTCTTGCAGTCCATCATCCCCGCGCCGGTGGTGGCGCGCAGGCTCGCTACGTCTTTGGCTGTGTACGACATGGGGTGGTCACTCCGCGGGGGTGTCGGGGGTCTTCGTGGATGCGAGGCGTGCCTCACGGTCGGCCTGCGCCGCGGCGGCCTGGCGGCGCGCCTCGGCCTGCTGGGCCTCGAACGCTGCCTCCTGCTCCGGGGTCCGTGCGCCGGCAGCGGCGGCCGCGGCGGGTGCCGCAGGGGTGCGCTTCTGGGCGATGAAACGGCCCTCGATGACCGCCTCGGCGATGACGCGCGTGAGGAGGTCGTTCGAGCGGATCGCGTCGTCGTTGCCCGGGATCGGGTACTGCACGACGTCGGGGTCGACGTTGGAGTCGACGACGGCGACCACGGGGATCTTCAGCTTGTTGGCCTCGGTCACCGCGATGTGCTCCTTCATCGTGTCGAGCACGAAGACGGCGTCGGGGCGGCGGGTCATGCCTGCCATGCCCGAGAGGTTCTTCTGGAGCTTCTCGAGCTCGCGGGTGAGGAGGAGGGCCTCCTTCTTCGGCATCGCGTCGAACTCGCCGGAGGCGCGCATGCGCTCGTACTCCTGCATCTTGCCGACGCGCTTCGAGATCGTCTCGTAGTTGGTGAGCATGCCGCCCAGCCAGCGCTCGTTGATCCAGGGCATCCCGCACTTCTCCGCGTACGAGCGGATGGGGTCCTGGGCCTGCTTCTTGGTGCCCACGAACAGCACCGTGCCGCCGTTGGCGACGAGGTCACGCACGAACACGTAGGCGGTCTCGACACGCTCGAGCGTCTGGTCGAGGTTGATGATGTGGATGCCGTTCTTCTCGCCGAAGATGAACTGCTTCATCTTGGGGTTCCAACGGCGGGTCTGGTGGCCGAAATGGACCCCAGCCTCGAGCATCTGTCGCATGGTGACGACGGCCATGGTTTTCTCCTTCTGCGGTTTGCCACACACCGGTCCGACGCCGGAGCGACCGCAGGTGGCCGGTGTGCATGGTTTCTTTGTGGTCCGGGGGTTCCCGGGCCGTCGGCCATGCTATCGGCGGCCGCGCGGGGGTCAAAGGGGTGCGCGGGCCGGCCTGACGGGGCACCGCAGGTGCGCAGCCGGCACGAGCCGGCTTCCCGGCGCGGCGAACAGGACCCGCGGGTGCACCGGCAGGCCCCCGGCCCTGACTCCCACGTAGACACGGCCCGCGGAGGTCCCGAGCACCGTGTCCCGCCCGACCTTTCCGCCCTGCTCGATGGCCGCCGCGGGTGCCACCAGGTCCCCGTAGGTGAGAAGGAGCCCCCGCCCGGTGCGGATCACCACGAACCGGCGGCCGGCAACTGACCCGTCAAAGGCCACCGTGCCGCCGTGTCCGGCACGCACGGGCGCGCCGGCCGGCACGGCCACTGTGACTCCCCTGTGGCCGGCGCACCGCCGGCATGACGGCATCACGAACGGCTCGACGACCGGCCCCGGCAGGGTGACAGCCGCCGGCAGAGGGATGCACGCGAGCGTCAACGACGCGAGGACGACGGGCAGCGGCACGCCACCATGTGTCTCACCCCATGCCGGCGGAGGCAAGACGCGCGCGCAGCTGCAGCACGGCCTTCGTGTGGATCTGGCTGATCCTGCTCTCGGTGACGCCGAGGGCCTCGCCGATCTCGGCGAGGGTGAGCCCGTCCTCGTAGTAGAGGATGAGCACGGCCTGCTCCCGCTCGGGAAGGCGGCCGATCTCGCTGCGCATCGCGTCGCGCAGCTCGGCCTGCTCGAGTGCGTGCCCCGGCTGCAGCTCGTGCGTGCTGTCGCTCGGTGCGGAGTCCATCGCCACGTGGTCGAGCGGCCCGACGGAACCCGCCGCGATGTCGGCGAGCCACTGCTCCAGTTCCTCGACGGTGATGGACAGCTCGGCCGCGATCTCCTCGTCCGTCGGCGTGCGGCCGTGGGTGTGCTCGAGCACGGCGATCGCATCCTGCACGGACCGCGACCGCGACCGCACCGACCGCGGCACCCAGTCGAGCGCGCGCAGGCTGTCGAGGATCGCGCCGCGGATGCGCGGGATTGCGAAGGTCTCGAACTTCGCCCCGTTCTCCGGGTCGAACCTGTCGATCGCGTTCATCAGGCCGAACACGCCGGCGCTCACGAGGTCACCGGTGTCGACGGAGCGCGGGAGGCCGGCGGCGAGTCGGCCGGCCACGAACTTCACGAGCGAGGCGTAGTGGACGACCAGCCACTCGCGCGCCATCGGTTCGTTCGAGTCGTGCCACGCCTGCCACGCGGACTCGATTCCGTAACGGACGGGGCGTGCGTTCATGCCCGGGGGTGCGACTCCGAGTAGGCAAGGCGGAGCTTCTCCTTGCTCACGTGCGTGTACCTCTGCGTGGTGCTCGCGTCGCTGTGGCCGAGCAGCTCCTGGATGCTGCGCGTGTCCGCGCCGTTGTCCATGAGGTGGGTGGCGAACGAGTGCCGCAGGGCGTGGGGGTGCGTGCCGCCCGCCAGGCCCACGCGCTCCGCCGCCTGCTCGAGGAGGCGCGCGACATCGCGGCGCGACATCTGCGCACCGCGCGCGCCGAGGAAGAGCGACGCGCCGGACTTCCCGGAGGCGACCTCGTCGCGCACCTTGCGCCAGCGGGCGACGGCCGACTTTGCCTGCAGGCTCACCGGCACGATCCGCTCCTTCGAGCCCTTTCCCATGACCCGCAGCGTGGAGCCGTCAGCCGCGACGCTCTGGAGAGTGAGACTGCACACCTCGGACACGCGCAGGCCGCTGCCGTACAGGATCTCGAGCACCGCACGGTCGCGGGCCCTGCGCCACTCCGGTGCGTCCTCGTCCTCCGTGGACACCAGCTCCGCCGCCGTGTCCGCGTCCAGCGGCCGGGGCAGGCGCCCCTTGGCTGCCGGCGTGTGCACGGAAACAGTGGGGTCGGAGGCGGCGAGACCCTCGCGGACCGCCCACGTGAAGTAACGGCGGAGGGATGCGATGCGGCGCGCGACCGTGCGCGACGTCGCACCGGCGTCGTGCAGGACCGCGAGATACTCGCGGACGTGCTCGCGCTCCGTGCCAGCCGGCGCGGCCCCGGGCACGGTGACGGTCATCCACTCGGCGAAGAGCTCGATGTCACGCCGGTACGCGGCACGTGTGTTGGCGGCCGACGCGGTGAGTGACGCCTCGTACCGCGCGGGCGACCATTCGGGCAGCCGCGAGTCCCTCTCCGCGCAGGCACCCTTCAGGCTGGAGCCGCGGTCGGCGCGCGCCGACGCCGGTGCCGCGCACTCGGCGCATCGCGGGCCGTGGGCGGCACGCACTCCGCGGGCGGGGTTCGTGCGCGGGTCCTCGCCGCGGCGTGCGGGGTGCTCGCGGCAGTGCCAGGCAAAGTATGCCGACACCGCGGACAGCGACTGGCCCACGGTCTCCACGGTGAGGCCCGTCTCCTCGAGGTGGGCAACCCACGCGGTCACGTGCTCAGCCCGCACGAGCGCCGGGTCGTGCACGCCGAGCCCGGCGAAGAACCCGGCGGCGCGCTCGATCACGTCGGCCCTCGACTGTCGCACCGCCTCAGCCACTCGCAGGGTGCGCACGTGCCGCGTCAATTCGTACGCCTCAGCAAAGGGGTACGTGTCGGTGGTGGGCCGTGCGGATGACGCCCTGGCTGATCCGCCCATGCGACCCACCGTACTTGCCGGGGGTCAGGACGTGAGCGCCTCCCACCACCCGTTGTCGTGGGTCACCCAGCCGTCGGCCTCCAGGCGCCCGAGCATCACCCCCACGTCGAAACGCTCGCGACCCGTGGCGAGCACGAGTTCCTCGCACGTCCTCGGCGTCCCGCCGAACGCGGCGAGCAGGAACTGCTCCGCCTCGCCCGGCCGGCGCCGGGTGTCGACAGAACGGAAGCGGGCACCGGTCACCAGACCGAGCGCGACCATCACGTCGTCGACGTCCGTGACGGGCCCGCAGCCGTCGCGCAGCAGCGCGTTGGTGCCGTCGCTCACCGGCATGCTCGGCGGGCCGGGGACCGCGAGGACAGTCACGTCGCGCATCATCGCCTCGCGCACCGTGATCATGGAGCCGCCCCGCGCCCTCGACTCCACGACCACGAGGACCTCGCACAGCCCGGCGAGGATGCGGTTGCGCAGCGGGAAGCGGTGCGTCTCGGGTGCCGTGCCCGGCGGCGCCTCGGAGAGGACGACGCCGCGCGCCGCGATCTCCTCCCATTCGGCCCCGTGCTCCGGCGGGTATGTCACGTCGACACCTCCCGCGACGACGGCCACCGGCGCGCCGGCGCCCGTGGCCAGTGTTCCCCGGTGCGCCGCGACGTCGATGCCGCGCGCGAGACCCGACACCACCGCGACACCGTTCAGGGCGAGGTCGTTGCCCAGCCGCCGTGCGAATGCCGCACCGGACCGCGAGGCCGCGCGCGTGCCGATGATGCCGACCCGGCGCCGTGCGAGGACGCCGGGGTCCCCGCGGTGGAACAGCACCCCGGGCCCGCGGGGGTCGGCGAGGAGAACTGCCGGGTAGCCCGGCCCTCCCAGCCAGCTGACGCCGATCCCTGCCTCCTCGCAGCGCGCGGCGACTGTGTCCTCCAGGCCGCGGCACCCGCGCCACGCGTGCCACACGCGCTCGTCGACCCCGGGCATCACCCGCTCGCCGTCCATGATGCGCTCCCACGTGGACGCGGGGTCACCGAGCCCGACCAACCGGCGCAGGCGCCCGGGCGTCTGCAGCGGCAGTGCGGCCAGCCCGGCGGCGTGCCTCACCGTTGCCCCATCTCGCGGCGCAGCCCGAGGGCGAGGATGACGTGGTCCTCCCCCACGTCGTCGTCACCGCGCAGGTCGGCGACGGTGCGCGCGACGCGCCTCACGCGGTGGTAGCCGCGTGCCGTGAGGTCGCCGCGGCGCAGGCGCTCCTCCAGGACGGCACGTGCGCCGCCGCTGACCGGGGCGACCTCGTCGATCAACCCCGGCGGGATGAGTGCGTTGGGGCAGCCCTGGCGCTGCTCCGCCGTGCGGCGCGCGGCGGCGACGCGCGCCGCCACGACCGGCGTGGGCTCGTCTCGCCCCGTGGACATCACCGCCTCGGTGCGCGGGCGGGCCAGCCACATGCGCACGTCGAACCTGTCGAGGAGGGGCCCGCTGAAGCGGCGCAGGTACCTGCGCCTCATCTGCGGCGTGCAGCCGCACCCTGTGACCTGCTCGTTGGCGCACGGGCACGGGTTGCTCGCCCCGACCAGGAGGAAACGGGCGGGCAGCTCCATCGATGACCGTGCCCGCGCGATGCGCACCGTTCCCTCCTCCAGCGGCTGGCGCAGCGCGTCGAGCAGGGTCGGCGAGAACTCGCCCATCTCGTCGAGGAACAGCACCCCGTTGTGCGCGAGCGACACCTCGCCCGGCCTCACCGGCGAGCCCCCGCCCACGACCGACACCGTGGAGGAGGTGTGGTGCGGCGCGCGGAACGGCGGGCACCACGAGGGCGGCACCTCCGGCGGGAGGCCGGCCGCGCTGCGGACCATGGACACCTCGAACGCGGAGCGTTCGTCCAGCGCAGGGAGGATGCCGGGCAGCCGCATCGCGAGCATGGACTTGCCGACGCCGGGCGGCCCGACCATCAACGCGTGGTGGAACCCGGCCGCGGCGACCTCGAGCGCGAACTTCGCCTCCGGCTGGCCGCGCACGTCGGCGAGGTCGGGCACCGCACGCGCGGCCGCGTGGACCGTGTCGTGCGGCGTGCTGCGCCACTGCTCCTCCCCCCTCAGCACGGCGATCACCTCGCGCAGGTCGGCGGCGGCGACAGCTCGCCTGCCGGCACCGAGGCGCGCCTCCGCGATGGAGTGCGACGGCACGACGACCCGGTCACCCTCCGCCGAGAACGCGAGCGGTGCCGCGCCGGCGGCGGGCCTCAGCGAGCCGTCGAGACCTAGCTCGCCGAGGAAAGCGGTGCCCGACGCCGCGTCTGCCGGCACGGCCCCGTTCGCGACCAGCACACCGACAGCGATCGCAAGGTCCGCCGTGGGACCGCCGCGCTTCTCCGACGCACCGGCGAGGTTCACGGTGATGCGGCGGTTCGGCCACTCGACCCCCGAGCACAGCAGCGCGGCGCGCACCCTGTCGCGCGACTCCCTGCACGCCTCGTCGGGCTGGCCGACTATTGCGAAGCCGGGCAGGCCGTGCCCTATGTGCACCTCGACGGTGATCGGCGCACCGAACACACCGTGGAGCGTGGACGAGT
>CAZZFB010000081.1:0-7184 GCA_964653385.1 uncultured Bifidobacterium sp. | reverse complement strand
GGCCGCGCACGAGCCGGCCGGGCAGCCGCACGTCACCCGTGCGCCTGGTGAGCCCCATCCTGTCCAGGCACTCGGCGAGCGGCACCGCCCACTTGCGCGAGATGCCGAGAGCGCCGGCGAGGTCGCGGATGAGGAAACCCGCGGGGTGCCCCGCCCACAGTGCCGCCAGCGCCGGACGCAGCGACTCGAGGACGTCGGTGTGGAACGCGATCGAGTCGTGCTCCCAGATGATCCCGGCGTGCACGAGCCTGCGGATGACGTCACGGTCGAGACCCGCGGTCGAACCACCGTCGAGCGGCGCGTCGCGGAACCTCGCCACGTACGGGTGGTCGAGCAGCGGGTCGCGCGCGGCCGTCCGTGCGGCGCCGCGCTCGACCGTGACGCCGTCGAGCGAGGTGACGACGGCGCGCTCGACCTCCGTGAGCGCCGCCAGGTCCACGGCGCCGGCCGCGAGCAGCCCGCGGAGCCGTTCCGATTCCGCGGCGTGGTGCGCAGGCGACGCCCACCATCCCGGGACCGTCTCCTCGACCGGCGTCCCGGTGACCCGGCGTGCCTCGTCGATGCGCACCCAGCCGCGGCGCGCGAGGCGCTGCCCGGCGGACCCACCCGCGGCGGCAGACGCCACGCTCCCCCGCGGTGCGACGTCCACCACGGTGCCGCCCGCGACCGTCGTTCCCGACGCCGTGTCGCGGAGCACGAACCTGTCGCCGGGCGTCAGCGGCAGCGGCACGCGGAACCGGATCCGCGCGGGCGCACCGTCGCCCGGGCGCAGCGTGCCCGGCCCGGCGAGACGCAGGTGCGCCTCCTGGTGCGACGAGCCGACGTGCAGCACGTACCCGCCGCGCGTGGTGACCTTCGTGGCGGCACCGGCACTCTCGAGCATCTCGACGTGCGCGTCGACCACGTCGGTCAGGTGCCAGCGGCCCTCCTCCACGAGAACGTCGCCGCGCTCGAGCGATGCCGCCTCGGTGTCGGGGAGGTTCAGTGCGCACCGTGATCCCGGCAGGGCCTCGTCCACCGTGCTGCCGTGGGTCTGCACCTGCCGCACGCGCACGCGTGCACCCGTCCTCACCACGGTCAGGTGTGCACCCGCCGCAAGCGGTGCGCCCTCGAGCGTCCCGGTCACCACCGTCCCCGCCCCGCGCAGCGAGAACGACCGGTCCACGAAGAGGCGCACGCGACCGAGGGGGTCGGTGTGCACCCCGGCGCCGCGCGACGACGCGGCGAGAGCCGTGACCAACTCGTCGATGCCGCGGTTCTCCGGGACGGAGGTGGCGACGACGGCGTCCCAGTGCATCCGCGGCGTGCGCGCGGTGACGTCCGCGATGCACGCCCCTGCCGTGGCTGCGTCCACCTTGTCGCACTTCGTGACGGCGAGGACCCCGCGCCGGATGCCGAGTGCGTTCACGATGCCCATGTGCTCGGCGGACTGGGGCATCCATCCCTCCGCGGCGTCGACCACGAAGAGCACGCACGACACGGCACTGACCCCGGAGATCATCGTGCGCACGAAATCCACGTGGCCCGGCACGTCCACGAAGCTCAGGACGGTGCCGTCCGGTGCCGTCGCGTGGGCGAAGCCGAGGTCGATCGTCATCCCGCGCCGTTGCTCCTCCTCGTGACGGTCCGGGTCCGTCCCGGTGACCGCCCGGACGAGGGAGGACTTCCCGTGGTCGACGTGTCCGGCCGTGGCGATGACGGGCATGGGGTCAGAGTGTGCGCACGGCCTCGGTCACGGCGTGGTCGTCCGCCGGGTCGACCGTGCGCAGGTCGAGGAGGGTCACGTTCCTGTCCACCCGGGCGACCACCGGCACCGGGAGCGCGCGCAGGCGTGCGGTGACGTCGCCGTCCAGTGCGACCGCGACGGAGGGGAGCGAGGTGCCGGGAGCGGAACCCGCGCCGACGAGTGCCGCGGTGTCGGTGACCGTTCCTCTCCCTGCCGCCGCGACGACCGCCGCCCCGCGGGCACGCAGCTCGTCGACGGGAACGGCCAGCATCCGCCAGAACGGGATGTCGTCGCATGCGGTGCGCGCCGCGAGCGACACGAGTGCCGCCTGCAGCAGTTGCAGCGTGTGCCCGCCGGGCCGCAGCGCGCGCATCAACGGGTGCGCGGCGCACGCCGCGACGAGTTCCGCACGGCCGGCGATGATCCCGCACTGCGGGCCGCCGAGCAGCTTGTCGCCGCTGAAGGTCACGAGGCCCGCGCCGTCCGCCAGTGCCTGGCGCGCCGCCGGCTCCGCCGCGAGGAACTGCGGCACGGAGGGCATCCTGCCGTGGAGCCACGGGCAGGTGCTGTCGAGCAGCCCGGACCCGATGTCGGCCACGACCGGCACACCGACCCCGGCGAGCTCCGCCACGGTCACCGAGGACACGAAGCCCTCGACCGAGAAGTTCGAGGGGTGGATCTTCATCACGAGCGCGACGTCGTGGCGGGCCGAGGCGACCGCCTTCCCGTAGTCAGCCAGGCGCGTGCGGTTGGTCGTGCCGACGTCCACG
Source organism: uncultured Bifidobacterium sp. (assembly GCA_964653385.1). Lineage (GTDB taxonomy): Bacteria > Actinomycetota > Acidimicrobiia > Acidimicrobiales > Ilumatobacteraceae > UBA2093. The sequence goes on along the minus strand of CAZZFB010000081.1, from coordinate 4,688 downwards.
AGACGGGCGCCCGACTGCTCCATCACGTCGGGGATGCGGAACCCGCCGCCGATCTCCACGCTCTCGCCGCGCGACACCGCGACACCGCGGCCGGCCGCGAGCGCGGCGAGCACGAGCATCACCGCGGCCGCGTTGTTGTTGACGACGACGGCGGCCTCCGCACCCGTCAGCACCGACACGAGCGACGACACCGCCGCGTGGCGCGAGCCGCGCACGCCGGATTCCACGTCGAACTCCAGGTTCGTCGCGCGTCCGCTCGTGCGCAACGGCAGCGGCGCCCGCCCGAGGTTCGTGTGCAGCAGCACGCCGGTCGCGTTGATGACGTCACCGACCAGCGACCGTGCGAACGCGGCCGCGAGACGGTCCGCCTCATCGGCGGGAGCGGGCGAACCCGCTGCAATCGCGCGACGCGCACAGTCGACGAGGACCGCATGCGGGAGCGCGTGGCTCTCCGCGAGCCGCCGTGCGAGTGCATCCACCGAAGGGGGTCTCGCAGCGTCCTCCCGCTGTGCCGTCACGGGTGCCGAACCTAGTACCGTGCGCGCATGAGCGGCGAGGGGACGCATCGTGACGGATCGGGGGTCATCAGGCTCACCGAATGGACGTCGTGCGGCGGGTGCGCGGCCAAGTGGGGCGCGTCGCTGCTCGCGGACCTCGTCGACGACATGCCGCCCGGCATCGACCCGTCCCTGCTGGTCGGTCTCGCGCCGTTCGACGACGCCGCGGTGTACCGCCTGACGGACGACCTCGCGCTCGTCAGCACCACCGACTTCTTCCCGCCGCTCGTGGATGACCCCGCCGACTTCGGGGCGATCGCGGCGGCGAACGCATGCAGCGACGTGTTCGCGATGGGTGGCAGGGTCGTGCTGGCGGTGAACATCGCCGCCTTCCCCGAGGACCTCCCGCGGGAGGTCATCACCGAGATCTTCGCCGCGGCTGCCGGGGTGGTCGCAGAAGCGGGCGGGACCGTGGCCGGCGGGCACACCATCCGCAACCCGGAGCCCGTGTTCGGCCTTGCGGTGCAGGGCGTGGTGGACCCGCGGAGGGTGTTCCGCAAGGCAGGCGCCCTCGCGGGTGACGTCGCGGTCCTGTCGAAGCCCCTCGGCACGGGGCTCGTGACCGCTGCGGGGACGGACACGGAGAAGATGGGTGCCATCGCGGGGATGCGCCGCATCAACCGCACCGCCGCCGAGGTGCTGCGCTCTGCCGGCGACGCGGTGCACGCCGTCACCGACGTGACGGGGTACGGGCTCGCCGGCCACGGGTGGGAGATGGCCGACAGGTCGTCGGTGCACCTCACGATCGACACCCCGGCACTGCCCACGTACGACGGGGCACGGCGCATCGCCGAGGCCGGCACGCGCACCGGTGGCGACCCCCGCAACCGTTCGTACGTGGAGGGCCGCATCACCGTGCACGCCGATGACGCATCGGTCGCGCTCTGCATGGATCCCCAGACGTCGGGCGGTCTGCTCGCCGCGGTCGACCGCGCCGCAGTGCCGTCGCTCGTGGACGCCGGCTTCACGGTCATCGGCAGGTTCGACACGGGACCCGCCGGGATCACCGTCGAGTGACCCACGGGTACGCTTCGCCCGTGGCCGTGCTCCGACTCTTCGCCGCCGCCCGCGAGGCGGCCGGGACGCCGTCCGTGGAACTGGCCGGCGATACGGTCTCCGAGGTGCTCGCCGCCGCCGCCGCACGGTTCGGCCCAGGCTTTGCGGACGTGCTGGCGACCAGCAAGGTGTGGGTGAACGGCGAGGAAGTCCCGCGTGACCATCCTGTGTCCGACAAAGATGAGGTGGCGGTGCTGCCGCCAGTCAGCGGAGGGACGTGATGGCCGAGGACAACCAGACGCTCGCGGGGATCCGCGCCGAGCGCACGGCACTGCAGCGCGAGGAGGACATCGTCTCCTTCGTGCGCCGCCTGGCCCAGGGTCGTCTCGACCTCGTCTCCGACGAGCAGCGCCGCCGCGCGGGCGGGACCGACGCGCCGGTGATGCCGCTCGCAGACCGCCTCGCCGAGGTGTTCGGGCAGCAGCACGGCGGCGGCAGCGCACGGCCGCCGCGCGAGACGGAGGTCCCCACGGACCACCCGCTCCTCCAGCAGCTCGACGAGCTGTGCGCCTCGCACGGATTCGAGAACATGGACACGCTCGACGACCGTTCGCTCGGCGACCTCTCCGACGCGCTCGGCATGTTCGAGCGCGAGTGCAGCCGCCAGCGCCACGAGATGTTCGAGCGGATCGATGCGCTCACCGCCGAGGTCGTGCGCCGCGTCCGCGAGGCAGGCGGTGCGGGGGCCGTAGTGGCCGAGGCCCCGGGCGACAAGAAGTCCTGATGCCGCGCAACCCCGCAGACCGCCTCCACGACGTGGGGGAGTTCATCCGCCAGCAGCGCGAGAACGCACAGCAGAGCATCCGCGACCTCGCGCGCGCGGCCGGCGTGTCGAACCCGTACCTCAGCCAGATCGAGCGCGGCATCCGCAAGCCGTCAGCGGAGATCCTCCAGCAGATCGCCCGTGCACTCGAGATCTCCGCCGAGAGCCTGTACGTGCGCGCCGGCATCCTGGACGGGACACCGCCCGCCGCGAGCTCCGTGCCCGAGGCGATCATGAACGACGAGAAACTGACCGCCGAGCAGCGCCAGAGCCTCCTGTCCGTGTACCGAACCTTCGTCTCGGCCAACGAATCGCAGGCCGGCGGCCCGGCAGACGGGAATCCTCCCTCTGCTGGATAGGTTGACCACCGCGTGCAACGAGTAGCGGTTCTCTCCCTCCACACCTCGCCCCTCGCCCAGCCGGGCGTGGGCGACGGCGGCGGCATGAACGTGTACGTGCGCGAGCTCGTGTCAGCCATGGCCCATGCCGGCGTCGACTGCACCACCTACACCCGCGCCTGGCGCGACGACCTCCCCGCCGAGGTGCTCGTCGAGCCGAACCACCGGATCGTCCACGTCCGTGCCGGTGACGTCGACATGCCGAAGGCCGACCTGCCGGGGATCATCCCCGAGTTCACCGACCGCGTGGTCGACCACATCCAGCGTTCCGGCGGCACCGACGTCGTGCACGCCAACTACTGGCTGTCCGGCGTCAGCGGCCACTCGATCAAGCACGAGCTCGACGTCCCGCTCGTGAACACCTTCCACACGTTCGCCCGCGTGAAGGCCCTCGGCGGCGACCCCGAGAGCGCCCAGAGGGAGAAGGCCGAGACCGAGATCATCGGCTGCAGCGACGCGATCTGCGTGTCCTGCACCGAGGAGGAGCGCCAGTTCACGGAGCTGTACGGCAACCCGCCGGGGAACATCGAGATCGTGTCGCCGGGCGTGGAGCACGCGTTCTTCGCCCCCGGCGACAAGGGCGGTGCGCGCCATGCGCTCGGGCTCGGCGACGGCCCGGTGCTGCTCTTCGTGGGGCGCATCCAGCCGCTGAAGGGTGTCGACGTGGCGGTCCAGTCGCTCGCCGAGCTGGGCCGCCGTGACGCGATCCTCCTCATCGTGGGCGGCGCCTCCGGCGAGGAGGGCGAGAAGGAGCTCGCGCGCGTCCGTGCGCTCATCGACGAGCTCGGCGTGGGCGGCCAGGTGCGCTTCGTGGAGCCCCAGCCCCACCACATCCTCTCCACCTACTACCGCGCCGCGGACGTCGTGCTGGTGCCCAGCCGCAGCGAGAGCTTCGGCCTGGTCGCGCTCGAGGCCGCCGCGTGCGGCACGCCTGTCGTGGCGAACGCCGTCGGCGGCCTGCTCACGATCGTGGAGGACGGCCGCACCGGTTTCCTCGTGCCGGACCGCCGCCCCGACGTGTTCGCGTCCCACATCGGCCGCATCGTCACGGACGCCGGCTTCGCCGCCGCGATGTCCCGTGCCGCCGCGGAGCGCGCCCGCGGGTACACGTGGGCGTTCGCCGCCGCCAGGCTGCGCCGCGTCTACGCGGACCTCGCCGCCCGCGACCGCGTCGTCTGCAAGTAGGCGTGCCGTGAGCGAGCTGTACGGCAACCCGGAGATCGAGCTCCTCGACCGGCGCATCAGCGAGTGGCTGGCGGGCTTCGCGGCACGCGACGGCATCATCCTCGCGATCGACCGGGGCGAGGCGAACGAGCACCGCTGGTACGTGCGCATGCGGGGCGTGGAGAAGGAGTACACGACAGTGTGGATGACGCTCGGCCAGCGCACGCTCCGTTACGAGACCTACGTGATGCCCCACCCGGAGGAGAACGCCGACGTGCTGTGGGAGAACCTTCTGCGCCGCAACGAACGCCTCGTCGGCGCGCACTTTGCCATCGGGGTGGAGGACGCCGTGTTCCTCCGCGGCGAGCTGCCGATCGCGGCGGTCACCGAGCAGGAGGTCGACCGCATCATCGGCACGCTGTACTCCACCGTGGAGCAGGTGTTCCCGTCGATCATCCGCATCGGGTTCGCCAGCCGCTTCGCCGACTGAGCCCCGCTCGAACACGGCGCAATGCCCCCGCCCGCGCGGCGTGCACGCAGTTAGTCTCGTCCCATGGCAGGAGCAACCAACGAGCTCGTCCTCATCGGCGGAGGGAACATGGGCTCGGCCCTCCTCGGGGGCCTCGTGGCCGCCGGGTGGGACCCCGCCGGCATCGTCGTCGTCGAGCTGGATGCCGCGAAGAGGGCCGGGCTGGAGCGGCAGTTCGGGGTGCGCACCAGCAGCGAGGCCGTCGCGGGCAACGGCGCGGT
>CAZZFB010000080.1:0-7368 GCA_964653385.1 uncultured Bifidobacterium sp. | reverse complement strand
GACGTGCGCAGGGAGAGCTCCAGCTTCTCGAAGCGCCGTGTCGGCTCGTCCAGCACCTCGTCCGCGGCGACCACCGACCTGCCCGCGTTCACGAGCTCCACGTAACGGTCGGGGGTGCGCACGTTCCACCACCGGCGGCCGTCGCGGTGGGAGTGGGCGGCACAGCCGAACCCCTCGTAGTTGCCCTGGTCCCAGTACACCCTGTTGTGCCGGCACTCCTCGCCCGGCAGGGCCCAGTTCGAGATCTCGTAGTTGGCAAGCCCTGCGGCCGTGAGCAACTGGTCGGCGACGATGTACTTGTCCGCCTGCTCGTCGTCATCGGGATGGCGCGACGGGTCCTCTGCGAGGGGCGTCCCGGGCTCCACGGTCAGCCCGTACGCCGACACGTGCGTGGGCGACATCTCGAGCGCGGCGAGCAGGGTGACTCGCCAGTCGTCCAGCGACTCGCCCGCGGCCCCGTAGATCAGGTCCAGATTGACCCGCATGATCCCGGCGGCCCGTGCGTGCGCGACCGCGCGTGCGACGTTCTCCTGGTCGTGCTCGCGGCCGAGCGACCCGAGCACGTGGGACACCATGGACTGCACCCCGATGCTCACGCGGTTCACGCCCGCCGATGCGAACGTCTCCATCAGCCCCGCGGTGACGTTGTCGGGGTTGCACTCCACGGTGACCTCCGCGCCGTCAGCACACGGGATGGCGGCGACGATCCTCGCGACGTGGGCAGGGTCGATGAGGGTCGGCGTGCCGCCGCCGAAGAACACGGTGTCGGCGCGCTCCATTCCTGCAGCCACCTTCCGCTCGATGTCCGTCACGACAGCGGCCACGTAGTCGTCCACCAGGTGTCCGCGGTCGGTCCACGTCGCGAACGCGCAGTAGTCGCACCGGCGCGAGCAGAAGGGGATGTGGACGTAGACGCCGAAGTCGGCCATGGGGGCAGGCTATGAGGCGGGGGGCACGAACAGCAGGCCGAGGTCGGCGAGGCTCTCCCCCACCTGGTCCACCGGTACGTCCAGCATCACGGCGATGGCACGCGTGTCGTGGGCCCGCACGGTGATCACCTTGCCGTTGAAGTCCTGGCGCTGCACCTGGATCATCCGGAGGAAGCGCTCCAGCATCTCGAACTGCGGGCCGGACATCCCCGACAGCTTCGCCACGTCGATGCGCAGCTTCTTCGGCGCGGCCGATGCATCGCCGGTGTCCGCGGCACGCTGCTGGTCGCGCGGGAGCAGCTGGTCGATCCCCACCCCGTAGAAACGCGCGAGGCGCTCGAGACGGGGCACGGAGATGGCGCGCTCGCCGCGCTCGTAGGCGCCGAGGACCGAGGCCTTGAACTCCTGGTCGCTGTTGGCCTCCACGTCGGAGAGCGACCACTGCTTCTGCTGGCGGATGCGGCGCAGACGTTCCCCGACGAGCCGGGTGAAGGGCGAGTCCTGGAGGAGTTCGTCGTCTGAGTACTGCGGCATGCACCACACAGTGTGGTGCATTCACCGCCCCGCGTGTGCGACCAACAGGGTGGCCGCCACGACCGCGGCGGTGTCCGCCCGCAGGACGGTGCCGCCGAGACCCACGGTCCGGCGGGCCGCGGCGACCTCGGCCGGGCTGAAGCCACCCTCCGGGCCGACCACGACCGTCGAGACGCCCTCCAGCGAGGGGCTGCCGCCCGGCTCGGCGAGTGCCACCGAACCGCCACCGAGGATGTCACCGAGGCGGACGGGTCCCTCCACGGCCGGGAGGTGGGTGCGCCTGCTCTGGGACGCGGCGGCGCGGGCGATGCGCGCGTAGCGGGCGACGTTTGCTCCCGCCCTCGCCGCGTCCCACCGCACGACGCTGTGCTCGGTGGGCGCGAGGACGACGATGCGCCCCACGCCGATCTCGACCATCTTCTCCACTGCCGCGTCGTTGCGGTCGCCCTTCACGGGGACGAACGCCACGGTCACGGCAGGCGGTGCGGGCTCGCGCACCGCGTCACCCACTGCGAGCAACATGCCGCCCCTCCACTCCGTCATCCGCCACCCGCCCGCGCCGTCGCAGACCGACACCTGCTCGCCGTCGCGGAGCCGCAGGACGCGCGAGAGATGGTGGAGGTCGTCGTCGGTGAGCACCGGTTCGTCGATGTCGTCCACGAAGACGTGCGCACTCGACGAGCGCAGCGCGTCCCTCACGAGAAGGCCGACTTGATCTTGGCGAAGAACCCCTTGTCGGCGGGTGCGACCTGCTCGCCGTTCAGTTCCGCGAACCGCCGCAGGAGCGCCTCGGACTCGCCGTCCAGGTCCGTGGGCACGACGACCTGCACTCTGGCCCGCAGGTGCCCGGCGCCGCGGCTCTGCAGGTGCGGCAGCCCGCGGCCCCTCGCCACGAACTCGCGCCCGTGCTGGGTCCCCGCGGGGATCACGAGGTCGAGCTCGCCGTCGAAGGCCTGGAGCACGATGTGCGTGCCGAGCGCGGCCTGGGCGACGGAGAGCGGCAGGTAGGCGACCAGGTCGTCCTCCTCGCGCTCGAACACCTCGTGGTCGCGGACCCTGATGTGAACGTACAGGTCGCCCGGCGACCCGCCGCGCGGCCCGGCGTCGCCGCGGCCGGTGAGGCGCAGCGTCTGCCCGCTGCGGATGCCCGCCGGCACGTCCACGTTGTGCGTGCGCCGCCCGCGCACCCGGCCGTCCCCGCGGCACGTGCCGCACGGGGTGACGATGACCTGCCCCATGCCGGAGCACCTGGTGCACGGGCCGCTCGTCACCATCTGGCCGAGCATGCTCTGGCGCACCCTGCGCACCTGGCCCGTGCCCGAGCAGTCCGAACAGGTGACGGGCTGGGTCCCCGAGCCTGCACCGGTGCCGGAGCAGTCGGGGCACGCAACGGCGCTGTCCACCTCCACCGACACGGCCGCGCCCGACCAGACCTGCTCGAGGGTGATCGCCGCCGCGACCTCCACGTCGCCGCCGCGCGGCGGGCCCGACTGGCCGCGGCCGCCGAAGGGCGACCCGCCGAAGAACGCCTCGAAGATGTCGCCCAGTCCGCCGCCGCCGAACGGGTCGCCCATCCCGCCGCCGCCGGACAGTCCGGCCTCGCCGAAGCGGTCGTAGCGCGCGCGTGCATCAGGGTCGGACAGCACCTCGTAGGCGCGCGACACCTCCTTGAAGCGGTCCTCCGCGGTGGGGTCGCCGGGGTTCGCGTCCGGGTGCAGCTCGCGCGCCTTGCGGCGGTACGCCTTCTTGATGGTGTCGGCGTCGGCGGACGGGTCGACCCCGAGGAGCGCGTAGAAGTCCGTGCTCACGACCCCGACTCCGAGATGCGCCTTCCCAGTTGCTCACCCACCACCTCGACGGTGGCGAGAGCCTGCGGGTAGTTCATGCGCGTGGGCCCGAGCACGCCGACCGAGCCGACCACGTCGCCGTCGGCGACGACCGGGGCCACGATCACGGAGCACGCGGCGAGCGGCTCCACGCCGTGCTCCGCGCCGATCGCGACGGACAGCCCCCTGTCGAGGAGATCCTGGATGAGCGTGACCACCACGAACTGCTGCTCGATGGTGGCGAGGACGTCGCGCACGATGTCGACGGCGTCGAACGCCCCGGCGAGCGACGCGGCACCGCCCACGAACACCGGCTTGTCCTTGCGGTGGCGCGACAGCGCGTTGACCGTGGCGAAGCACACCGCGTCGACGTGAGCGTCGTTGGTGGAGCCGATCGCACCGACCTCGGCGAGCGACCTGCCCACGAGCACGCCGCGCAGGTGAGCGGTGGCCCGTGCGATGTGGTCGTCCGTGATGTCGTCGGAGACCTGGATCGTGTCGTTCTCCACGGCGTGGTTCGACAGGAACACCACGACCGTGGCCGTGCGGTCGCCGCCGCGGCTGATGTACACGTCGCGGACGGTGGTGGCCTCCACCTCGGGGCCCACGACCACGGCGGTGTGGCGCGTGATGTTGGCCAGCAGGTTCGTGGTCTGGCGGAGCAGCTCGTCGAGCCGGCCGTGGGCGGCGTTGAAGAACTCCCCCACGCGGGAGGCGTCACCCGGGTCGAGCATCCCGTCGGGGGCAATCGCGTCCACGAACAGGCGGTAGCCCTTGTCGGTGGGGACGCGGCCGGCGGAGGTGTGCGGCTGGGCGAGATAGCCCTCCTGCTCGAGGATGGCCATCTCGTTGCGGACAGTGGCGGACGAGACGTTGACCGAGGCCATCCTGGCCACGTGGGAGGACCCGACGGGCTGGCCGGTGGTCACGTACTCCTGCACGACCGCGCGCAGGATGGCTGTCTTGCGTTCGTCCAACATTGCGGACCGAATCCTACTGACCGCTCACCTTCTTGTACCGCGCGAGCGCCTCGTTGCGCTCCGCCGAGTGGTCCACCATGGGGGCCGGGTAGCCCGGCGGTGCCAGCAGGCCGAGCGACGAGGGGTCGTGCACGTGCCTCGTGTCCACGCCGGCGAGCTCGGGCACCCAGCGCCGCACGTACTCGCCCGTGGGGTCGAACTTCTCCCCCTGCGACGTCGGGTTGAACACCCGGAAGTACGGCGCGGCATCCGTGCCGGTTCCCGCGGTCCACTGCCAGCCGTGGTTGTTGGAGGCGATGTCGCCGTCCACGAGGTGCTCCATGAAGAAGCGGGCGCCCCACTGCCACGGCAGGTGCAGGTCCTTCACCAGGAAGCTGGCGACGATCATGCGCACGCGGTTGTGCATCCACCCGGTCGCGAGCATCTGCCTGATGCCCGCGTCCACGATCGGGTACCCGGTCTCGCCGCGGCAGAACACGGCGAACCGTCCGCGGGCCGCGTCGTCGGTGTCGACCTTGATCGCGTCCATCTTCGGCTGGAGGTTCTCCCATGCCGTGCGCGGCTGGTGGAACAGCACGTCCGCGTAGAACTCGCGCCACGCGATCTCGGACCGGAAGTGCTCGGCGCCCGCTGTTGCGTCGAGCCGCGCCAGCAGCTGCCGCGGGTGGACGACGCCGAACTTGAGGTACGGCGACATCATCGATGTCCCGTCCAGCGACGGGTTGTTGCGGTCGTCCTTGTAGCGGTCCATTGCCCGCGCGGACCACTCCTCGAACCGCTCCCACGCCGCGGACTCGCCCGCGGGCCGTGGCGAGACCGTCTTCGGTCCGTCATCGCGGCGCGGGCCCACGCACAGGTCCCGGTGGTCTGCGAACTCGACGTCTGCATCCCCGAACGACGTCCACTGGTGCGTCAGCCACCGCTTGTAGAACGGGGTGAAGACCTTCAGGGGCGTGCCGTCGTCCTTGCGCACGGTTCCCGGCCTGATGACGTACGGCGTGTCCGCCCGCACGAGCGTGATGCCGGCGGCGGCGAGCGCCTTCTCGACGCGGGCGTCGCGCTCGCGGCCCCACGGTGCGAAGTCCTCCGTGATGTGGACCGTGTCGGCACCGACGAGCCTGCAGAACTCGGGCACTGCTGTCTCTGCCGGGCCGTCCCGGTAGATCAGCGCCCGGCCCGCGGAGTCGTCCAGCCTGTCCAGTGCCTCGAACAGGAATGCGCGGCGGAAATCGCCCGCAGACCCGAGAAGGCCGTCCTCCCACACGAAGAGCGGGACGACAGGGCCGCGCGCGGCTGCCGACTGCAGCGCGCCGTTGTCGGCCAGACGGATGTCCCTGCGGACCCACCAGACGGATGTGCTCATGGGAGAGTGCAACCGCCCGGGGTCACTGCTGCTTCCGCTCCGGCGCGATTGCCGCCTTCTTCAGCAGCGGCAGCACGGCCAGGGTGATGATCCCGCCGTAGGCGAGGGACCACTCGATGCCCACGTTGTCCCCGATGAACCCGGTGATCGGCCCGCCGATCGGGGTGGAGCCGAGGAACGCCACGGACTGCAGGGCGAGGAGCCGGCTGCGCATCTCCGGCGAGGTCTTCTGCTGGCTGATCCCGGTCATGGAGGCGACCAGGCCGGTGCCCCCGAACCCGAGGGGCAGGCACACCGCGCACGCCACGAGGAACGTGGGCGACCACGCGAGCGCGATGCACGAGAGCCCGCAGATCCCCACGAGGAGCGCATACCAGCGCACGGTGATGCTGGTGAACCTGGCGGTGGCGAGGGCACCGACGATGCTGCCCACGCTCGTCATGGTGAGCAGGATGGGGTACCCGTTGTCCTCACCCCACCGCATGTCGCACAGCTTCGGCAGCACGACGCTGTAGTTGAAGGCGAATGTGCTGACGACGGCGAACACGAGGAACGACCAGCGCAGGTGGTTGTCGCGCCACACGAACGCGAGCGCCTCGCGCACGGGCTTCCCGGTGCGCGGTGCCGGCGGCGACGGCACCATCTCGTCGCGGCGCAGCAGGAGCAGCGAGGCCAGCACCGCGAGGTACGACACCGCGTTCATCGTGAACAGCCACGCCGTGCCGAGCGGGCCGATGAGGGCGGCGGCGAGGGCGGGCCCGACGATCCGGGAGCCCGTCATGACCGTGGTGTTCAGCGACATCGCGTTCGGGATGTCCTCGGGCTGCACGAGCTCGGTGACGAGGCCGCGACGGGACGGGTTGTCGATCGCGTTGGCCACGCCGAGCACCAGTGACAGCGCGTACACGACGGGAAGCGAGATGAAGCCCCCGAAGTCGGCAACGGCCAGCAGCACGGCCTGGAGGCCGAGTGCGGACTGGGTCCAGATCGTGACCGTGCGCCTGTCGTGCCTGTCCGCGAACCCTCCCGCCCAGGCGCCGAGCAGCAGCATCGGCAGGAACTGGAACATCGTGTTGAGACCGGCGTCCGTGGCGCGGTTGTTGATGCGGTAGATCAGGAGCGAGGTGGCGGTGAACTGCAGCCACGTGCCCACGTTCGAGAGGAGCAGGCCGAAGAGGTAGACCCGCACGTTCCGGTGCCGCAGCGACCGGAACGGGTTCGACTTCGTGGCCCGCTCCGCCATCAGTCGTCCAGTTTCAGGGCGCTGATGAAGACGTCGCCGGGCACCTCGACGCGCCCGATCGCCTTCATCTTCTTCTTGCCTTCCTTCTGCTTCTCGAGGAGCTTGCGCTTCCTCGTGATGTCGCCGCCGTAGCACTTGGCCAGCACGTCCTTGCGCTTGGCCTTCACCGTCTCGCGGGCGATCACCTTGCCCCCGATGGCGGCCTGGATCGGCACGTCGAACATCTGGCGCGGGATGAGCTCCTTCAGCTTCTCGCACATGCGGCGGCCGTAGTCGAAGGACCTCTCGCGGTGCACGATCGTGCTGAACGCGTCGGCGGGGATGCCGTTCAGCAGCAGGTCGACGCGCACGAGGTCAGAGCGGCGGTAGCCGTCCAGCTCGTAGTCGAGGCTGGCGTAGCCCTGGGTGCGGCTCTTCATCTGGTCGAAGAAGTCGACCACGACCTCCGCGAGCGGGATGAGGTAGTGCAGCTCCACGCGCTCCGGCGAGAGGT
>CAZZFB010000079.1:0-7588 GCA_964653385.1 uncultured Bifidobacterium sp. | reverse complement strand
CGGGCCGTGCGGTGGGGCACCGTGCACGGCTGGGCCTGCACCCAGTGGACCACCGGGTCGTCGGTGAGCTCGACCACCATCGAGGCAGTCGTGGCCTCCACGATCTCCCCGCCGGACTCCGCGTGCATGCACACCGTCCACCCGTCGGCCCCGCCGGCATGGGACGAGAGGTGCGTCCTCAGGCCCTCCGCGCTCACGGGGACGTCCGCCAGGACCGACCGCGAGGCACCGAGACGCGGGTCCACCAGCTCCGCCACGGGCTGGCGCGGGTGGCGGTGCTCCGCGTCGAACCACGGGATCGTGGTGCGGTTCGAGATGGCCCACGTCGACTCCACGCGCATCGTGGCGACTGTGCGCCCGCTCGTCTCCACCACCCATGCATCCGTGCGGTCGGCGACGAGGAAGCTCGACCAGTACGGACGACGGCGCCCCGACGCCGGGTCGTGCCCGCTCCCGCCCTGTCCGTGCGTCTCGATGTTCGTCGTGATCTGCTCGACCGCCTCGACCGCGCTCACGGAGCGCTCCAGCGCGAGACGCACGAGGTCCATCCCGATGAGCGCGTCCGGGGCACCGCGCGGGTCGAGCGTCGTGTAGATCGTCTCGTTCCCCACCGCCACGCCGGCGGCGTTCACGCCGTGCTCGGCGCCCCAGCACCACGAGGGCACGGACAGCACGCACGGGACGGTGTCAGCCGTGTGAGGCGCCACGTGAGTCCACGTGGTGCGCACGGGCCCCCTGTCGCGCCGTGACGGCACCCACACGAGGTCCTGCCGCTCCGACGGCGGCCGGTCGGAGTTCTTCGCGAACAGCGTGGCGCCGCCCGCCGTCCACGGGGCGAGGGCGACGAGGCAGTCACACATCCGTGCGCACGGGCGCGGCGAGCAGTGCCTCGCCCGAGGGGTCCGCGGTGTGCCATGCGGGGTCGGCCGCGCCGCCCGTGAGCACGAGGCCGGCGGGCCCCGCGACCTCCCAGAGGACCGCGGGGCGTTCGCCGTGCCAGCGCACGGCGAACGAGAGCGCACGGTGCGGGTCGCCGATGAGGCCGCGGCAGTCGAACGAGGTGCCCCACCAGGTCTCGGGGATGCCGAAGGGGAACAGGTCGCAGATCCCGCCGCTCGGCGAGGGGCGCACGAGGAGCGACTCGGCCCACGCGACCGAGGCGGTGCCTGCCGGCACCTCGGCGGGCGGCTCCTCCACCGGGCGGTCAGCGAGGCGCAGCCACGCCGTGCCGATGTCGCCGGCGGCCGTGCCGTCCTCCAGCAGCACGCACGCGCGCGCGGCGGTGGCGAGGAGGTGCGGGGTGTCCCAGCGCAGCGTGCGCGAACGCTTCTCCTCGCGGATCCGGCGCTGCACCGCGTCCACCACCTCGATGATGGAGTCATGGTGGGTGTCGCCGAGGCGCACGAGCTCGATCACGTCGGCGTCCGCGGGCGGGCCGCCGACAAAGTCCCCGAGCAGGAGGTTGCTGCGCGCCGCGTTCATCGTGGCGACGACCGTGTGGTCGGCGAGCGTGACCCGCGACGCCACGTCGCACGCGGATTCCCACCCGCGCACGACCTGCTGGTGCCCCGGGAGGTCATCGGGCAGCCGTCCCGCGGCGGGGTCGACGTGTGAGATGCCGATCCGCACTGTCGCCCTGTGCCCGAGCGGCAGCACCTGGCTGCCGGACGGGAGGTCGATCCCCATCGGCGGGTTGTCGGCGAGAGGTCGCGTCGTGAGGATGTCGGACCTCGTCACCGCCACGGCGACCGTGGCCGGCGTCTCGTTCTCGAACTCGACGACGGTGATGCCGCCGAGGTCGGCGACGCACCAGACGCGCTGCACGATGTCGCCCTGGCCGACCCGCATGCGCGTCTCCGTCACGGGGTAGCCGGCGTACCACTTCTGGCGCACGGTCGGCTCGCCCGACGGCGAGTACCAGCGGTCGTCGCCCGCCACGTGCCAGGCGAGCGGCGAGGAACCGTCGAGCGGCAGGACTGTGCCGTTCCCGTCGACGCGGGCGCGCCACGTCCCGCCGCGCACGCCGATGGCCCTGTGCTCCTGCCCGGCCATGCTCACCGCACTTCCGGTGCCGAACGGCGCGTCATCAGCGCGAGGAGACCGTCGGCGGCGCTCTTGCCCTCGTGGCAGACGGCGACGACCTGCTCCGTGATCGGCATGTCCACGCCGTGCCTGCGCGCGAGGTCGAGGACGGCACGCGAGCTGCGCACGCCCTCCGCGACCTGGGTGGTGGACGCGATGATGTCGTCCAGCTTCTCGCCGCGGCCGAGGCGCAGCCCCACCGTGGTGTTGCGGCTGCTGGTGGACGAGCACGTGGCGATGAGGTCGCCCATGCCGGCGAGGCCGGCGAGGGACTCGAGCGAGCCGCCCATCTTCACCGCGAGGCGCGTCATCTCCGCGAGCCCGCGCGTCACGAGGGTGGCGCGCGTGTTGTCGCCGAAACCCATCCCGGTCGCGATCCCCGACGCGATCGCGATGACGTTCTTCACCACGCCGGCGAGCTCGCACCCGACCACGTCGGAGTTCGTGTAGACGCGGAAGGTCGGCCGCGAGAAGATCCCCTGGAGCGCCGTGGCGATCACGGCGTCGTCGATGGCCACGACCGACGCGGCGGGCTGGCCCGAGGCGATCTCACCCGCGAGGTTCGGCCCGGTGAGCACCGCCACGGGATGCCCCGGCAGCACCTCGTTCGCGACCTCGGACATGCGCAGCAGGGACCCCTGCTCCAGGCCCTTCGACAGGCTGACCACGGGCACCCACGGCCGCACGTGCGGCGCGGCCTCCGTGAGGACCTGCCGGAAACCCTGCGACGGCACCGCCATCACGACGACGTCCGCACCGGCGACGGTCTCCTCGAGCGACGTGGAGGCGCGCAGGGCCGGGCTGAGGTCCCGCTCGCCGAGGTACGCGGGGTTGCGGTGGTCGGTGTTGATTGTGCCGGCGACGTCCTGCCTGCGCGCCCACAGCACGGTGGGTGTGTTCTCCGCCGCGAGAGAGGCGACCGTGGTTCCCCAGGACCCCGCCCCCACGACGGCCATGCGAATCGGCGCCATTGCCTCAGCGTAGGTCACCGCACGCCGTCCGTTCGTAGGCTGACACCGTGCGTGTCGCCGTCGTCGTCCCCGTGAAGTCCTTCACCGTGGCCAAGGGACGGCTGGCCGACGTGCTCTCCCCCGCCGACCGCGAGACCCTCGCCCGCCAGTGCGCGGACACCGTGGTCAGGGCGGCGGCTCCCGCACGTGCGTACGTCGTGTGCAACGACGAGGGGATCGCGGCGTGGGCCCGCGCGGCGGGTGCCACCGTCGTCGGGCAGAGCACCCCGGGCCTGAACGGTGCCGTGCGGGACGGGTGGGACGCCGCAGTCTCCGACGGCGCCGACCACATCGTGATCGCCCATGCCGACCTGCCGCTCGCCGGGTCGTTCGCCCACGTCCCGCGCGAGGGTTCGGTCTCGATCGTGCCGGACAGGCACCGTGACGGGACGAACGTGATGTCGCTGCCCGCCGGCGCCCGGTTCGACCTTCACTACGGCCCGGGGAGCTTCGCCGCGCACGCCGCCGAGGCGCGGCGGCGCGGCCTCGGGTGCGTCGTCATCGAGGACGACGAACTCGCCCTCGACCTCGACACGGCCGACGACCTCGACGAACTGCAGCGACGGAGGGGCACGACACGATGAAGGAGACAGCACGATGAGCGCGAACGACCCGGGTCAGACGCCGATGCCGCGCGAGGCGTCGCACGCCGACTGGACCACCGACCGCGCGGTGCCGCGGGTGGTGCTGGCGATCGGGGCGCACCCCGACGACATCGAGTTCGGGTGCGGCGGCACGCTCGCCAAGTGGGCGGCCGCAGGTGCCGAGGTGCACCACCTCGTCTGCACGGACGGCTCCAAGGGCACGTGGAACCCGGATGCGGACACCGCCGCGCTCGTGTCCGCAAGGCAGCGGGAGCAGCGTGCCGCAGCAGCGGCGCTCGGCGCCACCGGCACGGTCTCGTTCCTGGGGTATGTCGACGGCGAGCTCCCCCACTCGAAGGAGGTCACCGAGCGGGTGGCCCTCGCCGTGCGCACGGTCCGGCCCGATGTCGTTCTCTCCCACGACCCGTGGAAGCGCTACCGGCTCCATCCCGACCACCGCAACACGGGCCTGAACGTGTGCGACGCGATCGTGGCCGCCCGTGACCCGCACTTCCTCAAGCACCAGCTGACGGGCGGCATCACGCACCACCGCCCCGATGCGCTGCTGCTGTGGGAGGCCGACGAACCGAACCATGCCGAGGACATCTCCGGCTGGGTGGACACGAAGCTTGCGGCGCTCGAGTGCCACGAGAGCCAGTTCGAGTCCACCATGAAGGCCACCGACGAGGCGGCGATGGAGGTGTTCCGCGGGCGGATCCGCGGGCGGGTGGCGGAACTGGGCCGGCCCCTCGGGCTGCCCGCCGCCGAGATCTTCCATGCGATGACGCGCCTGTAGGCGGGTCACCAGCGCGCGTCACATCACAGGGCCGGTCAGCCGAACTGGCCTCTCGCTCGCCCCTTGCCGGGCGGGCCGGCGAATGCCTGTGCGATGCCGATCCATTCGCGTGCCGCGTCTCCCGTCACGGTGAGTCCGCAGTCATCGGGGTGACGCCGCTGCGTGACCGCCAGGCAGAACCCGAGCGCGTCACCCGTGACCGTGTCCGTGGACGACTCGCCCCACGTCCACACGTCACCCGAGGGGGCGGCGAGCTCGACGCGCACGTCGCCCGCCGGCATGTCGCGCCGGTTCGCCGCGTACGAGAAGGGCCGGGCCCTCACGCCGATGTGGGCGATGTGGCGCAGCCTGTCCGTGGGCACCCGGCTGGCCCCGAGCGCATCGCAGATGTCCTGGCCGTGGGCCCACGTCTCCATGAGCCGCGCGGTGAGCATCGAGGTGACCGACATTGACGGGCCGTACCACGGGCACCGTGCCTTCGGGTCCGCGGCCGCACCCACCCGGCGCAGGGTCGCCGCGCCCTCGACCCAGAGTTCCGCCAGCCGCGCCGGCTCCATCCCGCGCAACGCGGACTGGATGCCCTCCAGGCCCCCCGCGGCGGCCATCTGCTGCATGTCCGCCGTGAACCTTGCGGGGTCGGAGATGGACCACAGGCAACGCTCGTCGATCATCAGCAGGTGGATGACCTGTTCGCGCACGTCCCACCCGTCCGCAGGGGTGGGAAGGTCCCAGGCGGCCGGGCCGGCCGCCGTGAGGATGCCGGCGAGGTCCGATACCTCGGCGGCGAGGTCATCGATGAGCGTGTCGGCAGTCCCCGTCATGGCACCAGTGTGACCCGCCCGGGTCCGCGGGGACGACCCGGGAAACGAAAAGTGGGGGGCTTGCGCCCCCCACTCTCGACACTTTCGATCCGAATCGTTTTGTGCTTGAAGTTGCGAAGAAGTTGTTACTTCTTCTTCGCTGCTGCCTTCTTCTTGGCGGCCTTCTTGCGCTTCGGAGCAGCCTTCTTCGCTGCTGCCTTCTTCGGGGCTGCCTTCTTGGCGGCCTTCTTCTTCTTCGGAGCTGCCTTCTTGGCGGCCTTCTTCGGAGCAGCCTTCTTGGCGGCCTTCTTCGGAGCCGCCTTCTTTGCTGCCTTCTTCTTCTTGGGGGCTGCCTTCTTGGCGGCCTTCTTGGGGGCTGCCTTCTTAGCTGCCTTCTTCTTTGCAGGAGCCTTCTTGGCTGCTGCCTTCTTCTTTGCTGCCACTTTGAGTTTCCTCTCGTTGGGTAAGTGGTTACTTACGGTTTGGGTTCAGCTGAGCCTTCAGTGTCGAGCTCGCTGTGAACTTCATCGCAGTGGAAGCCGGCACTGTGACGGTCGCACCCGTTTGCGGGTTGCGACCAGTGCGGGCCTTGCGATTGGTGGTGCTGAACGCGCCGAAGCCCGGCCATGCCACCTTTTCGCCCTTCTTGGTAGAAGCCACCACAAGTTCGAAGAACGCGGCGAGTGTTCGTTCGGCGTCTGCCTTGGAACAATCGGCGGCCTTCGCAACTTCTTCGATGAGCTCTGCTTTGGTCATTGTTGGTTCCTCCTCGGATCGGAGTGGTGCGACTATCTGACCTCCTCCGGAGCACCATTGCAAGCATTTCGGTACTTGCAAATGCAAGTACACGCACAATCGGCGATGCTGCATGTCACGCGGACAGCTCCAGTCGACAGGTCACAGACACGTCGCGTGACGGTGCGCGCGTGTCACCGTGCGCTGAGTCCCACGGATCGCCGCGGACCAGGCTCCCGTGATCCCGGCAGAGTGCCCGTTGCCCGCAAACCCAACACTGGCAAGGGTTTGCGGGGTTGACGCACATCACTGTCGCTCCTGCATTCCCGGGCCACTGTCACCGCACAGGCACACAACCACGGTGCAGACAGTGAGTGCGGGGACAGTACGCGCGCGCCGCTCGCGGCACTTTCCGCGCACCGTCCGGAAGCACCCAGACGCGGCAGAAAAAAATCCGGAAAAATTCCTGCGGACGACCCTCATCGGACCCTCCGGGAGGGTCTGCGGGACCGACTCGTGCGTCTGCGGAGCATCCACCGACGCAGCCGGCGCAACGGCAATAGTTGTCGCGTCGGGCGCCGGGCGGGGACGACCGGCAGGTTCGACACCGCCGACGGGAGAGTGCGTGACCGACAGGGTTGACACCGGCGAGATGCAGAAGATCACCGGCATGTACGAGACGGACCAACTCCCCCAGTCCCCCACATCCACACGGACGCGCATCGTCCTCGACACCTCGGTGCTCGTTGCAGACCCGGCGTGCCTGCACTCATTCCCCGGGTGCGACGTCGTCATCCCGTTGACCGTCATCGAGGAACTCGACGGCCTGAAGACCCGCACCGACGACGTGGGGCGCGCGGCCCGCACGGCCCTGCGCACGATCGAGGACCTCCGCCGGCGGGCCGGGGGGTCCATCCACCAGCCCGTCCCGCTCGGCCCGGACACCGACGGGGCGACCGTCCACATCGAGGTGAACGGGGTCCAGAAGAACCGTCTCCTGGAGAACGGTCTGGACCCGGTGATCCCGGACAACCGCATCATCGGGGCCGCGATCGGCCAGTCCCTGCTCGCTCCCACCAGGGTCATCTCGAACGACGCGGGACTGCGCATCAAGGCGGCCCACATGGGCCTGGAGGCCGCCGAGCACCAGCCGGTCGGCCGCTCCCTCGTGACGAGGCCGATGGGGTGGGTCACCACCGAGGTGCCCCGCGAGACCGTCGACCGCCTGTACGCGGACGGTGAGGTGGACGCGGCGGACAGTGCCGACCTGGACGTGCTCCACGAGAACGAGTTCGCCGTGCTCCGGGCCGGGTCGCAGTCTGCGCTCGTGCGGCGCACCGGCGACATCGTCGAGCTGCTGCCGGCCGCCTCGCCCGAGGCCTGGGGCCTGCGGGCCCGCTCCAAGGAGCAGCGTTTCGCCCTGGAGCTCCTGCTCGACCCGGCGGTCAGCGTCGTCGCCCTCGATGGCCGTGCCGGGACAGGGAAGACGGTGATGGCGATCGCAGCAGGGCTGGAGCAGGTCGTGGAGTCGCGCACCTACGAGAAGCTCGCCGTGTACCGGCCCCTCGTGCCGGTCGGGCG
>CAZZFB010000078.1:0-7637 GCA_964653385.1 uncultured Bifidobacterium sp. | reverse complement strand
CGGCGACCTCCACGGTGAGCTCGTCGGGGGTGAGGGTGTCCGGGACGCCGGCGGTGTTCTCGCCGCAGCGCACGAACGGCCCGTACTGACCCGGCTTCACCACGATCTGCTCGCCGGTCTCCGGGTGGATGCCGACGGGGAAGGTGTTCACGGCGGCGGCGTCGATGGAGTCGAGCCGTGCGGCGACGATGCCCTTCAGGCCTTCCTGGTCGTCATCACCGAAGTAGAACTCGTGCAGCCAGCGCTCCTTCTGCTGCTCGCCCTTGGCGATCGAGTCGAGGTCCTCGTCCACTCCTGCCGTGAACTCGTAGTCCACGAGCCTGGTGAAGTTGTCGCGCAGCAGTCGGATCACGGAGAAGGCGACCCACGTGGGCACGAGCGACGTGCCCTTCTTCCAGATGTACCCGCGGTCGAGGAGCGTGGTGAAGATGGAGGCCCACGTGGACGGGCGCCCGATGCCCTTCTCCTCCAGCACCTTCACGAGCGAGGCCTCCGTGTAGCGGGCCGGCGGCGTGGTGGTGTGTGAGGTGGACCCGTACTCGCGCACGGGCACCGTCTGCCCCTCGGTGAGCGACGGGAGGAGGGCGCTGTCCTCTTCCTCGTTGGTCTCGCCCTCGTCCACGGACTCCTCGTACGCGGCGCGGTACCCCTGGAACGTGATCGTGGTGCCGCTTGCCGAGAACTCGCAGTCGGTGCGCGCGGCGTCATTCGCGACGGCACCCAGCCGCACCGTGACCGTGGTGCCGTTGGCGTCGGGCATCTGCGAGGCGAGCGTGCGCTGGTAGATGAGACGGTAGAGGTTGAGTTCCTGGCCGTTCAGTTCGCCCTGCAGCTGCTGCGGGGTGCGCAGCGGCAGCGCGGGGCGGATCGCCTCGTGTGCCTCCTGGGCGTTCTTCGACTTGTTCGGGAACGTGCGCTTCGACGGGTTCACGTGGTCGTTGCCGTACTCGCGCGCGATGTGGGAGCGGATCTCGGCGACCGCCTCGTCGCTCAGCACCACGCTGTCGGTCCTCATGTAGGTGATGTAGCCGCGCTCGTAGAGGGACTGCGCGGTGCTCATGACCGCGCGGCTGGACAGGCGCAGCTTGCGGCCGGCCTCCTGCTGCAGCGTGCTCGTGGTGAAGGGTGCCTTGGGCGACGAGCGGTACGGCTTCGAGTCGACCTTGCGCACGTCGAGGTCGACCCCGGCCAGCCCCTGCAGCAGCTCGGCGGCGCGGCCCGCGTCCATCACGAAGACGTCGGCCCGGGCGGCACCCGCCTGGTCGAAATCACGGCCGGTCGCCACGCGCGTGCCCGAGAGCGACACGAGTTTCGCGGTGAAACCGGGCGTGGTGCCGGTGACGGCCTCCAGGGAGAAGTAGTCGGCCGCCACGAACCGCTGGCGCTCCTCCTCGCGCTCCACGATCAGGCGGAGGGCAGGGCTCTGCACGCGCCCGGCGGAGAGTCCCCGGTTGATGCGCCGCCACAGCACGGGGGAGACCTCGTAGCCGAACAGGCGGTCGAGGATGCGGCGGGTCTCGGCGGCGTCCACCAGCCCGTAGTCGATCCCGCGGGGGTTCGCCACGGCTTCTCTAATGGATGCAGCGTTGATCTCGTGGAAGACCATGCGGTGCACCGGCACCCGGGGCTTCAGGTACTCGAGGAGGTGCCAGCTGATGGCCTCACCCTCGCGGTCCTCGTCCGTCGCCAGGTACAGGGCATCGGCGTTCTTCAGTGCCGCCCGCAGGTCCTTGACCACGTTCCGGCCCCGGACCGTCAGCTCGTACTCGGGCTTGAAACCGTTGTCGACGTCCACCGCCAGGCCCTTGCTGGGCAGGTCCGCGACGTGGCCGACCGACGCCCGGACGTCGAATTCCGGGCCCAGGTACTGGGCGATCGTCTTGGCCTTGGCGGGCGATTCGACGATGACGAGGGACTTGGCCATGGGGGCACAGGGTATGGGCGAACGTGTCGCCGTTTCCCACCTTCGTCCCGGAACCCTTGCCGCACAAGGGTTTGGGCGTCAGTTGATGACGTGGTGGTGGTGCTTGCCCTCCACGTGGATGCGGGGCAGTACCTTGTCCAGCCACCTCGGGATCCACCAGTTGCGCTCCCCGAGGAGCTCCATGGTGGCGGGCACCAGGACCATGCGCACGATGGTCGCGTCGATGAACACAGCCACGGCCATCCCCATGCCGAAGAGCTTCAGCTGGCGGTCCGGCGCCAGCACGAACGCGGCGAACACGCACACCATGATGAGGGCCGCCGCGGTGATGACCCGTGCCGTGGCGGCCACGCCGTCGGCGACCGCCGTGGCGTTGTCCCCGGTGGCGTCGAACTCCTCCTTCATGCGGGAGAGGAGGAACACCTCGTAGTCCATGGACAGGCCGAACACGATCGCGAAGAGGAACATGGGTGCCCATGCCTCCACCGGGCCGGGCTTGCCGACGCCGAACAGGTCGGCCATCCAGCCCCACTGGAACACGGCCACGATCACGCCGTACGCCGATCCGACGGAGAGCAGGTTCATGAGCACGGCCTTCAGCGGCACCAGGACGCTGCGGAAGACCGCCATCAGCAGCACGAACGAGAGCACGAGGACGATCGCGATGAGGAAGAAGAGCCGTTCCGTGAGGTAGTCGGAGAAGTCGATGCCGCTCGCGGTGAAGCCGCCGACGTACGCGTCGACGCCGCTCCCGGGGATGACCTCCTCGCGGAGACGGTGCACGAGGTCGCTCGTGGCCTCGTCCTGCGGCGCGGTCGCGGGGTAGGCGATGACCATGCCCACCTCTTTGCTCGGCAACGGGACGGGCACGGCCGCGGCCATCCCCTCCGCGCTGCCGATCGTGCCCGCGAACGCCTTCATGGCCTCAGGGTCCGCCGGTGTCGTGCCGCCCACCGCGATGTAGAGGGGGCCGTTGAAGCCCGGCCCGAACCCCTCGCTGATGAGGTCGTAGGCGCGGCGGACGTCCGTGTCCTTCTGTGCGTTGCCGTAGTCGCTGAAGCCGAGGCGCAGCGAGAACATCGGCATGGCGAGTGCCCCGAGCACCAGGACCGACGCGAGCAGCGACCGCCACGGGTGGCGCTGCACGACGCGGCTCCACCGCCACCACACGGTGTGCTGGTGGTTGTTCTGTGCCCTGTGGGGGATCGGGCGGCGCAGTCCCTCGACGAAGATGCGCGCGACCTGGACGGCCGCGCCGACCGCCACGCCGGCGAGGAGCACCTGGATGCTGTGGGCGAAGATCGCGACCATGCCGGCCACCACGACGGTGCACAGCGTGATGACGGCGGCGTAGCTGGTGTTGTCGATGCGCTCGCCGAGCATGGCGAGGAGGGCAGGCAGGAGCGAGACGGCGGCGACGATCATGATTGCCACGCCGATCGCCATTGCGACCGCGAACCCGCTCACGAACGCGAGCCCGATGGACATGAGACCGAGCAGGGCGACGATGACCGTGATGCCGGCGAAGACCACCGCGCGGCCGGACGTGTCGATGGCCTCGACCACGGAGTCCTCCACGGAGAGACCGTCATGGAGTGCCTCGCGGAAGCGCGTGACGATGAACAGCGCGTAGTCGATGCCGACGCCGAGGCCGATCATCGCCACCATGGAGGTCGCCTCGTTCGGCATTGACATCAGGTTGCTCACCACGGCCACGATCCCGGAGGCGATGAGGAGGCCGAGCAGGGCGATGCCGATGGGGAGCCCCATCGCGATGACCGACCCGAACGCGATGACGAGGATGATGACCGCCGCGAGGAGGCCGAGCGCCTCGCTCTCGGGCAGCTCGAACTCCTCGAACGCCACCCCGCCGTAGGCGACCGTGGGCACCGCGGCACGCAGGCCAGCGGTGGCCTCCTTGATCGAATCGCCCATCTCGACCATCGCGTCGCGCTCGCCCCGCGCCGAGTTGACCTGGATGAACGCGATCTTCCGGTCGCGGCTGACCTGGTTCGCGAACTCGTACGGGCCCTGCACGCTCACGCCGGGGAGCTTCGCGATGTCCGCGACTGCCTTGCCGAGCGCGGACTTCACTGCGGGGTCGTCGATGCCCTTGTCGGTCCTCACCACGACCTGGGAGGTGATGCCGCCCTCGCCGGGGCTCACCTTCGCGAGCATCTCCTGGGCGACGGACGCCTCGCTGTCGGGCTGGCTGAACTCGGTGCGGAAGTCGTTGCCGACCGCGCCGCTCGCCACGGTGATGATCACCGCGAGCGGGAGCCAGATGCCGAACACCATGAGCCTGCGGTGACGGACGGAGAACGTTGCCAGGCGACGGAGCATCAGGAAAGGCTACGAGTCAGGGCATGAGGGGGCGCGCGCGGGGGTACCGTTTCGGGCAGATGGATGCACATGTCACACGCGGCGACGGGACCGGGGACGCTGTGCTCTCCGGCCGCGTGACCCGGCTCGACCGCGGGTGGAGCACGGTGCTTCTGGACGACGGGACCCCGGTGCGGGTGCGCAACATCGGCATGGAGGTCGCGGTCGGTGACATGGTGCGCGTGGACGCGGCAGTGGAGCGCGTGGAGCACGTGCAGGAGCGCAGGAGCGCGCTCATCCGGCGGAACAGCTTCGAGGGGGCGCGCGGGCTGCGGCAGGTCGTGGCCGCGAACATCGACACCGTCTTCCTGCTGCACGCGGTGACCGCGCCGCCGAACGAGCGCCGCCTGGAGCGCGAACTGGTGCTGGCGTTCGACAGCGGAGCCCAGCCGGTGATCGTGCTGACGAAGCTCGACGCGGTGGACGCCGGCTACGCGGACGAGGTGCGCGCCGCACTCGGGCAGGTGTCCCTCGACGTGCCGGTCATCATGGTCAGCAGCCGCACGGGCGATGGCCTGGACGGCGTCAGGGCCTACTGCCGCAGCGGCGGGACAGTCGCGTTCATCGGCGCGAGCGGCGTCGGCAAGTCGACGCTCGTGAACGCCCTCGTGGGGTCCGAGGTGCAGCGCACGGGCGAGGTGCGCGACGACGACCAGCGCGGCCGCCACACCACTGTCGCGGCCGAGCTGGTGCCGCTCGCCGACGGCGGGTGGCTGCTCGACACGCCGGGTCTGCGCGCTGTCACGCTGTGGACGAGCGGTCACGGCATCGAGCGCGCGTTCCGTGACGTGTTCGACCTCGCGGACGGGTGCAGGTTCCGCGACTGCAAGCACATGGACGAGCCGGGGTGCGCGGTGAACGCCGCGATCTCCGAGGGACGCCTTGACAGGGTGCGCCTCGACTCCATGCGCCGCCTCGTGGCGGAGGAACTGGCGCTCGAGGAGGAGCAGCGCGAGCGCGAGAAGGCGTTCGACAAGCGCGGCGCCCGCCGTTCACCGGGCCACCGCGGGGGCTGACCCGCACCGCGCAGTCGTTGCCGCGCCGCTCAGCGGAAGCGGATGCCGACCACCGCGCCGCCGCCGGGGTTGTCGCGCACGAACGTCTCGGCGTCGTTGTCCTCGGCGCACTGGGCGACGATCGCGAGGCCAAGGCCGGAGCCGGGCATCGAGCGGGTGCCGACGGCGCGGTAGAAGCGGTCGAACACGTGCGGCTTGTCGTCATCGGGGATGCCGGGGCCGTTGTCGCGGACCTCGAGCGACTGGTCCGCCACCCAGACCTGCACCGCGCCGGCACCGTCAGAGAACTTGATCGCATTGTCCACGAGGTTCGACACGGCCCGCTCCAGCTGGTGCGGCCGCGCCACCACGATGGTGTCCGCGCCGGTGTGCAGGGTCACTGGCGCCGCGGTGCGCCTCTGCGCCCGGGCGACCACCTCGGCGGCGACGTCCGCGAGGTTCACGGGGATCGCCTCCTCGTTCGCGCGGTGGTCGGTGGCGAGCGAGCTGAGCTCGCCGCTGAGCGCGGTGAGCTCGTCGATCTCGGCACGCATGTCGGCGAGGATCTCGGCACGGCGAGCGTCGTCGAGGCCGGCCCGCTCCAGCAGCTCGGTGTTGGCACGGAGGCTGGTGAGCGGCGTGCGCAGCTCGTGGCTGGCGTCCTGCACCAGCTGGCGCTGGCGCGAGAGGCTGCGGCGCAGGGCGGCGACCATCGTGTTGAAGCTGCCCGCCAGCGCGCCCACCTCGCCGGCACCCGCGGTGGGGATGTCGTGGGAGAGGTCCTGCGTGGCGGCGATCGTCTCCGCCGCGGAGGCGAGGTTCTCGATGGGCCGCGAGATGCGCCGGGCGAACCACCACCCGACGAGTGCCGCGATGACGACCTGCAGCGCGGCGAGCACCGGGAACCACCGCCGCATGCCGTTGCGCGCGTTGATGACGACCTGCATGTCCTTGGCGAGCTGCAGCCACGACCCGTCGTTCAGCCGCACGGTGAGCGTGCGGAAACGCTTGCCGTCGATCACCGTGCTCGAGCGGTGGACCTTCTGTTCGCCCACCTCCAGTTCCCTGTCCGCGTCGTCCATGGGGAGGGTGGGGTACTCGCGGCGCTTGATGACCTGCCCGTCGGGGAGCATCACCTGGGTGATGGCATCGACCTCGGTCTGCAGTATCGCCTGGTTGACGGGGCCGCGGCCGAACGCGTCGTTCCAGCTGAAGCGCGGGTCGGCGACGATCGCGAGGATGCGCGTGGCGCGCTGGTTGAGCGAGGTGTCCACCTGGCGCTCCAGCTGGTTCGAGGCGATCGTGTAGGCACCGAGGCTCATCGCCATCGTCACCACGAGCACGAGTGCGCTCGTGAGGATGGCGAAGCGGGTGCGCAGGTTCACGATTCCTTCACCGTGTACCCCACGCCGCGCACCGTCCACACCAGGCGCGACCCGCCGCCGTCCTCCGTCTTGCGGCGCAGGTAGCCGATGTAGACGTCGAGCGACTTCGACGACGTCTCGAACTCGTACCCCCAGATCTCCTCGTAGATCTGCTCGCGCGTGAACACCTGGCCCGGCTTCTGCATGAGCATCTCGAGCAGGTCGAATTCCGTCTTCGTGAGGTTGATGACCCGCTCGCCGCGCCTCACCTCGCGCGTCATCGGGTTGAGGACGAGGTCCCCCACGCGCACGGTGGACGCACCGGCCGATGCCGCCCCGCCGCGCCGCAGGAGCGCACGGCACCGTGCGAGCAGCTCGTCCACGGCGAACGGCTTGACCAGGTAGTCGTCCGCCCCGGCGTCGAGGCCTGCCACCCGGTCGCCCACCTCGTGGCGCGCTGTGAGCAGGAGGATGGGGATGCTGATCCCGCGGTGGCGCGCCTCTCGGCACACGGTGAGCCCGTCGGCGAACGGCATCATCACGTCCATGACGGCGAGGTCCGGCGTGCCGCGGGTGAGGACCTCCAGCGCCGCCGCCCCGTCGTTCACGGAGGTGACGGCGTAGTTCTCCAGCTCCAGCACCCGCTCCACGGCCTTGCGCACGGAGGGGTCATCCTCGGCAACCAGCACTCTCGGGGCGTCCATGGGGTCACGGTACCCCTTGTGGCACAAGGTTTTCCGAGCCGTGGGGGGATTCTTCCCAACCTCTTACCTGGCTCGTGTTCACTCCTTACCTACGAGGCCGAAAGTGGTTGCAGCCGGGAAAGCCCCGGTGACAACTCCACACAGAAGGAACCCCACCATGAAGACCAACTCCCGTTTCACCCGAGTCGCAGTCGCGAGCGGCCTCATCGTTGCGTCCGGCGCAGCCGTCCTCGGCATCACCGGCTTCGCGAGCGCAGAGCTCGCCGGC
>CAZZFB010000077.1:0-7644 GCA_964653385.1 uncultured Bifidobacterium sp. | reverse complement strand
ACCACGTTCGACACGCGGCCCTCGAGGTTCGTGGTGGTGCCGTCCTTCTCGCCGTATGCCGCGGCCGGCAGCACGACATCGGCATGCACGGCCGTCTGCGTCATGAAGGTGTCCAGTGCGACGACGAAGCGCGCGCCGGCGATGCCGCGACGGGCGAGGTCCGCATCGGCGACGTCGCTGAGGGGGTCGGCACCGAGCAGCACGAGGCACGCGACCTTGCCGTTGGCCGCCGCCTCGAGAACGGCGGCGGTGTCGCCGCCCTCCGAAGGGGCGAGCCCGAGTCCGAGCGCACCGCGCACGTTGCCGCGGCGGAGCACCGGCAGCACGGTCGCGGAGGGAACCGCGGACAGGAGGGCATCGAGCGCGGACATCGTGGTCGCGGCGGACTCGGCCAGGTTCGCGCGGCCCGCGACGACGACGACGCTCCCGGCGGCCAGCTGCGCGGCCATCTCCGGGTCGGCGAGGACCGAGCGCACGGCGTCCGGCTGCGTGCCCGGCTCGCAGCGCACGGAGCGCCATGCGTGCCCGGTGAGCCCGGTGTCGTTGCTGGCGATCTCGATGATGCGCAGGCCGCGCTTCGTCGCCGCGTCCCGGAGTCGGATGTGGAGGACGGGCAGTTCCTCCTTGAGGTCCGGGGCGAGGAGCACGACGGTGCCGGCCGCGCACGCGGAGTCGATGGTGGCCTGGGGAAGCGAGAAGACGGATGCGGGGAGACCGTCGTCCATCTGCGCGTCGCGCATGGTGCTCCCCACGGCGTCCGCGAGGAGGCCCCACATGAACGCGTCCTCGTTCGTGCCGCGGGCACCGCCGAGGACGGCGACAGTGCCGCCGGACCGCATCTCGCGCGCGACCGCATCGAGCGCGGCGGACCATGAAGTGGCCGTGAGCTCGCCGTCCCGGCGCATCAGCGGGGTGTCGAGACGGTCCTCGGAGTTCACCGACTGGAAGTTGAAGCGGCCGCGGTCGCACATCCAGCCCCAGTTGACGGGGTCGCTGTCGACGCCCTGGTAGCGGACCAGCTCGTCGCGGCTCGACTGCACCACGGTGCGGCAGCCAACGCTGCAGGTGGTGCAGGTGCTCTCGCGCTGCTCGAGGTCCCACGGGCGGGCCTTGAAGCGGTAGGGCTGGGCGGTGAGCGCACCGACCGGGCAGATCTGCACGGTGTTGCCGGAGAAGTAGGAGGCGAACGGCTCGTCGGGGAACGTCATCACCTGGGTGTTGTTGCCGCGCTGGGTGAAGCTGATGAGCGGGTCACCGGCAACCTCGCGCGCGAAGCGCGTGCAGCGGTCACAGAGGATGCAGCGCTCGCGGTCGAGGAACACGAGGTCGCTGATCGGGATGGGCTTCTCGTAGTGGCGCTTCTCCTCCACGAAACGGCTCTCGCCCGGGCCGTGGCTG
Source organism: uncultured Bifidobacterium sp. (assembly GCA_964653385.1). Taxonomy (GTDB): domain Bacteria; phylum Actinomycetota; class Acidimicrobiia; order Acidimicrobiales; family Ilumatobacteraceae; genus UBA2093. The sequence continues at coordinate 6,246 of CAZZFB010000077.1, read as the reverse complement.
AACGCCTGGTCCTGCAGCGGGCACTCGCCGCCCTTGTCGCAGACGGGGCAGTCGAGAGGGTGGTTCGCGAGCAGCAGCTCGATCATCCCCTCCTGGGCGCGCTTGACCTGCTCCGTCTCGGTGCGCACGACCTGGCCGTCGGCAACGGGCGTCATGCACGACACGACCATCATCGGCCCGCGCGGGCCCTCCACCTCCACCATGCACTGGCGGCACATGCCGACGCTGCTCATGCGCGGGTGGTAGCAGAAGCGCGGGATGTACTCGCCCTCGCGGTCGGCGGCGGCGATGATGAGCTCGCCCTTGCGGGCGGCGACCGTGCGGCCGTTGATCGTGATGCTCACGGCGTTCGGGTCTGCCGGCACCTCGGGCGTGTCCTCGGCGTTCGTCTCGGTGGTGCTCACTGTGCGGCTCCGGCTGCGGTCACGGGGATGTGGATGCGCCTCGTCACGCGCGCCTCGAACTCCTCGCGGAAGAGGGTGAGGGCGGAGTGGACCGGCGCGAAGGCCGAGGGGCCGACGAAGCAGATCGTGTTCATCCGGTACGGGAACGGCACGGCGCTGATGCCGAGACGCTCGCTGGAGGCGTGGGGGAACGCACCCGGGCAGATCGACTGGCCCACCTCCATCAACTGGTCGAGGTCGGCGTCGGTGCCCTTGCCGTCCACGATGCGGCTGAGGATGCGCTCCAGCCACGTGCCGCCCTCGCGGCACGGCGTGCACTTGCCGCACGACTCGTGCGCGTAGAAACGCGTGAGCGTGAGGGCGGCCTTCGGGATGTCAGTGGTGTCGTCCATGACCATGACGGCGCCGGAACCGAGCATCGATCCCGCGGGGCCGACCTGGCTGGCCTCGAACGGGAGGTCCAGTTGGTCCGGCAGGAACCAGGGTGCGGAGCCGCCGCCCGGCACGAACGCCTTGAGCGTGCGCCCGTCGCGCATGCCCCCGCAGAACTCGTCGCCGAACAGCAGGTCGCGGAACGTCGTGGTGCCGTTGACGATCTCGTAGACACCGGGGCGCTTCACGTGGCCCGACACCGCGACCATGCGCGTGCCCGGCGACGTGGGCGTGCCGATCGCGGTGTACGCCTCGGCGCCGTTCACCATCAGCCACGGCAGGTTCGCCAGCGTCTCCACGTTGTTGACGATCGTCGGCTGGCCGTAGAGACCGATCGCCGCGGGGAAGTACGGGGGCTTCAGGCGCGGCATGCCGCGGTTCCCCTCGAGGGACTCGATGAGCGCCGTCTCCTCGCCGACCACGTACGCACCGGCACCCCAGTGCAGGACGATGTCCACCGAGAACGACGACCCGAGGATGTTCTTCCCCACGTACCCGGCGGCGTATGCGTCGTTCAGGGCCGTCGCGACGCGCTCCTGCGCGAGGGCCATCTCGCCGCGGATGTAGAGGAAGCACTGCGAGAGCCCGGCCGCGTAGCACGCGATGAGGCACCCCTCGATCAACTGGTGCGGGTCGCGCTCCATGAGCAGGCGGTCCTTGTAGGTGCCGGGCTCGGACTCATCGCCGTTCACCACCAGGTAACGCGGCCACACGTCCTGCGGGGTCAGGCCCCACTTCGTGCCGGCCGGGAAACCCGCGCCGCCGCGGCCGAGCACCGTGGCGCTGCGCACCTCGTCGTGCACCTCGTTGGCGGGGCGGCCGAGCGCACGGCGCAGCCCCTCGTACCCGCCGGTGGCCAGGTAGCGCGCGAGCGTGTGGCTGTCCTCCAGGCCGAACCGCGAGGTCACGATGCGCGGGCGCTCGCCCTCGTAGAAACCGGGCGCGAACGAGTTGGTGCCGCCGGCGCTCACAGTGCCGCCTTCCCGTCGAGCCACGCGGGCGCCGACTTCACGTCCTCGGGTGCGTGCACGCCCGCGCCCTTGTCGGCGGGGATGTGCTGGCGCACGCGCGCGACCGTGCCGTGCGGCGGGATCTCGTCCGCGAGTCGTCCCGCACGCAGGTCGTCGACCAGCTTGTCGAAGGACTCCGTGGTCACGCGGAAGCTGTAGCGGTAGTTGGTCTGCAGGCACGGGGCCTCGGTGCACGCGGCCTGGCATTCGGCACGCTCGAGCGTGATGAGACCGTCATCGGTGGTGCCGCCCATGCGGACGCCCAGCTTCTCCTCCGCGTGGTGCATGAGGTCCTCCGCCCCCATCAGCGCGCACGACATGGTGCCGCAGATGTTGATGACGTACTTGCCCACCGGGTGGAACTTGAACATCTCGTAGAAGGACGCCGTGCCGTAGACCTCGGCAGGCGAGGCACCGACGAGCTCGGCGATGTGCGCCATGGCGTCCTCGGTGACGTGGCCGTCCTGCTCCTGGGCGAGGTGCAGCAACGGGATCGTGGCCGAGCGCGGGCGCGGGTAGCGGGAGATGATCTCCTGCGCGAGGCGCACGTTCTCCTCCGTCAGGCGCGCCATCAGCGGTCGACCTCCCCCAGGACCGGGTCCACCGACGAGATGATCGCGACCGCATCGGCCACCATGCCGCCGCGCATCATGTGCGGCATCGCCTGGATGTTGACGAACGACGGCGCGCGCATGTGCATGCGGTACGGGTTCGCCGAACCGTCGCTCACGATGTAGCAGCCGATCTCGCCGCGCGGGCTCTCGATGCCCACGTACACCTCGCCCTCGGGCACCTTGAAGCCCTCGGTGAAGATCTTGAAGTGGTGGATGAGTGCCTCCATCGACTCGTCGATGCGGGCACGCGGCGGCGGCGTGACCTTCTTGTTCTGCACGCGGAAGTCGCCCTTCGGCATCCGGTCCAGGATCTGGTGCACGATGCGCATCGACTCGCGGATCTCGTTCAGGCGGATGGCGAACCTGTCGTACGCGTCGCCGTGCGAGCCGATGACCACGTCGAACTCGACTTCCTCGTAGCGCAGGTACGGCATGTCGCGCCTGAGGTCCCAGGCAACGCCGGTGGACCGCAGGATGGGGCCGCTCGTGCCGAGTGCCAGTGCCTCGCGCGCGGTGATGACGCCGACACCCTGCAGGCGCTCGCGCCAGATCGGCTGGCCGTTCATCAGGATCTCGTACTCCTCGAGCCGGCCCGGGAGCATGTCGAGGATGTCGAGCACGTCGTCACGCCAGCCGGCGGGCAGGTCGGCCGCGAGGCCGCCGGGCCGGATGAAGTTGTGGTTCATCCGCAGGCCGGTGACCTTCTGGAAGAAGCGCAGCACCTCCTCGCGCTCGCGCCAGCCGTACAGCATCATCGACACCGCGCCGATGTCCATGCCGTTCGTGGCGAGGAAGAGGAGATGGCTGCTGATGCGGTTCAGCTCGCTGAGGAGCATGCGCATCCACACGGCCCGCTCCGGGATGTCGCCGTCGATGCCGAGGAGCTTCTCCACCGCCATGGAGAACGCGAGCTCGTTGTTGAGCGGCGAGAGGTAGTCCATGCGGGTGACGTTGGTGCCGCCCTGCATGTAGGTCAGCTGCTCGCCCGTCTTCTCCATGCCGGTGTGCAGGTACCCGATGATCGGCTTGCAGCGCAGCACGGTCTCGCCCTGCAGCTCCAGCATGAGGCGCAGCACGCCGTGCGTGGACGGGTGCTGGGGACCCATGTTGATGATCATCGTCTGGTCCTCGTCGGGGTCAGACTCGATGTCGGCGAGCGCGGCGGCCTCGGACTCGCTCATCCGCAGCACGGCGCCGACCTCGCGGAGCAGTTCCTTCGCGCCCATTCCGGCGCGCGACGAGAGCTCCTGGCGGCCCTCCCCGGTCAGCGCGGAAGTGGTGCGCTCGCGCGGGCCCGGCGGTGTCTCCCCGGCGGTGTCGTCGAGTCTCTCCTCTGCGATCGTCATGCGTTCGCCCCCTTGAACTGGACGGGGATGCGGCCGGGGTCGTAGTCCTTGCGCAACGGGTGGCCCTGCCAGTCCTCGGGCATGAGGATGCGCGTGAGGTCGGGATGGCCGTCGAAGACGATGCCGAACATGTCGAAGGTCTCGCGCTCGTGCGCCTCCGCACCGGGGTGCACGTCGAACAGGGAGGGGACGACGGGGTCGGACTCGGGGACCTGCACGCGCGCACGGATGCGCTCGCGGCGCTGGATCGAGAGCAGGTTCACGACCACCTCGAACCGCTCGGGGGCGACACCCGCACCCGGCTTGCGGCCGGGCATGGCGAGATAGTCGACACCGGTGAGATCGACGAGCATGTCGAACGTGTCGGCCACCAGGGCCTTCATCACCTTCAGGTAGTCGGCCCGGTCGACCAGCAGGACCTTCTGGCCGCGCGACCAGACGACCGGGCACCCGTGCATCTGCTCCTGCGCCTCTGTCACGTTGTCGCTCATGGTCACTTCGTCCCGATGGACACGGGTGTGGTGGCACCCGCGGGGATCTCGTGGATCTCCACGGCGGCTCCCCCGTTGTTGGCGTCACGGCGGCGCATGATCTCGCCGTCCTCGATCAATTGGTGGAGAGTCTCGATCGCGTGGATGAGGGTCTCCGGGGTGGGCGGGCAGCCCGGCGCGTAGACGTCGACGGGCACGATCTGGTCGACGCCCTGCACGATGGCGTAGTTGTTGAACATCCCGCCGGTGGATGCGCAGACACCCATGCTGATGACCCACTTGGGCTCCATCATCTGGTCGTACACCTGGCGCAGCACGGGGGCCATCTTCTGGCTGACGCGGCCGGCGACGATCATGATGTCCGCCTGGCGCGGCGAGGCACGGAAGACCTCCATGCCGAAGCGCGAGAGGTCATAGTGCGAGGCGCCCGTGCCCATCATCTCGATGGCGCAGCACGCGAGCCCGAACGAGGCACCCCAGCTGCTGCGGGAACGGGACCACTTCACGAGGTCCTCGAGGCGTGCGGTCACGAAGTTGTGGTCGAGGCCGGCGAGTCCCTCGTCGAGCACGTTGCGGACGACACCCATCAGGCTGCCTCCCCGCTCTTCTCCCGGCCCTCGAGACCGACCATGCGGAACGAGCCCTTGGCCTGCGTGGCCGCCACGAGTTCGTCGTTCGCGGGCGTCTCGGAGCCGGCCCGCTTCAGCGGCCCCCACTCGAGGGCGCCCTTGGCGACCATGTAGACGAACGCCACGAAGAACACCGCACTGAACGCGGCCATCTCGACGAAGCCGAACGCACCCAGCGCCTCGCGCGACACCGCGTACGGGTAGACGAAGATGATCTCGATGTCGAACATGATGAAGAGCATCGCGATCACGTAGAAGCTCACCGGGAAGCGCTCGGGGTTGTCACGCGAGGGGACGATCCCGCACTCGTACGGGGCCTCCTTCGCGCTGTTCGGCCTGTAGGGGGCGAGGAGTCCCGACGCCACGAAGCTGAGCACCCCGAAGAGGATGGCCACCACCACCAGTGCGATGATCGGGAGGTACTGGCCCATTGCTCGTCCTACGCCTTCAGGGCGAGGTTCTCTCGCAGGTACGCCTCACGACGGTGCAGCATCCATGCGAGCAGGAAGAAGATGATCCCCGAGCCGATGCCGATGAGCGCCGCGGGCCGGCGGCGTGCACCGAGGTCGCGGATCATCACCACGTAGCGGTGCGGCTGGCTGTCGTCGATGACGGCACGTGCCGGCGCGCGGCCCGGCTCCGTGCGCTGTGGCAGCAGGGCTGCGACCTCCACGATGGCGTAGCGCGGCTTGTGCTTGAACGCGACGAAGTCGATGGCATCACCCAGTTTCGGCCAGCGCTCGCCGCCCTTGTCGTATACAGCCACGGGAACGTACTCGCCGCTCTTGAACTCCTCGGCCTCGATCTGGATGATCTCGTCGGCGGAGGCGACCGCCTGGCCGCGCTGCGGGTCGGAGTCGTCGAGACGCGTCCATCCCTCAGCCTCGAGCTGCTTCTGCACGGCGGCTGCGGAGTCGACACGCGACTTGTTCTTCACGTCCGGTGATGCCCCGACTATCTCGGTGAGGTCGAGCTTCGCGGCGTCGCGCACCAGCGCCACCGGCTCGGAGGGCTTCCACGAAGGGAAGGGACCCTGGAGCCCGATGCCGTAGATCACCCAGATGATCGCCATCGACATCATCCACCCGGCGAGACCGCAGGCCGCCACGAGGAAGCCGAGTCGCGCACCGAGGTTGGTGCCGAGGATCAGGTACGTGCCGCCGATCAACGTGCCCACCATGATGAGCACGACGATGTAGCCGCGGATCTCGGGCTCCCACCCGATCGCAAGGAGAGTGGACAGCATCAGAGGCTCCTCACGTACTCGACGATCTGGCGGATCTGCTCTTCGGTGTAGATCTGGCCGAAGCCGGGCATGCG
>CAZZFB010000076.1:5441-7705 GCA_964653385.1 uncultured Bifidobacterium sp. | reverse complement strand
CTCGGCACGCCGCCCACCACCACAGTCGCACCCGCGACCACCGTGGCACCCACCACGACCGTGCCCGAGGCCCCCGTGGCGCCGTCGAGTGCATCCAGCGCCAGCGGTGACCGGGCCGTCACCGTCTCCTGGCCCGCGATCAACGCCACCGGCACCGTCACCTACGTGGTCACGGCCACCCCCGGTGGCTACACCTGCACCACCACCGGCACCACGTGCACGTTCATCGGCCTGGCGAACGGCACCAACTACGTGTTCACGATCGCAACCAAGAACTCCGCGGGTGCGGTGTCGTCGTCCACGGTCACGGTGTCCGCGCGCCCCGGCTTCGTGGTGTACGTGACGAAGGTGAAGAGGTCGTCGCGCACGTCGCTCGCACGGATGGTCGGGACCGTCTCGAAGGGCACCCGCACGTACAGGGTGACCTCAGGGAAGTGCCGCATCGTCTCAGGCCGTCTCGTGGCGCCCGCCGCCACCGGCACCTGCAAGGTGAGAGTCTCAGTGGCCAGGAAGTCCCCGTACGCGGCCATGTCGACCACGTTCTCGGTGTCCGTCACGAAGTGACTGCCCCGGTCGGCGGCCGAAGTGACCGCCCGGGGCGTGGCGAACGTCCCGCGCGGTGGCAGGCTGGGTGGAGATTCCCCCGATCGGAGACCCCATGGCAACCGTCCAGCTCACCGCCGAGAACTTCGAGGCCACCATCTCGCAGGAAGGCATCGTTCTCATCGACTTCTGGGCCGACTGGTGCGGGCCGTGCAAGATGTTCGCCCCCGTCTACGAGTCCTCGTCGGAGGCCCACCCCGCGATCACCTTCGCCAAGGTGGACACCGAGGCCGAGCAGATGCTGGCCGCGCAGTGCGGCATCCAGTCCATCCCCACGATCATGATGTTCCGTGACGGGATCCTGCTGTTCAACCAGGCGGGTGCGCTTCCCGGCCACGTTCTGGAGGACATCATCGGCAAGGCCGAGGGCCTGGACATGGACGCGGTGAGGGCGGAGATCGCCGAACAGGAACAGAACGGTTAGTTACCCTTCCCTGCGTGGCGCGGGGGAGAACGCTCACAGTCGCGGCATTCGTGTCCGCGGCCATCGGAGTCGCGGTGTCGTTCGACGTGGCGCACCCGAGCGGCCGCGTGGCCACCGACCGCATCGCCCTCGGTGACGCGCACACATGCGCGATCAAGGACGACGGCACCGTGTGGTGCTTCGGCGACAACTCCGACGGTCAGCTGGGCAACTCGAGTTTCGGTCCGCCGGACAGCACCACGCCCGTGCAGACGTCCGGGTTCGGCACCGGACGCACTGCTGTGCAGGTGGCGGCGGGGGAGCGGCACACCTGTGCATTGTTGGACAACGGTGAGGTGTGGTGTTGGGGCTACAACGGAAATCTTGAGTTGGGCTCGGTGGGTGGCTCGCAGCCAGATCCGGTGAAGGTGCCGCTCGGTGCAGGTATCACCGCCTCCCGTATCTATGCAGGCGGACGCGTGTCGTGCGCGCTCACCTCTGACAACCGCCTCACCTGCTGGGGCCAGAACCACAAGGGCCAGATCGGCAACGGCACGGTGCAGGCGAGCGGCGGTGTCGCACCCGCGGCAGTGTCGAACATCCCCACCTCGTTCGCTCCGGCCAGTGCGGACCCGGGCGGCCGCCACGTGTGCGCCGCCGCCACCGGCGGCGCGGTGTGGTGCTGGGGCGACGACGACAGGAACCAACTGGGCACCGCCGCAGACGGCGCCGCCGCGGTGAACGTGCCCGGCCAGGCGGACACCGTGGCGACCGCGCGCAGCGTGGCGACGGGCCTCGAGTATTCGTGTGCGGTGCTCACCGACGACACCGTCTCGTGCTGGGGCCGCAACCACCTGGCCCAGCTGGGCCGCGGCTCGGTGACCCCGGCCTCCACGGCGGCGCCTGCCGCGGTCAGCATCGGCGCGCCGGTGTCAAAGGTGGCGGCCGGCAAGGCGTTCGCCTGTGCCCTCACCACGGCCGGCGCGGTGTGGTGCTGGGGCGAGAACACCGCCGGCCAGGTGGGTGACGCGACTGCGGGCTCGCCGCGCCTTGCACCCGCGCAGGTGAGCAACCTGGGCGGCACGGCCGTGGACATCGTTGCGGGGGGTGCGCACGCGTGCGCCGTGCTCTCGTCCGGTGCGGTGCGCTGCTGGGGGGACAACTCGGCCGGCCAGCTGGGCATGGGCGGCGCCGACTACACGGCGCGTGATGCACCGGCGACGGTAACCGCGCTCTCCGTGACGCCGGCACCGACAAC
>CAZZFB010000076.1:0-5341 GCA_964653385.1 uncultured Bifidobacterium sp. | reverse complement strand
AGCCTGCGCGTCACGGTGCGGCGTGGCCGCACCGTGAGTGCCGCCACGATCGCGAGGGCCGCGGGTCTCGCGATCCCGCGCAGGTCGCAGGGAACGATGCGCATCAGCATCGTGTCCGGCACGGTGCGCTGCGTCTTCGCCGGCTCCGCGGTGCGCGGCACGTCGACCGGCACGTGCAGGGTGAGGGTGCTGCTGGTGCCGAAGCGGGGTGCAACTGTGTCGCGCACGGTCACCCTCACCGTGGTGCGCTGAGGGCAGCTTCCCCTCTCTCCCTCGCGTGCGCGCGCACGCGTGCACGTGCGTGCGCATCACCCGCGTGCGCGCCAGCGCAAAAGGCGCACCGACCTGAAGTCCTTGTGCCACAAGGGTCCGGGGCTGCCGCAGCAGCCTCTCCGGGAGGGGGGTGTCGCTATATGAGGCGGCATGAAAACAACACCGACACCCGCAACACCCGTCTCGCTCGTCATCGTGGAGTCCCCCACGAAGGTGGCGACCATCCAGAAGATCCTCGGCCCGTCGTACGTGGTCGCCTCCACCAAGGGCCACTTCGCCGACATCCCGGAGCGCCGCGACGCCGTGGACACCGCCAACGGGTTCGCCGTGCAGTACCGCCTGACGGAGAAGGGCACCGTCGTCATCAAGGAGCTCCGCGGCCTCCTCGCCGGGGCCGGCGAGCTGGTGCTCGCCACGGACGCCGACCGTGAGGGCGAGATGATCGCCCAGCTGCTGGTGGACTTCCTGGAGCCCATGGTGCCGGTGCGCCGCGTGCGGTTCACCGCGATCACCAAGGAGGCCGTGGAGGAGGCGATGGCGAACCCGTCGCAGATCGACGCAGACCTGGTGGCCGCCGCCCGCACCCGCCGCGTCCTGGACCACCTCTACGGCTTCCAGGTCTCGCCGGAGCTGTGGTCGACGGTCCGCACGGGACTCTCCGCCGGCCGCGTGCAGAGCCCGGCACTGCGCATGGTCGTGGAGAGGGAGCGCGAGCGGATGGAGTTCGTGAAGGCCAGGTTCTTCAGCGTGGAACTGGCCACAGCGACGGAGCCCGCCTTCGAGGCGGTGCTGCGCACCCTGAACGGCACGGAGGTCGCCACGTCGCGTGACTTCGACGAGTTCGGCGAGATCCCCCGCGACATGCACGCCTTCGACGAGATCGAGGCCGGCCATCTCGTCATGCGGCTCGAGGGCGCCGTCGTCACGGTGTCGGGCATCGACAAGCGCGACTACCGCCGGCGTGCGCCGCTGCCGTACGTCACCTCCACGCTGCTGCAGGACGCGGGGAACCGTCTCGGCATCGGCACGAAGGCCGCCCAGGCCGCCCTGAACGCGCTGTTCGCCGCGGGGCACATCACCTACCCCCGCACCGACAGCCCGCACATGGCGCCCCAGGCGGTGGCCGCGGCACGTGCCACGGCGATCGAGCAGTTCGGTGAGGCGAGCGTGCCCGAGAAGGCGCGGTTCTTCAGGGCGAAGAACCGCAACGCCCAGGAGGCCCATGAGGCACTGCGGCCCACCGTGATGTCGCGGCGCGCCGTGAAGACCTCCGGGGCGAACGCGGCACGCATCTACGACCTCATCTGGCGCCGCACCGTCGCCTCGCAGATGCTGGACGCCACGGGCACGACCACCACGGTCAGCCTGACCGCGATGGCGTCCGGCCGCCACGAGACGTGCGTGTTCGCCGCGGCCGGCACCGTCATCGAGGTGCCGGGGTTCCGTTCGGTGACGGGTGACGAGGCGGACGTGCCCTCCCTGCCGCCGCTCGAGGTGGGCGACGTGGTGCCGGTCGCCGCGTTCGGCTGCACCGAGCACGTCACCAGGCCGCCCGCCCGCTACACCGAGGCGTCGCTCATCAAGGTGCTCGAGGAGAAGGGGATCGGGCGGCCGTCCACGTACTCGTCGATCATGTCCTCGCTGCGGGAGCGCTACGTGTGGTCGAAGCGCGGCGACCGCGCGCTCATCCCCACCGTCACGGCGTTCGCGGTGGACCAGGTGATGCAGACGTGCTTCGAGGCGCTGACCGCCAGCGGGTTCACCAGTGCGATGGAGGACAGGCTGTCCGACGTGGCGGACGGGACCACCGGGTACGCCGACGTGCTCGGGGCGTTCTGGCTGCACGGCGACGGCACCTGGCCCGCCCTCTCGCGCCTGATCGAGGAGGGCCGCGGCCTGTTCGACCCGCGCACCAGGCCCGTCGCCTCGTTCGGCATCCACCCGCAGCTGGGGGAGGAGGTCATGCTCCGCGCCGGCAAGGCGTTCAGGTCGCGTCGCGGTGCGTGGCTGCCGCGTCCGTACCTGGCGTGCGGCACGCGCAACATCGGCATCCCCGACAACACCGAGATGGACACGCTCACGAAGGAGCACGTGTTCGCCCTGTTCATGCAGGACCGCACCCCGCGAGTGCTCGGTGAGCACCGCGGCAAGGAGGTCGAGGTCGCGTTCGGCATGTACGGGGCCTTCGTGCGGTGGGGCGGGGAGATCGTGCGCATGCCGCGCGGCCTGGACGTGCTCGCGGCGACCCTGGAGGAGATCTGCGGCCACATCGACGCCGCGGGCTGACTTGCCCCCGGTGGGTGCGGTGGGCGACCATGGGGAGCCCCCGCACCCGGCGGGGCCGCACGCCCACGGGGAGAACCATGCTGGAAGTCGAGATGGTGGTGGAGATCCCGCAGGGGTCGCGCAACAAGTACGAGATGGACCACGAGACCGGCCACATCTGGCTGGACCGCACGCTCTTCACGGCCACCCAGTACCCGCTCGACTACGGGTTCTTCCCCGGCACGCTCGGCGAGGACGGCGACCCTCTGGACGCGCTCGTGTGGCTCAGCCAGCCCACGTTCCCCGGGTGCCACGTGTGGGTGCGGCCGGTCGCGGTGTTCTGGATGGCCGACGAGAAGGGCCCGGACGCCAAGGTGCTGTGCGTGTCCTCGCACGACCCGCGCTTCGCCGCGTACAACGACATCGAGGACCTGCCCGAGCACCTCCTCGACGAGGTGGGCAACTTCTTCGAGGTGTACAAGCTGCTGGAGCCGAACAAGGACACCACGGTGAAGGGCTGGGAGGGCCGCGCAGCCGCCGAGGCGGAGATCAAGGCAGCGCTCGCCCGCCACCACTGAGCTGCGGCCCCGTGCGCGCGTCCACGCGCCGGTCGCACGTCGGGCTCAGTTGTCGGTGCCGTCGATCAGCCAGAAGCTGAGCAGGCCCGCAGGCGCGCCGTCCAGGCTGACCGACACGTCCACCTGGCCCGCGTGCGGGAACACCGCGGAGCGCAGGGGGAGCGCGAAGGGGATGTTCAATCCCTCGCCGGGGTTGCGGTCCGCGTCCACGTTGAACTCGAAGTCGATGCGCACGATCTCGGTCGCGGTGTCGGGGTAGCGCAGGATGACGCGGCCGTTGTGGGCCTCGCCCACGCGGTGCGGCTGCACGTACACCGACATCGCGAGGTGCGCCTCGATCTCGGCGGGGAAACCGTGGTGCACGGCGATGCGGGTGATGCCGCCGCTCGTGATGTTGAGCAGGCCCTCGCGCACGTTCGCGTAGTCGCAGAGGCTGAGGACCGTGAGCTCCAGCCCGGTGGGCTCGGTGGGGTCGATCGTCACGCCACCACCGTACCTGGCTACTTCTTCGCGGGGACTATCACCACGGGCACGGTCGAGTGCCGCGACACGTAGTCGGCGGTGCTGCCGAGCAGCAGGCCCACGACTCCGCTGTGCCCGCGCGCGCCGATGACGATCATGTCCGACTTCTCGTCGATGAGGGCCGTGCGCGGGTCGATGTGCACGAAGCGGGACGCGATCTCCACGCCGGTCCCCTCGGCGAGCTTGGTCGCCTTCTCCGTCTCGGTGGTGAGCACCGCGCGCATCGGTGTGTCGTCGTCGACGTACGCGACAGCCATCTCGGCCGGGGGGATGACGGGGTGCCACCCGGTGAGAAGGACGACGGTGTCACCGCCGCGCGCGTTGCTGATCGCCCACGCGACCGCGTTGGATGAGTTCGCCGACCCGTCGACACCGACCACGATGCGGCGCTGTGCTGTGTTGCTTGCCATGTGACCGACCGTACGGACATGTCACGCCGATGTGAAGTGACGGATGTGCCGTCAGTCGTCACGTTGCGCGGCGACGGGGGCGGACCACCTGCGCCACCTGCTGACCACGCGGATCACGAATGTGACCGCGATCGCGAGGACGGCCGACACCGTGGCGGGTGCACCTGACCTGTCGGCCACCACCACCACGACGGTGCCGACGAGTGCGGCGGTCGCGTAGATCTCGCGCATGAGCACGGCGGGGATCTCCCGGACGAGGACGTCACGGATGATCCCGCCGCCGATGGCGGTCACCAGGCCGATCGCGCACGCCCCGACCGCGCCGATGCCGGCGTCGATGGCCTTGCGTGTGCCCGCCACGGCGAACAGGCCGAGGCCCGCGGCGTCGAGCACAAGGAGGGGCCGGGCGAGCCGGGTGATCGTGGGGTGCACGAAGAAGCCGACGGCACCGACGAAGGCGGGGACGGCCAGGTAGCGCCAGTCGCCGAGCGCCGCGGCCGGCGTGGCACCGATCAGTGCGTCGCGGATGAACCCGCCGCCCAGCCCGGTGGCGCCGGCGAGGAACACCACCCCGAAGATGTCCAGCTGCTTCTGCACGCCGGTGAGAGCACCGGATGCCGCGAAGACGGCGATCCCCAGGAGGTCGAGCACGAGGAGGAGAGTGGCCGTTGACACCGGCTCCACGGTAGACGGCGCCCCGGCACGTACGGTTGATGCGATGGTGCGCGGGACGACGGGGAAGAGGGGCGCGTTGTTCCTGGACCTCGACGGCACCCTCGCCGACTCCGGCGGGGGCATCACGTCCGCCGTCGACAGGGTCCTCGTCTCCCTCGGCACCGTTCCGTTGACGGAGGAGGAGAAGCGCTTCATCATCGGTCCCGCGTTCCAGCACACCATGCCGGTGCTGCTGCGTGCCCGCGGCCTGGACGAGAACCTCACCGACGGGCTCATCACCGAGTACCGGCGCATCTACTCCGCCGAGCACCTGCCCCGCACGCCGCGCATCGAGGGGATCGGCGAGGTGATCGAGGAACTGGCGGGCATGTTCCACCTGTCCGTGGTCACTGCCAAGCCGGTGAACCAGGCGACTGTGGCCGTCCGTGCCATCGGCATGGAGCACATGATGGAGATCGTGATCGGCCCGCAGCCGGACGCACCCACCCCGAAGGCCCGCCTGCTGGAGACTGCGATCGCACACGTGCGAGCCACGAGGGACGCCTCGCTGGGCCATGACGCGTGCTGGATGATCGGGGACCGCCACCACGACATCGACGCGGCAGTGGAGGTGGGCAC
>CAZZFB010000075.1:2664-7851 GCA_964653385.1 uncultured Bifidobacterium sp. | reverse complement strand
AAGATCGCCGAGTTCAAGACCCGTCTCGACGACATCGTGAACGGTGTCCGCCCCGCGGGCGGCCCCGGGATGGGCGGCAAGGGCGGCCGCGGTGGTCATGGCCACGGCGGACGCGGTCACCACGGTGACATGGGCGTCATGCCCGGCGATGCACAGGGTGCCGGCCTCTCGGCCTAGCTCACCCGCCGCAACAGCGGCACTGACAACAGATCCCCCTCACAGGCGGCCGGTGTCCAGCAACTGCAGGACACCGGCCGCTCTGTCGCGCACGGCATCCGCATCGGCAAGTTTCTGCGCCGCGCGCACCTGCGTGCCCATGCGCGGGTTGCGGACGAACCGGTCCGCGTGGCGCAGGATGAAGTCCCAGTACAGAGTGGTGAAGGGGCAGGCGTCGTCGCCGGTGCGCTTCTTGCGGTCGAACGCGCATCCCTTGCAGTAGTCGCTCATGCGGTCGATGTAGGCACCGCCCGCCGCGTACGGCTTGGTGGCCATCATGCCCCCGTCCGCGTGCAGCGACATGCCGATCACGTTCGGCACCATGACCCACTCGGCACCGTCCACGAACGACTCCCACATCCAGTTGTTCATCGCCACCGGGTCGACGCCTGCGATGAGCGCGAGGTTGCCGAGGACCATGAGGCGCTGGATGTGGTGCGCCCACCCGCGCTGCTTCACGTCGCCGGCGCACACCGACACGCAGCGCATGCGGGTCGATGACGGGTCCGTGAACGCCCTCGGCAGCGGGCGCACCGCACCGAGCTCGTTCTTGCCCAGGTACCCCGGCATCCACAGCCAGTAGAGGCCGTGCACGTACTCGCGCCAGCCGATGACCTGCCGGATGAAGCCCTCGGCCGAGGCAATCGGCACGCGGCCGTTGTCGTAGGCCCACTGGACCGCGTCGCACACGTCGGACGGCATGAGCAGGCCGTTGTTGAGGTACGGCGAGAGCATGGAGTGGGCGAGGTGCCAGTTGTCCGCGAGCATGGCGTCCTCGTGCGGCCCGAACGCGGGCAGCAGGTTCTCCACGAAGTGGCGCAGGTGGCGGAACGCACCGGTGCGCGTGGTGGACCACCACCCGACCGGGTCGTCGCCCGTTGCGGTGTCCGGCAGGCCGGCCATCACGTCGAGGTCGATGTTGTCGAGCGGGTCGCGCAGCGGCTCGCCCCACGGGTTGGAGCCGTCGCGCGGCGGAGGCTCGCGGTTCTCGGCGTCGAAGTTCCACTTCCCGCCGGCCGGTTCGTCGCCGTCCATCAGGTACCCCAGGCGCACGCGCTGGCGGCGGTAGAAGTCCTCCATCTTCAGCGACTTGCGGGTCGCGGCCCACGCGGCGAAGTCGCCCTCCGGGGTGAGGAACTGGTTGGAGGGCACCGTGGCGATGCCGAGGCGCTCCATCAGCGCGCGGCCCGCGATGCTGTTCGGTGCCGTGGCGGTGATCTCGCTCTTCGGGAACTTCTGCCGGTAGCGGGCGAGCCCCTCGCGCATGGTGGGGGCCTGGACGTACTCCACCACGAAGCCGTCCGCGCGGAGCTCTTCCGCGAAGTGACGCATGGACGAGATGATGAAGTGCAGCCGCTGGCGGTGCCACCCGCGCGACTCGCACTTGTGCCGGGACTCGACCATGAGGATGCGGTGCGACTTCGGGCTGGCGAACTGCAGGGCACCGATGCGGGTGTTCAGCTGGTCTCCCAGCACCCAGATCGTCGGCTTCGCGCTCATGCGGCCGAGATGGACGCCACGACGCTCACCGCCCGGTCGAACCCATTGTCGGCGAGGCGCCGGCGGAGGCGGGGCTCCGTGCACACCACGGCCAGGTCGCCGCCGGCGACCCGCGCGCGCCCGGCCGCACCAAGGAGCAGACCGAGCGCGGTGTCGTCCACTGTGCCGGCCGCGTCGAGATCGACGACCGCCGTGCTGTCCCCTGCGTCCGCCACCAGGCGGGTGAGCGCATCGAGGAAACGCGGCACGGTGGCGAGGTCGACATCACCCTCCACCACGAGCACGTGGCGGCCGGCGACCGTGGTGCGTCGCGCGGAGAGGTGCATGGGCGTCACGCTAGTGGCTCACGGAACGGGCTCCATCGGGGGCTCCATCAGCATCACCGCGCCTGCCGACAGCGGGAGGGGCACGGTCACGTGCCCCACGAGGGGCACCGCGACACGGACGGTGCGCCTGAGTTCGACGCGCACTGTGGTGCCGTCGGTGACGGTCCTGACGACGGTCCCCGGGGACCCGCCCGCCACGTACGCGGATGCCGTGGCCGCGGGGTCGGACGAGACCGCGGCGAGGCGTGCGGCGTTCCGCGCGGTGTCGGCGAGCGCGAGCACCTGCAGGCAGGCCGCGGTGACCGCGATGATGCACCCGCAGAGGACCGCGAACAACGGGAGCAGCAGGGCGAACTCCACGGTGGACTGGCCTGCGTCAGAGTTGTTCCGTCGCACGGCCGATGATGCCCTCGAGGAGGGTGTCGAGGAGCCCGCCGATCTTGCCCGCCCCGCCGCCCGCGGTGGCCCAGCCGATCGCGAGCATGGCAACGACCGCGGCCACGAGCAGGACGAGTGCGTACTCGGTGGTGGCCTGTCCGCGCTCGTCGGCGGCGTGCGTGTTCGGTTGCGTGCGTGGGTGCATGGTTCTCCCGGGATGTCCTCAGGTTGCGGGGGTGCGCATCGCACCGATGGAGGCGAGGCCGAGCGGCACGACGGCCGTGAGCACGAACGAGGGGAGCACGCAGAGCACGAGAGGGGCGGCGGCACGGGCGGGGATCCGCCGCACGGCGGCGAGGACGTGGTCACGGTCGCGTGCCCGGAGGTCGGCCGCCGTGCGCGAGAGCGAGGCGACGAGGGGGAGCCCGTCACGGTGGGCGCGCTCGAGAGTGTCGGCGACGGACGGTGCAGTGCGCCGCAGGGGCGAGAGTGCCTCCGCCAGCGGACGTCCCTCGTGGAGCATCCGGGACGTCTCGGAGCATTCCGCACTTCCGGGGGCGAGAGCGTCGAACGCTGCCGGCACGGTGCCACCGGCCGCGAGGTGGACGACCAGTGCCTCCGCGATCCCTGCCGCGTCCGACGCCGGTGACTGCCGCGATGCCGCGCCGATGATGCGGCGCATCCAGCGTGACCCCGCGACGTTGGCGAGTGACCCGAGGACGATGCACATGACGGGGCCCGGGGCGGTGAGCCCGTCCCTCGCCCCGCCGCTGAGCACCGCGGCACCGCCGAGCATGAGGAAGGGGAGCGCGGTGAGGAGTCGTGCCGAGTGCAGCGCGTACGACACCGCGACCTTCACTTCGCCCCCGAGGTCGTCCCCGGCGCGCGCGTTGGCCGCCGCGATGTCGAGCGCCGCCGGGGAGAGCGCACCGCCGGGCATGCACCCACGCAGCACGGAGAGCAGCGGGTCCGGTACCGACAGCGCATCGGGCAGCGCGGCGCCCGCTGCCAGTGCCTGCTGCAGCTGCCGCACTGTTGCCGAGCACGCAGGTGCGGAGATGACGGCCTCGGTTGCCGGCAGCCCGGCGCGCACGCCCCGCGCGATGCCCTCGAACCACTCGGCGCGGGACGCGGGAGCAATGCCAGCGCCGGGGCGACAGTTGCCAGTGCTGCGGGGGTGCGTCGCCTCCCGATGCCGCGGCGGGCCGAGGCGTGCGCGCGCCAGCCGGCGGTCGCACCGTGTCATCACCGCGGGCAGGACGCCGAGCACGACGGAGAGCGAGACGAGGACCGCGGCCGTGGTTTCACGCACCGTCCACCCCCAGGATCTCCGTGACGCGGCGCGACCCGTCCGCGCCCCGCCTGACATGCACGACCGCATCGATCGCGCTCCGGACCAGGGCGTCGACCGTGGACGCGGCGAACTGTGCATGGTCGCGCAGTGCGAGCGTGGTCATCCGGTCGAGTGCGTCGGCGGCGCTGCGCGCATGGATCGTGGTGAGGCACCCGTCATGGCCTGATGTGAGCGCGAGGAGCATGTCGACGACCTCGCCCCCGCGGACCTCGCCCACGACCAGCCTGTCCGGCCGCAGACGCATGGACGCACGCACGAGGTGCTGGGCGGTCATCTCGCCCGTTCCCTCCGCGCCGGGCGGCCGGGTCTGGAGGCGCACGACGTGCGGGTGCTCGAGCCGCAGTTCCGTGGTGTCCTCGATCAGCACGATGCGCTCGCGAACCGGCACGCACCTCGCCAGCGAGTTGAGAAGTGACGTCTTCCCGGACGAGGTCGCGCCCGACACCACGATGTTGGCCCTGCCCGTGACCAGCGAGCGCAGCCGGCGGACTTCCTCCAGCCCGGCGAACGCCCCGAGCGGCAGGACACCGCGGGCGAACCTCCTGATGCACAGGGTGGGGCCGTCGACCGCGACGGGCGGCAGCACGATGCAGGCCCGCGAGCCGTCCGGCAGCTGCAGGTCGACGACGGGGGAGCTGAGGTCGACACGGCGTCCGGAGAACCGCGTGACCCTCTCGATCGACTGCGACACCTGCAGCGGCGTGAGCGAGCCGGCGCGCCTGATGGCGCCGTTCTCCTCCGTCCACACGGTGCCGTCACCGGTGACCATCACCTCCTGCACGTCCCCGTCCATCCACGGGTCGAGGGCACCGAACTGCAGCGTCACGATGCGGGCAGAAGATGACCGAACAGTTCCGCCCAGCGCGTGGTGAGCACCCCCGCATCCACGGCACGTGCGATGGACGCATCGACGGGGACCGTGGCGACGACGGGCACGCCGAGGACGTTCTCCACGTCGCGTGCGGTGAGCGCGCGCCCCTCGTCGCGCACCAGAACGACGCCGCCCGGCCGCGGGGCCCGGACGGCACGGCGCAGCGAGAGGTAGCAGGGCCTGGTGACGAGCCAGGTGTCCCTCACAGCCTCCCGCAGTTCGTCGGGCACGAAGTGCGTGCCGGCATCGATCACCACGGGGAAACCGAAACCGCCGAGCGCCGCGGTGAGGTCGGACCACCGCGGTGCGCCCTGCACGAAGCGTGCCCCGGGGTGGATCACGAGCAGCTGCCCCGTTGCCTCCTCGCCGAGCGCGAGCAGGCCCTCCGCACCAGAAGTGTGTGACTCGCCCAGCCAGTCGTTCAGCCCCGGCGAATCGGTGTCCGGCATGCCGAGGGCCGGTCTGGCATCGCCGCACATGTCGATGAGGAGCGCCTTGCCGTGGTGCGCGGCGCGGGAGAGCGCCAGCGCCGCCGCGGTGAC
>CAZZFB010000075.1:0-2564 GCA_964653385.1 uncultured Bifidobacterium sp. | reverse complement strand
CCGTTCACGTGCCGCTCCAGGTTGTCCAGGAAGATCGCCTGGCTGCGCGCCCCGGTGGACGTGCTGGTCGCCGAGTTGTGCGGCGTGATGATGACGTTCTCCATCGCCCACAGGGGGCTGTCGGCAGGGAGCGGCTCCACGGCGAACACGTCGAGGCCCGCACCGCCGAGCGCACCTGACTGCAGCGCGGCGATCATCGCGGGCTCGTCCACCAGCTCACCGCGCCCCACGTTGATGAAGAACGCACCCGGCTTCATCGCGGCGAACGCCCCCGCGCCGAAGATGTGCCGCGTGCCCGGGGTGAGGGGGAGGGCCGACACCACCCAGTCCGCGCGGCCGAGGACCTCGTGGAGTCGGTCGAGCCCGTGCGTCACGCACGGTTCGTCGCCGCCCGGGGTGCGGCGCACGGCCTCCGTCTCCATGCCGAGGGCGATGCCGAGCCGGGCCACCTCCATGCCGATCGGGCCCATGCCCACCACCGCGAGGCGGGCGCCCTCCAGTTCCACGAAGCGGTGCTGCTCCCACCTGCGCGCGTCCTGGTCGCGCATCCACCTGCGCATGTCGCGGCTGAGAGCGAGCATGTAGAGGACCACGGTCTGTGCGATGGGCGATGCGGAGGAACCGGACGCAGTGGTGAGGAGGACACCCCGGGCCATGAGATCCACGAAGAACGGGCTGTCGACGCCGGCGGAGAACGTCTGCAGCCAGCGCAGGTTGTGCGCCTTCAGGATGGACACCACGAACCCGCGCGACCGGTCGGGCCAGCAGTCGGCACTGAAGAATGCGATGTCCACGGTCCCGAGCACGTCATCGGGGAACGGGACGTCGGCGGAATAAACGAGCGGCTCGATCGAGGGGTCGATCGAACGGATGGTCCCGCCGTGCTGTTCCCACACCGTGTCGCTCAGCATGAGGACGGTGCGTCCGTCTGGGGTGGCCATGGGCACACCTTAGGGACGTGCGCAGCAGTGCCAAGTACCGTGGAACGGGTGCGTCTGGCCCTCGCGTTCCTCGTTGCTCTCGGTGCCGTGCCCGGGCACCTGGGCTCCGGCGACGACGTGAGGCCCCGTGACACCGTCAGCGTGGTGGACGCAATCACACCGCAACTGCCCGACGGAGTGAGTGTCGACATCGTCGGCGGGGACACGTTCCTGCGTGTGCGCACTGCCGGGCACTCGGTCACGGTTGCCGGTTACGAGGACGAGCCGTACCTGCGCATCGCGGCGGACGGTCTGGTGGAGGAGAACACCGCGTCACCGACGTGGTCCATCAACACGTCCCGCTACGGCGGCACCGCGCAGTCGACCGCCGGCGCACCGCCGGTGTGGCGTGCCGTCGCCGGTGACGGGACCGTCATGTGGCACGACCACCGCATCCACTGGATGAGCCCCTCGCGCCCGGCGGTCATCGACCCCGACGGCACCGTGCTGAAGTGGGAGGTGCCCCTCGTGGTGGACGGCACGGGGCACACCGTGCGCGGCACGCTCTACCTGCGCGACAGGGCCTCGGTCGCGTGGTGGTTCCTCGGTCTCGCGGGTCTCGCGGCGGCCGCGCTGCTCGCGAGGACGCACAGGCGCCGGTACTACGCCGCCGTGCTCGCGGTGGGTGCATGGTCGGCGGTGACTGGGTTCCTGCAGTGGGTCGCGCTCCCTGCGGGCGCACGGATCACCCCGCTCATGCTGGTGTTCGGTGCGGGCACGGCGCTCACGGGGGCCGCCGCTCTGCTCGCGGCGCGCCGAACGGACCTGCGCAGCGACTGGGTGGCGTCGTCACTCGCCGCCGGGGCCGGTGCGGCGATGCTCGTGGTCACGTGGATGTCCTACGAACAGGTGCTGAGCGCGTACGTGCCCATGACCGGGCCGGTGTGGACCGCCCGTGCGAACGTGGCCGTGCTCCTGGGTTTCGGCATCGTTGCCGTCATCGACGGCGTGATGCGCGCGATGCGCGTGGAGTCAGACGCTCAGTAGGTCGCGTGCGCCGGTGTCGGACGACGGGTGGCGCAGCTTGCTCATGGCGCGTGCCTCGATCTGGCGGATGCGCTCGCGCGTGAGGTTGAAGTGCTCGCCGACCTCCTCGAGGGTGCGCGGCTCGCCCTTGCCGTCGAGGCCGAAGCGCAGGCGCAGGATCTCGCGCTCGCGCTCGTCGAGCGGGGCGAGCAGACGCTGGATCTCCTCCGGGAGGAGCGCGGTGGCCGCGACCTCGAAGGGCTGCTCTGCGGAGCGGTCCTCGACGACGTCACCCAGTTCGGCATCGCCGTCCTCGCGCAGGGGCTCGGAGAGCGAGAGCGGCTCGGCAGCGAAGCGGAGTGCCTCGGTGACCTTGTCCTCGGGCATCTCCACTTCCTTGGCGAGCTCGGCGAGCGTTGCCGGGCGGCCGTACTTCAGCTCGAGGCGCGAGCGCGCCTTCTGCAGGCGCGCGAGGGTGTCGCCGGCGTGGACAGGGAGGCGGATGGTGCGTCCCGTGTTGGCGATGCCGCGGGTGATGGCCTGGCGGATCCACCACGTGGCGTAGGTGGAGAACTTGAAGCCCTTGCGCCAGTCGAACTTCTCGACGGCGTGCATGAG
>CAZZFB010000074.1:5053-7926 GCA_964653385.1 uncultured Bifidobacterium sp. | reverse complement strand
GGCGACATGCCCTTCGGTTCGTACCAGGCGAGCAACGAGGAAGCTGTGCGCTCCGCTGTCAGGCTGATGAAGGCGGGTGCCGAGAGCGTGAAGCTCGAGGGCGGCGTCAACGTAGCGGACCGCATCGCCGCGATCACCGCTGCCGACATCCCCGTGATGGGGCACATCGGTCTCACCCCGCAGAGCTACCACCGCATGGGGGGCAACCGCATCCAGGGGCGCTCGAGCGGCGAGGGCGCAGGGACCCGTGAGCGCCTCCTCGAGGATGCACACGCTGTCGAGCAGGCCGGGGCGTTCGCGGTCGTGATCGAGGGCGTGCCGTCCTCGCTAGCCGCCGACATCTCGCGGAAGATCGCAATCCCCACCATCGGCATCGGCGCCGGCCCTGGCTGCGACGGTCAGGTGCTGGTGCTCCATGACGTCCTCGGTCTCTCCCCGCGGAAGCTCAGCTTCGCGAAGCCGTATGTCGACCTGCATTCCCTTGCCGTCGGGGCCGTGAGGGAGTACGCACAGGAAGTGCGCTCCCGCACCTGGCCGGATGCGGGGCACAGCTTCGACTGAGGCTGGCCCGGGGTTGGTGAGGCCATGTTGATCGTGCACGGACCCGAGGAACTGCGCGCGTACGTGAGGGGCCGGCGCGCCGCGGGCGGCCAAGTTGCGCTCGTGCCCACGATGGGGGCGCTGCACCGGGGCCACGGGGAGCTCATCCGCGCCGCCGCGACCGTGGCCGAGAATGTCGTCGTGTCTGTGTACGTCAACCCGCGGCAGTTCAACGTGGCCTCGGACTTCGAGAAGTACCCGCGGGACCTGGAGTCGGACGTCGCCGCCGCCGCCGCGAGCGGAGCAACGGTGGTCTACGCACCTGATGACTCCGCGATGTACCCGGCGGGATTCGACACGACAGTCTCGGTGCGGCGCGTCGCCGCACCTCTGGAGGGAGCGGGCCGCCCGGGCCATTTCGACGGTGTCGCGACGGTCGTGGCCAAACTCCTCAACGCGTGCGAGCCGGACACAGCCGTGTTCGGCCTGAAGGACTACCAGCAGGTCGCGGTGGTGCGGCGCATGGTGCGCGACCTCGACTTGGGTGTACGGATCCTCGCCGTGGACACGGTGCGCGAGACGGACGGTCTTGCCCTCTCCAGCCGCAACGTCAGGCTGTCCCCGCAGGACAGGGCCGATGCGCCCGTCATCCACCGGGGGCTGGTCCGCGCACGGGAATTGCTCGAGCGCGGCGAAGAGGCCAGCACCGCGCGCGAGGAGTTCCTCGCGGTCGTCGGAGGATCGGGGCGCTCCCGCGTCGAGTACGTCTCGGTCGCCGACCCGGACACGCTCGCCGAGATCGAGGGTCCTGCCCCGCGGGCCGTCATCAGTTGTGCGGTGTGGTTCGGCGATGTGCGCCTCATCGACAACCTGCTGCACGGGGTCCCGGTGGCACCATGAGGGGCATCAGGTCACGGATCAACCCCTCGCACGAGGAGACTCGGGACGCTTGGCCGCAGTCCCTGTGGAGGGACACGAACCGTCGCTTCCACTTCCAGTCGCCCGTGGTCGACCTTGACGCCGATGTGCTCATCGTCGGTGCAGGATTCACGGGCCTGTGGACGGCCCACCATGTTCTCGGGATGGAGCCCGATGCGAACATCGTGATCGTCGATGCGGTCCAGCCCGGTTTCGGGGCGAGCGGACGCAACGGCGGATGGTGCTCGGCGCTGCTGCCCATGGACCTTGCTGACGTCGCGGAGAGGCACGGCACGGGCCCGGCGGTCGCGCTCCAGGAGGAGATGTTCGCCACGGTCGACAGGGTGGGGCAGTTCGTGACCGACAACGACATCCAGTGCGGGTGGGCCAAAGGGGGCAGCCTCACCGTCGCCACCAACGGCGCGCACGAGTCACGCCTCCGGCGGCAGGTGTCGGAGGGGCACAGGTTCGTCGGCACCGGGGACGTGATGTGGCTGGATCGGCACGAGCTGGAGGGGCGCATCCGCGTCAACGGAGCGACCGGGGCGATGTACTCGCCCCACTGTGCGGCGCTCAACCCGTACAGACTCGTGGACGGTCTCGTGCAGTCGCTCGTGGGCCGCGGTGTGCGCATCTTCGGGGCCACCAGGGCGGCGAGGTTCGGCAACGGCTTCGTGGAGCTCGAGGGAGAATCTGGGCTCGTCTTCGCCACGGCCCGAAACGTGGTGGTCGCGACGGAGGCGTACGCGTCACGGAGCCGCCCCACGCGCCGCCGAACGGCACCGTTGTACTCCTACGTCGTCGCGACGGAACCCCTCCCCCGTGAGGTCCTGGACGAAATCGGGTGGCAGGCACGGGAAACCGTGTCCGACGGCCGCTTGATGGTGACTTACGCGCAGCTCACGGCGGACGGACGCATCGTCTTCGGTGGCCGCGGCGCCCCGTACAAGTTCGCGAGCGACATCCACTCCCGGCACGACACCAGCAACCGTGTGCACGCCGCGATCGAAGAGACAATGCACCAGTTGTTCCCCGCTGTCCGCGGCGTGCGTGTCTCGCACAGGTGGGGCGGAGCGCTCGGTGTGCCGCGTGACTGGCACTCGGGGGTCTACTTCGACGAGCAGACCCGGGCGCACCATGCCGGTGGCTACGTGGGTGACGGCGTGGCGCTCAGCCACCTGACGGGGCGCATCCTCGCCCACCGCGTCACGGGTCGTCCCGACAATGTCCTCTCGCTGCCCCTGAACGACCACAGGTCGCGACGGTGGGAGCCCGAGCCGCTCCGGTGGGCCGGGATCAATTCGGGGCTGGCCCTGACGAGGATCCAGGATGCCGTCGAGTCACGCGCAGGCAGGGAATCGCGGATCCTGTCCGCCGTGGCACGGTTGTTCTGACGGTCAACGGTGGAGGCCGGG
>CAZZFB010000074.1:0-4953 GCA_964653385.1 uncultured Bifidobacterium sp. | reverse complement strand
GCGGATCCTGTCCGCCGTGGCACGGTTGTTCTGACGGTCAACGGTGGAGGCCGGGGTCCGACTGGTGCACCCGCAGCCTGACCGTGTACCCCGAGTCGCCGCTCAGGATCGCTGACCGCGCGAACAACCGGCCCGACTGCCAGTTGCTGAGCCCCAGCTCCGGGCGGAGCAGGGCGAACTGTCCGTCCACCCAGCGCGTGAACCCGTCCCCGACGAACGGAGCATCGCAGCCCGACCAGACGGCCTCGTGGTCCGCACCGTCAGACGACACGCACGAGACGATGAACCTCGGGCTGTGCTCGTTGAAGAGGGCAACGGCCTCCGCCACCGAACTGACGAGCTGCACGCGGAACTCGGGGTTCTCCTCCCACTCGAACTCGTGGCCCAGTGACGCAATGTCGGCCTCGGTGACACGGGGCTCCAGCACGGTGCCACCGGCGCGCCGCACCTCTATGGGATCCCTGTGGCGGAAGTGGCCAAGTGCCGACGCCGAGGAGTGGATGCGCGCCCTCAGCCCGCGCCGTGCGGCCGCCCTGTCCGCGGCCTCCTCCACGAGCGGCACCAGCTCAGCCGCGCGAGAGACGGGCAGGCAGATGACATTGAGCGTGTTGCAGACCTTCCGGTCGAGCGAGTGCTCCACCACGGCCGCGAGCCGCTCCGCATCCGCTGACTCCCCGACGATCATCCACGCGCCACCGGTCCCGTGGAGACTGACCGGGGTGCCAGCCTGGCGTGCGATGGAACCGAGTTCGGCCACTGCCGGCCCGGACCCGCGCGCCACCGCGAGCGACAGGCGTGGATCGGCGAACATGGCCCATCCCGCTGCGTGCTCGGCCGAGTCGAGCAGGCAGACGGCACCACGAGGGAGGCCCGCCTCCGCGAGCGAAGGCCGCACGATCTCGGTCATCAACGCACGCGCGGTTCCCAGTGCGTCGCTGCCGATCCGGAACACAACGGTGTTGCCGCCCCTCAGCACTCCTGTCGCATCCGCAAAGACGTTGGGCCTGCCCTCGAAGACGAACCCGATGACACCAAGCGGTGCGCGGTGCTCCGTGACGTCCCAGCCGTCGTGGGACACGGTCGACAATTCCGTGGCGCCTTCCGGGATGTCGCGCCACATCGCGAGTGCCTCGATCATCCCTGCCCTCATCGACTCGGTCAGCACAAGCCTGGTGGTGCTCCGGCCGCGCGACCGGGCGGACTCGACGTCGGCGGCATTCGCAGCCTCCACCCGCGAGAAGACCTTGTCGTCGCCGAGGAGCTCGGCTGCCCTGCGGTAGAAGTGCGTGACGGCTGACTGTGGAACCGATGACATCAGACCGAATGCCGCTGAGGCCGCACCCAGTGCCTCGTCCACGACCGCCGACACCTCCGCCGGGATCCTCCGCAGGTGCCCGCCCGACTCGACACCGAGGACCCTGTCCCCCGCCCGCAGCGAGGACGCGAATTCCTCGCTCACCTCGATGAGGGAGGTACCGACCAGGACCCTGTCCCCGGCGCGCAACGTCTCGTCTGCCTTCACGGACCTATTGTGCTACGGATGAGCGACTCTCCCCAGGACAGGCTGTATTTCCGCCAGCTCCTCTCGGGCCGTGACTGGGCCGTCGACGACCCCGTGGCGCGCCAGATGGTCAACTTCGTGTACGCCATCGGCGACAGGGCCACGGGCGAGGCCGTGCTGGTGGACCCCGCCTACGCGGTGAACGACCTCGTCGACATCGTCGAGGCTGACGGCCTGAGGGTCACCGGTGTGCTCGCCACCCACTACCACGCGGACCATGTCGGGGGTTCGATGATGGGCCACACCATCGAAGGTGTGGCTTCCCTGCTGGAGCGGGTGTCCGTCCCGGTGCACGTCAACAGGAACGAGGTGCCCTGGGTCTCGAGAACGACGGGACTGGGTGAGGACGACCTGGTTGCGCACGACTCAGGCGACATCGTCTCCGTGGGTGGCATCGACATCACACTCGTGCACACTCCCGGGCACACCCCCGGCAGCCAGTGCTTTCTCGCACTCGGCTGTCTCGTGTCCGGCGACACGCTCTTTCTCGAGGGCTGCGGGCGCACGGACCTGCCCGGCAGCGACCCCGCCCTGATGTACGAGAGCCTCAGCATGCTCGCAGGCCTGCCCGACGACACGGTCGTGCTTCCGGGCCACAGGTACTCGGAGGCGCCTGCAGCAGCGATGGGCCAGATCCGCGAGACGAACTACGTTTTCAGGCCGCGCTCGCGCGAGCAGTGGATGATGATGTTCGGGCACTGACCCCCGGTGCGGTCGGCCCTCAGTGGGTCGCCGCGGCCAGCATCGCCGCTAGACCGGACAGATAGAGCAACGAGAGAACCAGGACCCGGAAACTCTCGCCCTGCACCCGGTGGGCGACCCGTGAGCCCGCATACTGGGCCATCGCGACGACGGGCAGGCAGATTGCGGCGACGACAGCCGGCCCTGTCTGCACCTTTCCCGCAGCCACGAACAGCACGAGGGACACGGCGTTCGAGTATGCGAAGACGCGCGATATCGTCCCGCGGAAGCGCGCAGGCTCGTACCCGCGGGCCTGGAGCAGGAACACGAGCGGCGGGCCGTTCGTGGAGACCGACGTGTTGAGCACCCCGCTGACCGCCCCGAGGACGAACTCGTCGCGCCTCGAGGCGTGCGGCAGGGTGAGCCCCCGGCCCAGAAGGAACGCGGCCACGATCACGACGGCGCCGACCGTCGCGCGGAGCACGGAGTCGCTGACGAGCACGAACACGGCCAGGCCTGCCGGCATCCCGAGGCATGCCCCCGCGAACAAACGGTTGGCGACTGCAACGTCGGCATGAGTGCGCTCCGCCCAGGCCTGGCTGGCGGTCGTGCCCATGGCGAGGAGGGTGGCGATTATCACCGCATCCCGCGGAGAGATGAAGAGGGACATCAAGGGCACGACGATGAGACCGAACCCGAAACCGGACACCCTCTGGACGGCCGCGGCCGCGGCCACGACCAGCAGGACCCCGATCGTCTGTCCGGGTGACATCAACCCGCCAGGGAGTCCACGGCTGCGGCAAAGACGGAGGTGTGCAGGTCCACGTCTGCCATCGTGTGGAACGGCGAGAAGAGCGCCATGTTGTGGAACGGGGTCAGGAGGATGCCCCTGTTGAGCGCGTAGAGGTGCATGTACGCATCGAGGTCGGCGTCACCTGCCGCGGCCGCCTCTGCTCCGTTCCTGGGCGGCGGGCAGAACCAGTACTCGGCGCGGCATCCGAGCCGTTGCACGTGCCACGGAAGTCCGTGCCTCTCGTATCCCGACTGCACCCCACGTGTCCAGGCCTCGGCAAGCGGGATCATCGCCCCGAAATCCTCCGCCCGCAGCGTGGAGGAGAGAGTCGCCCGGATGGCGGACATCGCGAGCGCATTCCCGGTGAGTGTTCCCCCGACGCCTGACACGTCGACCGAGTGACCCGACATGAGGGACTCGAGTCGTGACGCCACCTCAGCCGTCATGCCGTAGACCGCCGCGGGAACGCCACCCGCAATCGGCTTGCCGATGACGAAGAGATCCGGCTCCAGGCCCCACTCGCGGGTGCAGCCGCCGGGGCCGGCACAGATCGTGTGCGTCTCGTCGATGACCAGGAGGACGCCGTGCCTCCGCGTGACCTCGCGGACCTCCTCCATGTACCCGTCCTCGGGGAGGACTATCCCGATGTTCGTCAGCGCCGGCTCCATGAGCAGGCACGCGACATCACCGTGGGCAAGTGCGGCGTCGAGCGCTCCGGTGTCATTGAACGGCACGACCCTCGTGGTGAGCGCGGGGTCGAAGGCCGGCCCCACGGCTCCCGGCCTGCTGACGACACGTCCGTCGGCATCCAGCACTGCCAGCGTCTCGTCCACGGTCCCGTGGTAGCACCAGTCGATGACCGCGATGCGTGGACGCCCCGTCAGAGCGCGGGCAAAGCGCAGCACGAACCTGTTCGCATCAGTGGCCGTCATGGCGAACTGCCATTTCGGCAGCCCGAACCTGCGTGCCAGCTCACCCGCGACCCAGATCGAGTCGTCGTTCGGGAGCATCGTGGTGATCCCGCGCGAGGCCCGGTGATGAAGGGCTTCGGCCACTTGCGCCAAGCCGTGGCCGGTCATCGCCCCTGTGTCGCCCAGGCAGAAATCCACGTACTCGAGGCCGTCGACATCCGTGAAGCGGGCGCCGTGGGCCTCCGAGAAGAACACCGGGTGGGTCCCCGGCCACCGTGTCATCCACGGCATCGGGACGCCGGAGACCAGGTTCCTGCCCGCCTGCCCGGCCAGTTCGGCCGAAGCAGGGTGCCGGGAGGCGAACAGGTCGAGTTCCTCCCTGTGGCGTCGGGCCAGGACGTTTCTGTCAATCATTCGAATCGTCCAACCCTATGCCACACGGTCCGCGACGGCGGCGGATGGGCAGCCCTGGACCCAACAAAGACAAGGACTTCGCTTTTACATTTCGTACACTTTCCCCGTGACCACGACGACCCATCCGACGGACCTCAGGGTCAACGGAGCGCGCCTGATGGACCGCCTGATGAGCCTCGCGGAGATCGGGGCCATCGACGGTGGCGGGAGCTCACGGCTCGCGCTCACCGATGCCGACAGGGACGGCCGCGATCTCGTCGTCTCATGGATGCGCGACCTGGGCCTGGAGGTCACGGTCGACTCAGTGGGCAACGTCGTCGGTACCTGGAGAGTCGGCGAGGGCGCCGCGGTGATGACGGGTTCGCACATCGACACGGTGCGCACGGGCGGCAAGTACGACGGCAACCTGGGGGTCCTGGCGGGCCTCGAGATCATCCAGACCGTCCAGGAGAGCGGCTGGAGTCCTCCTCGACCACTGGCTGTCGCCTTCTTCACGAACGAGGAAGGTGCCCGTTACGCGCCCGACATGATGGGGTCACTCGCCTACGTCGGCGGGATCGGTGTCGAGGAGGTCCTCGGAACGGTCGGGATCG
>CAZZFB010000073.1:0-7983 GCA_964653385.1 uncultured Bifidobacterium sp. | reverse complement strand
CGCTGCTCGCCTCGCGCAACGAGGCCGGCGAGGTGGAGGCGAACAACGTCGCCCACGTGCTGCGCCACGCGGAACTCTCGGAGGACCTCCTGCGTCAGACGGAGTCTGTGCTGAAGCAATCCGACATCACCATCGCCCGTGTCGAGGCTGACATCTCGGGCCCGATCGACCGCCCCGACGGGGAGGGCCGCGCGGCCCCCCGGCGGACCGTCACGTCCACGCCGCGCACGGTCCAGAAGGGCACCGGACCCGAGGCGGGAGACGCGGTCCGCATGTACCTCCACGAGATCGGCCAGGTCGACCTGCTCACGGCAGAGGACGAACGCAGGCTCGGCAAGGCGATCCGCGACATGCAGGAGGCCCGCCGCAGGCTCGACGCCGGCGAGCGCGTCGGCGGCGCGGAGCGACACGAGCTCCGGTCTGCCGTCCGTGCGGGTGACGAGGCGCTCGAGCACCTCGTGAAGGCGAACCTCCGGCTGGTGGTGTCCATCGCCCGGCGTTACGACGGCCGCGAGCTGCCGCTCGCCGACCTCATCCAGGAGGGAAACATCGGCCTGATGCGGGCCGCGGAGAAGTACGACTGGGAGAAGGGTTTCAAGTTCTCCACCTACGCGACCTGGTGGATCCGCCAGGCCATGATGCGCGCGATGGCCGACCAGGGCCGCACCATCCGCGTCCCCAGCCACGTGGTGGAGCTCATCAACCGCATGACGAAGGCCGAACGGGACCTCACCATGGAACTGGAGCGCGAGCCCACCCTCGAGGAGCTGTCGGAGCGCACGCTCATCGCTGTCGACAGGATCGAGGAACTGAAACAGATCGCGTCGGTGTCGATAAGCCTCGACGAGCCGATCAGTTCCGACGAGGATTCCTCCACCTGGGCGGAGCGGGTCTTCGACAAGGACGACCCTGACTCCCCGGTCGACATCACGCAGCGCAAGCACCTCATCGCCGCCATCGCGAGCGAACTGCACAACCTGCCGGAGCGGGACCGTCGCATCCTGGACAAGCGGTTCGGGATCAGCTCGGGGGAGCCCCAGACCCTGGACGAGGTGGCAAAGCAGGAGGGCGTCACTCGCGAGCGCATCCGCCAAATCGAACAGAAGACGCTCGCCCGCATGCGCCACCCGAACAACAGCCAGCGCCTGCGCAGTTTCCTCGACGACGACTGACGTCCCGCGGATGTGGGCGGGCGAGCCCGCCGCTGGTAGCCTGCCCTTCGGCCCATTCCGGGGTAGCTCAGTTGGCAGAGCAACGGACTGTTAATCCGTGGGTCGTGGGTTCGAGCCCCACCCCCGGAGCCATTTCCCGTTTCACCACGGGCCAGTAGCTCAGTGGTTAGAGCAGGGGACTCATAATCCCTTGGTCGTAGGTTCGATCCCTACCTGGCCTACCAGGCAGCACTGCCTAGTCGTCGTCCTCGTCGTCCCCGTGATCCTCGCGGTCCTCGTGGTCCTCATCATCGTCGTGGTCATCCTCGTGACCGTCCAGGTCGTCGTCGTCATCGTCGCCGGCCCACGGGACAGTCGGACGCGTCCCGTTGCCGGCCGTGGGGGTGCTGCCCTGACCCGGAACAGGGACCACCGCGGCCGCGGGCCGGGCGGGGGTCTCGTTGACCACGGACACCGTGACCTTGCCACCCGTGAGCGATGCGTGGAGCTCGATGCGCTCGGCACCCTTCGTGAAGTGGACTTTCACGGTCCCGTCGGATGCCGTCCGCGCCGGTTCCGAGACCCAGCCGGCCGCGGGCACCACGTCCGTGACCCTGACGGTGCCGTTCGCAGAGTCGATCACCACGGTGCCCGCAGTGCCTACCGTGTACGACGTGACGGTGCCCGACAGGGCCACCGAGCTCGCCGTGACGGGAGACCCGGGACTGGCAGCCGAGACGTTCCCTGTGTCGGTGACCGCACCGGTTGACGCGGCGGCCGGGGCAGTGCCGAGAGTGGCCGCACGCGCGGCGTCATCGGAGACACCCGTCCCGGGTCCTGCCAGCACTGCCGAGTTCAGGGTGAACGCCGCCAGACCTGCCGCCACCACACCTGCTGCGGACAGAGCGCTCGTGATTCCGATCTTCATGGTCAACCTCCGGGGTCTGCTGTGGGTCTCACCGTAGGGACCCGCCGTCCAAGGGAGGCTCGGGCTTCGTCAAAGATTTGCCCAAATCGGCAGTTCGGCCGGCAGGCGGGAGGTCCCGACGCGCGCCCACGGACCACAATGGGAACCATGCTGGTTCTGCTCGTGGAGGACGACAAGTCGATCGCGGAGTCAGTGACAGACTCCCTCGAGTCGGCGGGGCTGCAGGTGGCCCATGTGACCACCGGTGCCGCGGCCGTGGATGCGCTCTCGCTCGCGGTGCCGGACGTCGTGCTGCTCGACCTCGGTCTCCCGGACATGGACGGCCTCGACGTGGCCCGGCTCATCAGGGAGAAGTCGCAGGTGCCGGTCATCATCGTGAGTGCGCGCGGTGACGAGCTCGACCGCGTGCTGGGGCTGGAACTCGGCGCGGACGACTACGTGGTCAAGCCGTTCAGCCAGAGGGAACTGCTCGCCCGCATCCGTGCCGTGGCACGCCGCAGCGGCGGTGAAGGTGCCCCGCCGGTCGAGCCTGCACCTGCCGGGCGGCTCGTGGTCGACGAACGCTCGCGGACCGTGACGGTGGACGGCTCAGAGGTGGTGCTGACCGCAAAGGAGTTCGACCTCCTCGCGTACCTCGTGTCCGAGCCCGGGACCGTGTTCCGGCGCAGCGACATCCTCGAGCACGTGTGGGACGTCAACTGGTACGGGACGACGAAGACACTCGACGCCCATGTGGCGTCCGTGCGCAAGAAGATCGGCCACGCCGAGTGGATCCAGGCAGTGCGCGGGGTGGGCTTCAAGTACGTGGAGACCGCCCCGTGAGGACGCGACTCTTCGCCGGGTTCATGGGGGTGTCGCTGCTCATCCTCACGGTGTTCAGTGCGCCGATGGTGGCCTTCGTGTCGCGCGTGGAGCGCGACCGTCTCGTCACCGAACTGGAGCGTGACGCGTTCATCCTCGCCGGGCATGCCAAGGAGACCCTTGCCACGTCGGAGGGGTCGGTGCTCACGTCCATCGAGCCCTACGTCAGTGCGTACGACGCGGTGAGCGACGCGCGGGTTGTGGTCACGAACTCCTCCGGGCGCGCGATCGCGTCCAACGACCCCACCGTCGTCGTCGGCGAGAGCTTCGCGAACCGCCCGGAGATCATGACCGCGCTGTCGGGCCAGCCCGCCACGGGGGAGCGTTCCTCGGTGACGCTCGGCGGGACGCTCGTGTTCGTGGCGGTGCCGGTGCTGTCGGGTGACGACGTGCTCGGTGCCGTCCGGCTCTCCCACCCGAAGTCGCACGTCGACGGGCAGGTGCGCAGGAGGGTGCTCGGCATCGTCGGCGCAGGTGCGATCTCCCTCGTCGCCGCCGCGGTGGTGGCGGTGTTCCTCGGGACCACGATCAGCAGACCGGTGGCCCGCCTGCGTCGTGCCACCGAGACGCTCGGGAAGGGCGACTTCGACGCACGTGCGGACGACACGTCCGGGCCGCGCGAGATCCGCGACCTCGCCCGCAGTTTCAACACGATGTCTGGCCGCCTCGGTCTCATGGTGGAGAACCAGAGGCAATTCGCCGGGTCCGTTTCGCACCAGCTCCGCACCCCGCTGACGGCCCTGCGCCTGCGCCTGGAGCAGGCCGAGACCGCCGTGGGCACGGACACAGGCACAGCGGCCGCCGCCATCGAGGCATCGCGCACCGAGGCGGACAGGCTGCAGGACATGGTGGAGCAATTGCTGGCGCTCGCCCGGCTGGAGGGATCGGCCGCGAGGACTGTCGATGTCGATGCGGAACGGGTCGTGCGCGACCGGCTGGAGATGTGGACGCCGCTCGCCGAGGAGAAGGGGCTGCGCATCGTTCTGGATTCCCGCGGACCGGCACGGTGCGCCGCGGTGGAGGGCGGCCTGGAGCAGATCATCGACAACTTCCTCGACAACGCGATCTCGGTGTCCCCCCGCGGCTCCTCGGTGACGGTGAGCGTCACGGTTGCCGGCGACCGCGTTGTCCTCGATGTCACCGATGCCGGCCCGGGGCTGACCGACGAGCAGCGCGAACTCGCTTTCGACAGGTTCTGGCGCGGTCCTGCCTCCACTGGTGAGACGGGAAGCGGGCTGGGACTCGCGATTGTGCGGCAGATCGCTGTCGCGAGCGGCGGCGAGGCCGAGCTGCTCGGCAACCCCGGTGGCGGGATCAGGGCTCGTGTGCGGCTGGTCGCGCGCTAGTCGGCGTCGAGCCAGCGCGGCACGCGCTCCAGCAGGTCGAGGCTGACCTCGCGGCAGCGGTCGAGCACGCCGCACAGGGCCTCGTCGTTGCCCTTGTAGACGCTGGCGAGCGTCACCTGGATGCGCGACACCACCGAGAGGCTGCGCTCGGGTGCGTCCGTGACCTGGTGGAACGAGTCGATGGCCGAGATCTCGAGCGGGAGCTCCATCCCCCCGATGCCCGCCACCTCGGTGGCGAGCACGAGGAGGTCCGGCGGGGAGGTGAGGGGAGGGAATGCCCAGGTGAAGACCAGCGGGAACGCGAAGGTTTCCGGCGGGTCGCCGTCGGGGTCGTCCATGGCGAGAACGGCGTCCTCGAAGTTGAGCAGCGCACGTGGGTCGATCTCCAGGCTGACGTGGAGGTCGATCGGCCCGCTGCACGCCTCCTCGGGATGCAGGTCGACCTCCCACAACTGGCCGAGCGAGTAGGTCTCCACGAAGTGACGCTCGTCGTGCACGTGGAAACCGTGGTCCACCGCATGGCTCTTCAGGTCGGAGACGAACCCGGCGATGTCGATGACTGCCACGCACCGCACACTACCGTTTGGGGGTGCCCCGCTTCGATTACGACTCTGACGACCGCGACCTCATCGGCTTCCTCCACGACGTCGCGGATGCCGCCGCTGACACTCTCGACGAGATCGAGAACTGGGACCTCTCCGGCGAGCGCGACGGTCAGTACGGGGCGGACGTCGTGGTCGACGACGTCATCGTCGCGATGCTCGAGTCGGCCGGCTTCGACGTGCTCTCCGAGGAGAGCGGTCTCAACGGTGCTGCCGTGCCCGTGACGGGCGGCAGCCTCCTCGCGGTGGTCGACCCGCTCGACGGCTCCACCAACGCCAGCCGCGGGCTCCCGTGGTACGCGACCTCCATCTGCATCGTGGACCGCGACGGCCTTCGCGCCGCCCTCGTGGCCGAGCAGTCGGGCAGCGAGACCCGCTATGCCGCCGTGCGCGGCGGAGGGGCGAACTGTGACGGCGTCCCGCTGCGTGTCCGGCCCATGACCAGCCTGGGCGACGCCGTCATCGGCGTGAACGGTGCGCCGCCGCACGACCCGGGCTGGTGGCAGACGCGCTCGCTCGGCGCCGCCGCCCTCGACATCTCGCTCGTGGCAAAGGGTGCCCTGGACGGGTACGTCGACCTCCACGACCACGGCGTGTGGGACTACCTGGCCGCAGTGCTCATCTGCCGCGAGGCCGGGTGCGTGGTGGAGGATGCCGAGGGTAGGGACCTACTCGTTCTCGACGCGAACGCGCGCCGCTCGCCGCTGGTGGCAAACTCACGACCATTGCTCGACGCACTCATCTCCGCACGCCGGCGCTCCTTGCGCTGAGCATCCTCGCGGCATCCGCCACGCTGCCCTCGGCGCCGTCCGTCAGCGCGGCGTCTTCCTGTGCGCGCGGCGGGACGTGCAGGCCCGGTGACACGGGGCCCGGGGGAGGGACCGTGTTCTACTCCGCTCCGTCCCCGCAGTGGTGGGGCACCCACATGGAGGCCGTGCCGCTGCGCACCGGGCGCGGCCTGCCGTGGTCCCTGCGGCCGACCGAGTCCGTGCATGTCGGCGACCAACGCACGATCATCGACCACAAGGGCATCGGGTACGGGGCCGTCAACACCGCCGCGATCGTGGCCCAGAACGGGCCGGGGAGCTACGCAGCCGCCCACGTGGACTCCCGCGTCATCAACGGCAGGTCGGACTGGTTCCTGCCGTCGCACTCCGAACTGAACGCGCTCTACAACTTCTACGCCCTGCGCGGACGGCCCGCGATGGACAAGGCGCCGTACTGGTCTTCGTCGGAGAACAACGCGAACTACGCCTGGTACCAGTTGTTCCAGGACGGCACCCAGTTCACCGACGAGAACGGGCTCGGCCGGGTGAGGTCCAACAAGGACCTCCGCCGCATGCCGATGCACCGGGGGTCCGGGTTCCCCAGCCTCCAGTTCCGTCTTGTTGCGGTGAGAGCCTTCGGTGCCGTCGAGGGTGCGCAGCCGCCGGTGTCCGCGCCGGTGCTCACGGGCAACAGGTGCACCGAGGAGGGACCGTGCGCTGTCGGGGACATCGGTCCCGGCGGCGGGATCGTCTTCCACGATGCGGGCTCGCACAAGCCGTGGGGACGGTGGCTGGAGATGGCACCGGTCGAGACGGAGTTCGTTGGCGTCACGTGGAAGAAACTGTCGGTGAAGGACAGGTCGCGCCCGCTCTACCGCGACGGGACGGCCGGGCTCGCCCGGCACCAGCGGGTCCGCTCGAAGGCAATCGGCATGGGGTACGCGAACACGAGGAGCATCGTGCGCAACTACGGGCCCGGCACCTATGCGGCATGGCTCGCGTGGTCCTTCGTCCACGGCGGCAAGACGGACTGGTTCCTGCCGTCGGCGGACGAGCTGGCCGAGGCGCACCGCAACCTGTTCTCCGCCGTGCCCACGATCAACTCGATCAGGCGCAGCTTCTACTGGTCATCGAGCGAGTACAACTACGACACCGCGTGGACCGTCAACATGCTGGACGGGCAGCGGTTCGACCGGGAGAAATGGAAGCTCCCCGACGAGTCAAAGGGTGTCAAGGCAATCAGGGCCAGGGCGGTGCGCGCGTTCGGGTGACGGGACCTGTGCCGCCTGCGGGGGTACCGTGACCCCATGCGACGCATCCCCGCCGTCCTCGTTGCGGCCTGCCTGTTGCTCCCGTTCGTCCCCACGGGCGGGCAGGCGGCGGCCGCACCTGTCCACTCGGCCTGGGCCGAGAAGAGGACCTCGGCGGCCCACGGCGGGGCACTTCACACCACCACGGTGACGGGTGCCTCGGCGCTGTACAACGTGGTCGGCAGGCGTTTCGCGATGTGGTACGTGGCGGGCCCCTCGAACGGCCGGGTCGCGGTCTTCGTGAACGGCAAGAAGGTGCGCACGGTCGACCAGTACTCCCCGCGCACCGTGCGCCGGGCCGTCACGCTCACGTCCGCGAAGCAGACGAACACCGTCATGGTGGTCGCACTCTCCACGCGCAGCAAGGCATCGAGGGGCACGCGCGTGAACGTCGATGCGTTCTCGCCCCTGCCCGCGCGGTGCACGAAAGGATGCGTGCGCAACCCCGTGATCGTGCCCCGCGAGACCACCGCCATGGCAGTCTCTGCCGAGGCTCCGTGGTACCCGAAGGCGGTCCCCGCGCGCACGTCGCCTGACTGGGTCGTGGCCATCGGAAGCTACGTGCGCGGGCGTGACGTGCAGCCGATCGACACGGCCGTCCCGGTGATCCGGGCCGCGGCATGCGACCAGGCGAAGAAGGTGCGCCAGGGTGTGGTGGTCCTCTCGTTCGGCAAGCAGGTGTCGGGCGGTGCGAACGGTTTCGGCCAGGTCATCCCGAACGCCCAGATCGTGGCCACCACCTCTGCGTGGGCCGCCGGTCTCGCGGAGTGCGGGCCGGGACCGTGGGAGGTCGCGCTCGGCACGAGCAACTCCGGCGGTGTCACGGCGTTCAACGGCTACCTCGGCGGGCGTGCGTGGGCGAACCTGGTTGCGGCCGCGCGGGCGGAGTCCGACCCCCGGGTCGTCATTGCGGGCGCTGTCGACCTCGAGCCGGGGTGGGGACCGCCGGGACAGGCGCGCGCGTGGGTGGACGGCTACGTCGACAAGACGCAGGCCCGCCTGTGGAACTTCGGCTCCG
>CAZZFB010000072.1:0-8036 GCA_964653385.1 uncultured Bifidobacterium sp. | reverse complement strand
GCAGTACACGTTCTCGCCGCCGCGCAGCACCATGTCCTTGATGCGGTCGACGACGTAGATGTAGCCCTCGTCGTCCATGTACCCGGCGTCGCCGCTGCGGAACCACTTGCCCACGAAGGCCTTGGCCGTGGCCTCCGGCTTGTTCCAGTAGCCGCGCACGTTGTTCGGCCCGGAGATCCACACCTCGCCCACCTGGCCGCGGGGGAGCTCGTTGCCGTCGTCATCGGCGATGATGACGTCGGTGCCGACGACGGGGAGCCCCGAGGACTCCGGCCGGGCGAGATAAGAGGGACCGGCGATGCCGATGCAGCCGGCCGTGGTCTCGGTGAGCCCGTAGCCGTTGCCGGGCGAGACCTTGCCGGCGAAGTCCTTGCCGATGCGCAGGATCGTGTCCGGGGACGGCGGGGCACCGCCCTGGCCGATGGACGTGAGCGACGAGATGTCGTGCTTGTCGCGGTCCGGGTGCTCCAGCAGCGAGCGCACGACCGTGGGCACCCCGCCCATCTGCGAGATGCGGTGCTTCTCGATGAGGCGCAGGGCCTCGCCGGCGTCCCACTTGAACTGGCTCACGATCGTGCCGCCGAACGCGGTCTGGTTGATGAGCCCGCACAGGCCAGCGATGTGGAAGAACGGGAACGTGGAGAGAGAGACGGAAGGGGGCGGCCCGGCCGGCACGGCGTCCGACCCTGCCATGCGGGCGGCGAGGGCCACGCCGAAGCGCGCGTTCCACGTGTTCGTCACGTAGTTGCGGTGCGTGCCGATGGCACCCTTCGGGAAACCCGTCGTGCCCGATGTGTAGAAGATGGTCGAGTCGTCGTCGGGGCTGATGGCAACGTCGGGCATGGCCGCGTCCGCGCGCGATGTCACGTCCGCCCACGGGACGGCCCCGTCCGTCGCCTCGGCACGTGCCACGACCGTGAGCCGGATCCCGCACTCCGCCCGCATGGCGGCGGGCAGCCGTTCCAGCCGCTCGCCGTCCACGATGGCGACTGTCGCGCCGGAGTCGCCGAATGCGTACCGCATCTCCTCGGTGATCCACCACGCGTTCAGGCTGACCACGATCGCCCCGATGCACTCCGCCGCCCAGAACGCGAGGGCGAACTCCGGGTAGTTGCGCATCCCGATGGCGACCCTGTCGCCCTTGCCCACGCCGTTCTCCGTGAGCCACGAGGCGAGGGAGTTCACCCTGCGGTGCGCCTCGGCGTAGCTGATGACCTCGTCCTCGTAGATGAAGTACGGGCGCTCCCCCAGTTCCGCCGTGGCGAGCCACTGGTCGCGCAGCGAGTCAGGTGCGTTGCGGAAGACCCGCCGCGGCAGGCCGTGCATCTGCACCTCGACGAGTTCGTACAGTTCCCCCGCGGCGGTCAACGCCGCCGTCGCATCCCCCCTGGACAGCATGGGGGCACCGTATCAACGGAACCCGATCATCCCCGAGTCGACGATCATGCGGGACAGGGGCCGGGCGAGTTCGCGCACCGTTTCGCACCTCTCCTCGCCCAGTGCGACGTACGGCGCGGCGGCGAGCTCGTCCGTGCGCTGCTCGATGCGGTCCCGTTGGGCCCGACCCTCCGCGGTCAGGTTGCCCTCCGCGTCGCAGATCCCGCGCGAGCGCAGGGAATCCACGGCGGCGTCCCACTCGTTCTCCGGCCATGCACGCGAGGTTGCGAGGACCTTGGCGGTGACGTCGCCGGCGCCCGCGTGGGTCACGAGCGCCTCGAGGCCGCCGATGTTCTCCGTGACGAGGGCGGCGATGTGGCCGTCCCCGCGGAACTCGCGCAGCAACGACTGTGCGTGCCACACCACGAGGTGAGGCGCATCGGGCCACTCGAGCGAGGCGTGGCCCGCGAACAGCGGTCGGCCCTCCGGTGACCCGCACGCGACCTCCGCCGCCGCGCGCAGCAGCCCGGCGAGCTCGCGGATCTCCGGCGTGTCGACGGCGCCGCCCCAGCCGCGGCTCAAACCGGCGTCGACAGCCGCGAGACGGGTCGCGGTCCACTTCGCCGGTGTCGCGATGTCCCATGCACCCTTCATCGCGTCGTGCACGAGGGACGGGTTGAAGTTGTAGAAGGTGGACACGACGACCTCGGCGGGCACGGCACCCATCGGGGCCGAGCGCGAGGCGAAGTACCCCGTGCGCGGGCCGACCGGGCCGAGTGCCTCGTACGCCGCGGCGGCCTCGGGGAGGAAGTAGATGAAGCCGTGGATCGGCTCCGCCGTCCGCCATGTCTTGCGTGCTGTCTCGCTGCTCATGTCTCCATTGCTACCGCACGGGACGGTGCAGGACCGCCTCGAGGTCCGCATGCGCCATCCCGGCGAGCGAACCGCGCACCACGAACCGGTGCGCATCCGTGCCCGGCGGCGGGACGGGGACCATGTGCGGCACCACGAGCACGGTGCACCCGGCTGCGTGCGCGGACGCGGCGCCCGTGGGCGAGTCCTCGATCGCGACGCAGTGGGCGGGGTCGACGCCCAGCCGTCGGGCGGCGAGCAGGTACGGCTCGGGATGCGGCTTCCCGTGCGCGACGTCGTCGCCCACGACCACCTCGTCGAACGAGCCGGCGGGGAGCGCATCGACCACCTCGGTCGCGAACCTCCTCCACGACATCGTCACGAGAGCGGTGGCGACACCCGCGCCGCGGCACGAGGCCAGCAGGTCACGGGCGCCCGGCCTCCACGGGATCTCCCTGCGCACGGAGGCGACCACACGGTCGAGCAGCAGCTCCACGATCTCGTGCGGGGTGAGCGGCACGGGCCCGTTGTCACGGACGTACGCACCCGTGTCCAGCAGGTCCTTCCCCACCACTGCCTTGCCGTGCTCGAGCGACCACGTGCCGCCGTGCATCTCGACCACCTCGTGCTCGGCGGCGATCCAGTACGGCTCGGTGTCCACGATCGTGCCGTCCATGTCCCAGAGAACGGCGGCGAGCCGCGTGCTCACTGCGGGTCGCGCACGGCGAGCGCCTCCATCGCGGCCCGCACGTGCGACTCGGGGAGCGACTCGTGCATCACCACTGTCCCCGACTTCACCACGAAGCGTCCTGCCCCGTCCTGGCCGAAGAGCGGCCTGGTGCGCGGCCCGCTGCCGAGCGTTCGCGCGGGCCGGCGCAGCCACGCGTCCAGCCCGAGCACCGGCAGCGCGGTGCGCGTGACCGAGGACGGCTCGTTCCCCGCTGCGACGGCATCGATCACGTCGAGGGCCGCCAGGCAGATCGATGCACCTGCGCGCGCCGCCTCGACCCAGGGGTCGATGTCCGCGTCGCCGGTCGCCGCCATGGCAGCGACCTCCTCGAACCACGCGCGCCCCGGGCGCTCGCCCGGCCAGTGCGGGTCACCGGGGTACGCAGTCGCGGCGGCGAGCGCGCGCAGGGACAGCCGGTCGAGCGCGGATTCCCACGCGGCCACGTCGTCGCGGCCGTTCCACCACGCGCACGCCGACTCGATCATCGGAAGCGATGCACGCATGGACACCATCGGGTTGAGCAGGATGCCCCCGCACGCATCGATGACGCCGCGCTCCCTGCCGGAGTACGGGCCGAGGTGCAGCAATGCGGACATCATCGCGTCGTTCACCGGCACGTTGTCCCACAGCAGAGGTGAGCGCCCGCCGGTGGCGGCCGCGCGTGCAGCGGTCTCCGCCGCCGTGATCCCGTCCGTGACCACGGTGCGGCCCGTCCACATCACCGCCACGTCCGGGTGGAGGCCGTCCGTGAGCTCGGCGAGATAGGGCGAGGTCTCCGTGCCCGTGTAGTGCGTGGGCACGACCCACACGTCCGTGCCGAGGACATCGCGGATGCCGTTCGCGAGGTCCCGGTGGCGCAGGCCGGCGCGCAGCACGGGCAGGTCGTCGAAACAGAGCGTCACGGTGCGGCACCCGGCGTCCGTCACCGGGCGCATCTTCGCGGCCACCGCCTCGACCGTGGCATCCGGGCCCGGGGTCAGCGCCACGGACACGTTCACCATCGGCGAACGGGAGATGAGCAAGGCGAAACCCTCGATCTCGGCCGGGGTGAACGGCTCCTCCCACCTGTCGCGGTGGCGCGGCTCGCTCTTCGGCGCCCACACGTAGGTGTCCCCGCCGTTCGCCGCCAGCACGTCGATGCACTCCAGGCGTTCCTCCGTGGTCCACGGGTCGCCGTAGAACCCCTCGATCACACCGAAAGGCTTCCCTGGCATCACAGGGAGGCTAGACGAGCCTCCCCTCCGGGTGACCTACTGTTGGCACATGACATCGAAGAACGTCTCGCTCGGGTACATCGCCGGATACTGGGGAAGCGGGCCGCCGTCCGGTGCCCTCGAGGCGATCAAGGAAGCGGACCGTCTCGGGTTCGACAGTGCATGGACGGCCGAGGCATACGGCAGCGACGCGCTCTCGCCGCTCGCATGGTGGGGTTCCCACACCGAGAAGATCCGTCTCGGCACCTCCATCATCCAGATGAGCGCGCGCACCCCGGCGGCCACCGCGATGGCCGCGATGACGATGGACCACCTGTCGGGCGGGCGGTTCATCCTCGGCCTCGGTGCGTCCGGCCCGCAGGTGGTGGAGGGCTGGTACGGCCAGCCGTACCCGAAGCCACTCGCACGCACGCGCGAGTACGTGGAGATCATCCGCCAGATCGTGCGACGCGACAAGCCGGTCGAGCACCACGGCGAGTTCTACGACATGCCCCACAAGGGCGGGGCCAACCTCGGCAAGCCGCTGAAGAGCACCATCCACCCGTTCCGCCCGGAGATCCCGATCTTCCTCGGCGCGGAGGGCCCGAAGAACGTCTCGCTCGCCGCGGAGATCTGCGACGGCTGGCTGCCCCTCTACTTCTCCCCCAAGGAGGACGCGTGGTACCGCGCCCGCCTGGAGGAAGGTTTCGCGAAGAGCGGCGAGGAGAACAAGGCGGACCGCTTCGAGGTCGCCATCCCGCTCACCGTCGTGCCCGGTGACGACGTGGAGAAGTGCGCGGACCTGGTGCGGCCGAACCTCGCGCTCTACGCCGGCGGCATGGGCGCACGCGGCGCGAACTTCCACTTCGAGGTGTTCGCCCGCATGGGGTACGAGGACGTCGCGCTGAAGGTGCAGGACCTGTACCTGGCCGGCAAGAAGGCCGAGGCGGCAGCGATCATCCCGCTCAAGATGGTGGAGGACGTGGCCCTCGTCGGGCCGGTCGACAAGATCCGCGACGAGGCGGCGAAGTGGCGCGAGACCTGCATCACCACCTTCCTGGTGGGCGGGCCCGCACCGATGCTCTCGAAGTACGCGGAGATGCTGCTCGGCTGACCGGTCGCCGGGCGGGCAACGGCCCGGAATAACGCGGGAAACCGGAAAGTCAGGCACCGTGACACCGTTCTGGAATACTCCCTGACGTGCTCACCCCGCCTGCGTACCTCTCCCCCTCCGCCATCGGCACGTTCCGTCAGTGCCCCCAGAAGTTCAAGCTGTCGCGCATCGACAAGCTGAGCGAGCCCCCCACCTGGCACACGCACCTCGGCACGTTCGTCCACGAGGTGCTCGAGCACATGTACCAGCAGCCGCCGGAGTCGCGCACCGTGGAGGGCGTGCGCGCGATCGCCGCGGAGCGCTGGGCCGCGAGCGGGTGGCAGGAGAAGGTCGACGCGCTCGAGGAGGCCAGGAAGCTCGGCCCCATCGCCAAGTTCAAGACGCAGGCGTTCGACTGCATGAAGAACCTCTTCACCCTCGAGAACCCGGCCGAGACCGAGTTCGACGGCATGGAGCACAACGTGTCGGCCTCCGTGGAGGGTGTGCAGCTGCGCGGCATCATCGACCGCTTCTCGTTCAACGAGGACGGCACCATCACCATCTCGGACTACAAGACCGGCAAGGTCCCGAACCCGCGCTTCAAGCCGGAGGACGACGAGTTCTTCCAGCTCCTCGCCTACGCACTGATGCTGCAGGAGGCCGACCAGGAGACCACGTCCAGCGTGGAGATCGTCTACCTCGCAGAGCCGGTGGTGCGCCGCCTCGAGGTCACGCCGGTGAAACTGTCCATCGCCAAGGGGACCATCATCGAGACGCGCGAGTCCATCGACAACTTCGCGTCGCAGGGCGAGTTCCCGCCGGTCACCGGCCCGCTGTGCGACTGGTGCCACTTCAAGGCCACCAAGGTCTGCCCGGCGTTCAGCAACTGAGCAACAAGCGGGTCACACCGTCGGTGCGGGCACCTGCTGCGTGATGCAGTGGATGCCACCGCCGCACTCGAAGATGGGACGGGCGTCCACCCGCACGATCTCGCGCCCCGGGTAGGCCGCGGCCAGCTGCGCAGCCGCCGCGTCGTCGTTGGGGTCGTCGAACGCGCACATGATGACCGCGCCGTTGCACACGTAGTGGTTGATGTAGCTCCAGTCCACCGGCTGGTCGTCCTCCCAGCCAGTCACGGGTGCGGCAACTTCCACCACGTCGAGTGCCCGGCCCGCGGAATCTGTCGACGAGCGGAGCACCGCGATGATCTCGTCCGACACCGCATGGTCCGGGTGCGCCGGGTCCTGCTGGCGGTGCACCAGCACCTTCCCCGTGGGCGTGAACGTGGCCAGGATGTCCACGTGACCGCTGGTGCCGAACTCGTCGTAGTCCTTCGTGAGGCCGCGCGGCAGCCAGATCACCTTCTGCGCACCGATCGTCGCGGCGAGCTCGTCCTCCACCTGGCGCGCCGTCCACCCGGGGTTGCGGTCGGGGTCCAGCTGCACCGTCTCGGTGATGATCACGGTGCCGGCGCCGTCCACGTGGATGCCGCCGCCCTCGTTCACCATCGCGGACTCGAAGATGCGCGCGCCGCTCGCGGCTGCGATGACGGCGCCCACGCGGGCGTCGTGCTCGTGGGAGAGGTACTTGCCGTTGCCCCACGCGTTGAAGCGCCAGTGCGCGGCGGCGAGCCCGCCACTGCCGTCCACGAGGAAGGTCGGGCCGCTGTCCCTGCACCACGCGTCGTCGATGGCGGTCACGTAGATCTCGGCACCCTCGCCCAGGTGGTCCCGCGCGGCGTCCACGTCGTCGGGGTTCACGGCCACGAGCACGGGCTCGAACCGCGCGACTGCGTTCGCGACCGTGGCCCACGCCTGCTGGTACCTGTCGAGCGACTCGGAGCCGGACGGCCCGAACGTGAAGTTGCCTGTGGGGAACTGCATCCACGTGGCCACGTGCGGTTCCCACTCGGCGGGCATGCGGTATCCCGCGTCCCTGGGGGTGCCGTCCATCACCCACACGGTAACGCCCGTGGCCGCCCGCCGTCAGCGACGGATGATCAACTCTCTGCCGACAGTTGTCGCCTGCGTCTGGTGGCCGGCAGCAACAGGGCACCGGCAGCGGCGAGAACGATGGGCAGCACGATCAGCCACACGGTGACTCCCGCACCCTTCTCCCACTCGCCCACCATCACGCCGACGGTGAGGGTGGCAGGCTTGCCGTCCTTCGTGCGGGCCACGATCGCGATCCTGTGCGCACCTTCGG
This sequence comes from uncultured Bifidobacterium sp., assembly GCA_964653385.1. Lineage (GTDB taxonomy): Bacteria > Actinomycetota > Acidimicrobiia > Acidimicrobiales > Ilumatobacteraceae > UBA2093. Next base: position 586 of record CAZZFB010000072.1, on the reverse strand, counting down.
GTGAATTGCGCGGGATGGCGAAGTTCCCCACGACGGAACCATCCGCTCCGACCTTCGCGGTCCCCATCAGCACGGGGGTGGAGAACAGCCATGCCTCCACGGTGCTCCCGGGACGGAAGCCAGCCAAACGGATGCGCACGTTGTCCCCCGGCTTGAGGCGAACGTTCCCGTCGGAGTCGAGCGGCACGGCGGAGCCCCCGGCTCCGATCCCGCCGAGCGTCGCCTTCATCTCGCCAGCCGACACCACGAGCTGGTTGTCGACCCGCTCCACAACGGCCTTCTGCTCGGAGTCACCGATCCTCACACCGGCCTGGCCTGCCTGGACCACCTGCACCTTCGGGGCGGCGGGGGCAACTGTGCCACCTGCATTCGGGGGCAGGGTCGTGGTCGAGGTTGATGTGGTGGTGGAGCGCACGACCGCCGGTGCGGACGTCGTCACCGAAGCGGCGGCACCGCGGGGCGGGACAGTGGTCGTTGCCGCGGACACGACCACGGGGTCAGGCACCGGGATGGTTCCTGCAGCGGCAGCAGCGACCGTCGTGGTCGTAGCGGGGACACTGACCACGATCTCCAGCACCGGGGCAGC
>CAZZFB010000071.1:4624-8310 GCA_964653385.1 uncultured Bifidobacterium sp. | reverse complement strand
GGTAGAACCTCTGCCATGTCGAACTACCGGCCGCTCGCCTCGCCCGGCCGGAGCTTCACCTGGAACCACTGGGACGGCTCCCCGTCGTCACGTGCGGACCTGCGGTGGGAGAACGAGGGCTGGACGGCCGAGGTGCGCCTGGAGGCCGACGACGCGACGGTGGCGTTCCGCCTGTCGGCACAGTGGCGCATCCAGCAGATGCTCCTGTTCCGCGACATGGAGGAAGCCGACCTGTGGCTCGCCACCGACGGCAAGGGCCACTGGGGCGAGATGAACGGCGCCCACCGCACCGAACTGGACGGTGCCCTCGACATCGACTTCGCGAACACTCCGTTCACGAACTCGGTCATCACACACCGGCTTCCGCTGCACGTGGGGCACACCGCCGACATCCAGGTCATCAGCGTGGACGTGGAGACGCTCGCCCTCACGAAGGTCACCCAGCGCTACACGCGCACCGCGACGCACGGGTGGCGCTACACCTCGCTCGCCGCCGGTGCGGACACGGACGCCACCGTGGACGAGCACGGCTTCGTGATCGACGAGGACGGCGGTTTCAGGCGCGCGGACGCGGACTGACCGCTCCCCGCACGGGCGTGCCTCAGAGCCGGCCGGAGAGCCACTCGCGCAGCTGGGGGCCCGTGTCCCCGCGGCGCAGCGCGATGTCGATGACCGCGGTCAGCCAGCCGAACGGCGTGCCGGTGTCGTAGCGCTCGGTGGTGGTGAGATGGCCGAGGATCGGCACCCGCTTCGTCTGGGAGAGCAGCGCGTCCGTGAGCTGCAGCTCGCCGTTCGGGTGCGGCTTCAGCGCGGCGATGTCCTCCCAGATGCCCGGGGTGAGCACGTACCTGCCGAGGATGATCAGGTCGCTCGGGGCGTCCTCCTTCTTCGGCTTCTCCACCACGTCGGTGATCTCGAACGGCCCGTCCGCCGGCGCACCCGGCGCCACGCTCACCACCCCGTAGGCGGACACTTCGTCCATCGGCACGCGCTTCAGCTCGATCGCACTCGCCCCGGTGGCCTCGCTCGAGTCGATGAGGAGCCGCAGGAGACCGGCGTCGCCGCGCAGCTCGTCCGGCAGCAGCACGGCGAAAGGCTCGTCGCCCACGGCCTCGCGGGCGCACCCCACGGCGTGGCCGAGGCCCCGCGGGTTCTCCTGGTGGGTGACCGTCACGCGCACGTCGGTGCCGATGCGGGCCAGGCGGTCCGCCACGGCATCACGGCCGAGGTCGCGCAGCTTGGCGACCACGGCGGGGTCGGGAGTGACGTAGTTCTCGAGGCCCGGCTTTGCCCTGCTGGACACGAGCACGATGTGGTCGCAGCCGGCGTCGATGGCCTCGTCCATGATCATCTGCAGGGCCGGCACGTCCACGATGGGCAGCAGCTCCTTCGGCACCGCCTTCGTCACGGGGTAGAAGCGGGTCCCGAGCCCGGCGGCGGGGATGACGGCGGTGCGGGCTCTCACGGATTCCCAAACTAGCCAGTTACCATTTGGCACCCGACGACCACGACTGCCAACCCCCCGGAACCCACCATGCCCACATACGTGTACAAGTTCATCGAGACGGGAGAGACCATCGAGGTGCAGCAGGCGTTCACAGACGACGCCCTCACCGAGGCGGAGCACCCCGTCGACGGCACCATGCGCCCCGTGAAGAAGGTGTTCACCCCGATCGGCGTGACCTTCAAGGGCGGCGGCTTCTACAAGACCGACTCGGGCGGGTCGGCCTCCAAGTCATCGGCGTCCTCCGCCTCCTCAGACTCGTCGTCTGGTTCGTCCTCGACTGACTCGTCGTCCTCCGCCGCGGCTCCCGCACCGGCGACATCCTCCACCACCGACTGACGAGGGCGGCACACATGGGCCGCCGATGAGGCTTCCCATGGACATCCATCCCGACGACCCCCACGCCCCGGCGGCGTCGTATGTGCGGCGCTTCCTCGGTGATGCACGGGCGCAGGCACGCGTGCTCCACAGGCGTGCGGTGCACAGTCTCCTCCTGCGAAGGCGCAGCCAGATGTGGCTGGTGGCAGTTCTCGCGTCCGTCGCAGGCGTCATCTCGTTCTCGGTGCTGCGCGCGGCGGGCACACGGCCCGTGGAGTTCGTGGCGTGCGCCGCCCAGGGCGGAACCAACCGGGATGCGGCCGCGGGCGAGGCGATCCCGGCCGGGTGGCGGGGCGTGGCCATGCCGCGCGACGTGGTGGCACCGCAGGTGGGTGCGGGCGACACCGTGGACGTGGTGGCGGACGGCAGGTTGCTCGCCGCCGGGGCGGTCGTCATCAGCGCGGGCTCCGACACGTCAGGGCCCGTCGTCGCGGTGCCCGCCGAGGTGGCGCCCGTGGTCGCCTCCGCCGCGCAGACGGGTGCATCGGGGCTGGTCACCACGGGGTGAACCGGCGGAACTGACCGGATGGTCGGTTCCGTCCCGGGAGGGTTACTGTGAGAAACGTCCGCACGATCCGGGGGGAATCACATGGCATACGGGGCCGAACGCATCGACTCAGAGCCGGTCCGCAGCTGGCTGACCGACTGGGACTGGCTGGACGACGGCTGGGGCGAGAACGCGATCGACATCTGGAACGACGTGCGCGAGCAGTGCCCCGTCGCCACCACGGAGCGATACGGCCGTGCCTTCATGCCCGTCACCATGGAGGCTGTCCGCCAGATCGCGAACGACACCGAGAACTTCTCGTCCATCTGGGTGAACGTCAGCCGGCCCGACGCGCCACGCAGCCCCGCCCCGCCGATCACCAGCGACCCGCCGGACCACCACGGCCACCGCCGACTCATCCTGCCCGCATTCAACCCGAAGACGGTCGCCGGCATCGAGGAGGACCTGCGCCGTTTCTGCCGCAAGTTGATCGCCGAGATCGGGGACTCGCCCACCGCCGACGCCGCCGTGCAGTACAGCCAGCACATCCCCGTGCACGGCATCTGCATCCTCACCGGCCTGCCGGAGGAGGACGCCGACCTCTTCCGTGACTGGATCTACAAGAACTTCCAGCTGGCGCCGAAGGACAACAACGTGCGCATCCAGGTGATGACCGAGATGGGTGCCTACATCAGCGAGATCCTGAAGGACCGCCTGGCGAACCCGAAGGACGACCTGCTCACGGTCATCGCGAACGCCGAGATCGACGGCAAGGAGGTCGACTGGAACATCAAGGTCGGCTACGTGCGCCTGCAGATCGTGGCCGGCATCGACACCACGTGGTCCGCGATCGGCTCGGGCCTGTGGCACTTCGCCCAGCACAACGACCAGGTGCAGCGCCTGCTCGCGGTGCCGAACGACCACGAGCTGTGGCAGACCGCGAACGAGGAGGTGCTGCGCTACTACGCGCCCGTCACGATGGCACGCAAGGTCGTGAAGGACGTGGAGGTGTCGGGCTGCCCGATGCACGCCGGCGACCAGACGCTCGTCACCTTCCCCGCGGCGAACCACGACCCCGCCGAGTTCGAGAACCCGGGCGAGTTCATCCTCGACCGGCAGAACAACCGGCACGTCGCGTTCGGCCTGGGCATCCACCGGTGCGCGGGCTCCAACCTGGCGCGACTCGAGATGATCGTGGCGTTCCAGGAGTGGCTGCGCGCGTTCCCGGGCTACTCGCTCGACCCGTCGCAGAAGACGACGTGGGCGAACGGGCAGGTGCGCGGGCCCCGCGTGCTGCCGGTGCTCACCGGCCGCTGA
>CAZZFB010000071.1:0-4524 GCA_964653385.1 uncultured Bifidobacterium sp. | reverse complement strand
GGGAGCCACGTCTGCTCGTTGACCACGAGATCGGCCGCAATCGAGCGGCGCGGGAGGCGCACGAGCAGGTCGTCACCGAGGGCGAACATCTCGTTGTCCCACCCGTTCGCGAACGGCACCACGGGCAAGCCGGCGAGGTCGGGCCGCTGGGCGCGCAGCAACGACCGCACGAGTTCTGCGTCGATGTGCACCTCGGGCGGGGTCCCCCCGTTCACCATCGCGACGCCCTCCCCCGGTGCACCACGGCGTCAGCTGGGCGAGATGGAGTCGTTCGAGACGGACGGCACGATGCGCGGCGTCCACGGGCGCGCCTTGTCCCAGTGGTGACCGACCACGCGGCCCTCGCGGAGCTTCGCCAGGAAGTCCTGCGGGCCGTCGAAGTCGGGCATCTCCACGTACGCGCTGCCGAGCGCGTGCGGCACGTGGGCGTCGCTGCCGCTGCCCATGGCGAGGTCACGGTGGGCGGCGAACTGCTTGGCCTTCGCGTTCAGGGACTGCAACGAGGTCTTCGAGTTGTGCACCTCCACGGCGTCCACCAGGCCGCGCGAGGCGATGTCCGCCAGCGAGTCCTCGGTGATGTTGCGGCGCATGGGGTCGAACGGGTGCGGCACGTAGACCAGGCCGCCCTGGGCGCGGATCATCTCGCAGGTTCGCACCGCGGTCTCGCCGAACGGGATGCGCTCGGTGAGGAACAGGCCGATGACCTCGCCGGTGTGGGTCTTGACCTCCTCGCCCACGACCACGCGGCAGATGCCGGCGTCCTCGAGCAGGATGCGCAGGCGGAGCGCGCCCTCGAGCGCGTTGTGGTCGGTCACGCACAGCACGTCGATGCCGGATTCCGTGACGGCCTCCACGATCTCGTCCAGGGTGGTGGTGGAGTCACCGCTGAACATGGTGTGGGTGTGCATGTCCACGCGGACGTGCCCGGGCGCGGTCGGCTGGGCGAGGTGCGGGTGCCTCTCGATTGCTGCGGCCTGCGGCGTGCCCACGTGGCCCTGCCTACGCGCCCGACATGGTGACGTCGCTGATGACCAGGCTGAGCCCGGCGGCGCGCATGGGCAGCCAGTCGATGTCGTTGCCGACGGCCAGCACGTCCTGCAGCATGCGCTGCAACGTGGAGGCGATGGTGAACTCGCGCACGGGCTCCGCGGTCCGGCCGTTGCGGATGATGAGGCCGGAGGCGCCGGTGGAGAAGTCACCCGAGATCGGGTTCACGCCGCTGTGCAGGCCCTGCACGCTGTCGATGAGGACCCCGTCGTCGATGCCGGCGATGAGCTCCTCCTGGGACTTCGTGCCCGGCACCAGCTGCAGCGCCAGGCACCCGACACCGGAGCCCACTGCGTTGCCGGTGCTCTTCGTGCCGGCGCGGCGCGCCGAGTAGGAGGAGTGCACGAACATCTTCAGCTGGCCCTGCTCGATGAGGACGTTGCGGCGCGCGGCGAGGCCATCCGAGTCGAGCTCTGCCGCGGTGTACGCGCGCGAGTCGGTGGGGTCGTCGATCAGGGTGATGAGCGGCGAGGCAACCACCTCGCCGAGACGGTTGGCGAACATGGAACGGCCCTTCACCACGCTCTCGCCGTTCAGGGTGCTGCCGATGATCCCGAGGAACTGCGCGGTGACCATGGGGTCGAGGACGACGGTGGTGCGCTTGCTGGGCGGCTTCACGGCGCCGAGCAGGCGCGTGGCGCGCTCGGCGGCCTTGCGGCCGGCGGCCTGCAGGTCGAACTCGTCGGGGTGCTTGCCGAGCGCGTACGACCACCCGGTCTGGGTCTCGCCGTTGTCGTCGGCCAGCACCTCCACGGAGGCGTAGCAGCTGTTGCTGCGGTACGAGCCGCGGATGCCCTTGGTGCTCGCGAAGGCCTCCTCGTGCGCGCCGTCGGAGTAGTTGGCGGAGTCGATGCGCAGCCGGCTGTCGGCACCCACGGCGAGGCGCTCGAGTTCCATCGCGATGTCGATCTTCCTGTCCGTGGGGTAGGCGGCGAGCGCCTCGTTCCACAGGTCCTGGGGGATCACGGGGACACCGTCGGGCTCGGCGAGACCGGCCCACTCGTCCTCGCCGGCGAAAGTGGCGTTCTCGCGCGCCTCGGCCAGCACCTCGCGGAGGGCGGACTCGTCGAGAGTGCCCGCGTGCGACGTGCCGGTGCGGCCGTTCGAGATGACGCGCACGCTGACGCCGGCGCTCTGCGCCGCCACGAAGTTCTCCACCTGGCCCTGGTACACGCGGATGTCGGTGTCCGTGCTGCGGCCGACGCTGACCTCGATCTGCTCGTTGCCCCTGGCCTCGGCGACGATGCGGTCGGCGATGGCCTGGAGGTCGTCGACGGTGTGCCTTCTCTGTCCGGCCATGTCAGGCGGCCGTCCCGCCGATGGTCAGCGACTTCACGCGCAGCGTGGGCTGGCCGTCGCCGACCGGCACGCCCTGGCCGTCCTTGCCGCACGTGCCGGGGTTGCCCATGGCGAAGTCGTTGCCGAGCAGGTCGATGTCGGCGAGCACCTGCGGGCCGTTGCCGATGAGGTTGCCCTCGCGCAGCGGCTCGGTGATCTCGCCGTTCTCGATGAGGTACGCCTCGGTCATGCCGAACACGAAGTCGCCGGTGGCGGTGTTCACGCTGCCGCCGCCCAGCTTCGCCACGTACACGCCCTTCTCGGTGGCGCGGATGATGTCGTCGGGCTCCTCGGTGCCGTTCAGCACGAACGTGTTCGTCATGCGGACCATGGGCAGGTGCTCGTAGCTCTGGCGGCGGCCGTTGCCGCTCTGCGGCCGGCTCTCGTTGCGCGAGCGGATGTAGTCCCACATGTAGTCGGTGAGCACGCCGTTCTCGATGAGCACGTTGCGCTGGCTGACGTGGCCCTCGTCGTCGATGCCGATGGCACCCCACTCGCGCGACATCGTGCCGTCGTCGACGAGCGTGATGAGCGGGCTGGCGACGAGCTCGCCCACGCGGTTCGCGTACACGGACGCACCGCGGGCGACGAGGTCCGCCTCGAGACCGTGGCCGCACGCCTCGTGGAAGAGCACACCGCCCGATCCGCGCTTGATGACGACAGGGGTGGCTCCCGACGGCGCGGGGCGCGCCTTCAGCTTGGTGACTGCCTGGCGGGCGGCGCGGCCGGCGAGCTCCGCCACGCTCTCCTCGTCGAACAGCTCGAAGCCGATCGTGTGGCCGAGCGAGTCGTAGCCCGTCTGCAGGCCGGTGTCGCCGTTGGCGACGGCGGACAGGCGGAACAGGGTGCGGACCTGCTCGTCGGTGGCGAGGATGCCGTCGGAGTTGGCGACCAGGATGCGGCGGGTGGAGTCGCTGTAGCCCGCGCTGACCTGCACGATCGAGGAGTCGGTGCCGCGGGCGGCGTCGTTCGCGATCATGAGCAGCTCGATCTTGCGCGCCTTCGGAACGTCCGCCGGCACGACCCGAACGTTGTTCACCTTCTGGCGCGTGACGGGCCCGAGCGCGACCACGTGCTTGCCGCCGTCGCCCCTGCTCGCGGCCGCCGCCGCTGCCTCGGCGGCCGCAATGAGGCCGCGCTCCGAGAGGTCGGCCGTGTGGGCGTATCCGGTGGTGTCTCCGTTGATGACGCGGATGCCCGCGCCGAAATCGCGGCCGCTGTTGACGGACTCGACCTTGCCGTCGTCAAGGCTGGCGGACACGTTGCGGCGGTCCTCGATGAAGATCTCGCTGAAGCCCGCGCCGGTGGACCGGCCCTTCTCCAGGACCCGGGACAGAAGTCCCGTGTCGAATTCCTGTGCCAGATCGATGATGCTCACGGGCAAGAGCCTACTTTCGGCGTGAGCCCCCTCACGCCCGGCAGTCGGCGCCGCCACCTAGTCTTGACCGCGATGGGAGACGAGACCGCAGAGCTCACCCGCGAGCACCGCACCCGGCTCGCCAAGGAGTTCCTGATAATCGGGACCTTCTATTTCGTCTACTCGCTCACCCGCAACCGCTTCGGGTCCATCCGCATCAGCGGCACCGACATCCCCATGAATGCCTTCAACAACGCGATGAAGGTGATCCGCATCGAGCGGGCCATGGGGCTGTACCACGAGGAGACGATCCAGGAGTGGTTCCTCGCCCACGACTGGTTCCTGCAGGCAATGAACACCTTCTACGGCACTGCCCATTTCGCTGTCACCCTGGGGGTGTTCTTCGTGCTCTTCCGGAAGCGGAAGGACGTGTTCCCGCTCTTCCGCAACGCGCTCGCCGCCATGACGGGGCTCGCGATCATCGGTTTCGCGCTCTTCCCCTTGATGCCGCCGAGGCTGCTCGACGCTCCTTGCCCCGGCACCGTGACCGGCGAGATCACGTACGGCGGCGCGTGCATCGCCCACGAGACCCGCAACTACAACGGGGCCACGAACTTCGGCTTCGTCGACACCCTCGACGTGTTCGGCGGGCCGTGGGACTTCAGCGACGGCCCGGTGGCGCGCAGCTCGAACCAGTACGCGGCCATGCCGTCGCTGCACATCGGGTGGGCGTCCTGGTGCGCGTTCGGGATGTGGCCGCTCGTGCGGCGTCGCTGGACGAG
>CAZZFB010000070.1:0-8462 GCA_964653385.1 uncultured Bifidobacterium sp. | reverse complement strand
GTGAACGCCACGGCTCTCGACTGCATCAACGATGTCGAGGTGGTGTGCCTCATCATCGACGCCACGAAGGCGTTCGGGCGCGGCGACCAGTGGGTCGCGAACAACGTGGACATGGCGAACGCGTTCGTCGTGGTCAACAAGATCGACAAGGCCAAGCCCGAGATGGTCCTCCAGCAGCTGAACGCTGTGTCGTCCCTGGGGGCCGCCGCCTATTTCCCGGTGTCGGCGTCCACCGGGGAAGGACTGGACGTGCTGCTGTCCGCCCTGATGGAGAGGATGCCCGAGGGCCCGGCGTACTACCCCGAGGAGATGGTCTCCGACACCGACGAGCACGCATGGGTCGCAGAGCTGGTGCGCGAGCAGCTGCTCGCGGTGCTCAAGGACGAACTGCCCTACTCGGTCGCCACGCAGGTGACGGAGTGGGAGTGGCCGAAGATCCGGTGCGAGATCCTCGTGGAGCGGGAGAGCCAGAAGGGCATGGTCATCGGCCGCGGCGGCGAGTTGCTGAAGCACGTCGGCCAGGAGGTCCGCAAGCAGCTGCCGAAGGGCGCGTACCTGGAGCTGCACGTGACGGTGGAGAAGGACTGGCAGCAGCGGCCCGACCGCCTGGAGCGCCTGGGTTACTGAGTCGTCAACGGTGGCGCGCCGCGGTCAACGTGTCGCGGTGATGTCGCGCAGGAACGACTCGACCTCGGCCCTGTTCCGCGTGCGGGACATGGGCGGCAGCGTGTTGAGGAGCGTCCAGCGGTAGTTCATGGTGGCGAGCCGTCTGTCGAGGACCGCAACCACGCCCTTGTCCTCCGTGGTGCGCACCAGACGGCCGGCGGCCTGGGCGAGGGCCGTGGCACACAACGGCAGGTCGATGGCCTGGAAGGACTTCTCCCTCCCGACTGCCTCGCGCCGCGCCTCCAGCAACGGCTCGTCCGGGCGCGGGAACGGGAGCTTGTCGAGCACCACGAGTGACAGGGTGCGCCCCGGCAGGTCGACGCCCTGGAAGAAACCGGATGACGCGAAGATGCACGAGTGCTCGTCTGCCATGAAGAGCTCGATCAGTCGCTGGCGGCCGTGGTCCGCCGGTGTGAGGATCGGGAAAGGGACGCGGTCGCGCAGCGCGGTGGCGGCTGCGTTCATCGCCGCGTTGCTGGTGAAGAGGGCGAGGGTCCGACCGCCCGCCGCCGTGATGAGGGCCTCCAGCTCGTCGTGGACGAACGCCTGGAAGCCGGGTGCGTTCCGGTCCGGGAACGCGGGCGAGCAGTACAGCAACGAGTTGCGCTCGTAGTCGAACGGCGATGCCACGGACAACTGGCCGGTTGCGTCGGGGTCGAGGCCGACACGGTCGGGCAGCGACATGGGCACGGTCGCGCTCGTGAGGACGGCTGAGTGGCTTGACCACACCCCGGCGGCGAGAACGGGCCCGACGTGCAGCGGCTTGATGTGGAGCGTGAGACGTGCCGCCTGGCCGTCCACGTAGGCGACGTAGCCCTCGAACGTGCCGAGTGCGAGGTCGATCTGCTCCGCCAGGCGCTCGCACTGGGACTGGGCGCGCAGGCGGCGCTGGTTCACGGCCTCGTTGTCGGTCTTGACTCCGCGCAGTTCCTCCAGGACGGCGTTGAGCTCGAGACGGGCCTTGGCGAGGTGCCCCGACACGGCCGCCGGCAGCGGGTTGGACAGCCGCTGGCCCGCCCACGGGTTCAGCGACAGCGCGAAAGAGTCCCCGGCGCTCTCGAGCCGTGCCGCAGAGGACGAATCCGCGATGACGCGCCGCACCGCGGCAGAGCACGCAGCAAATCGTCCCCCGCGCAGCTCGACCCCGGCGGTGTCGCTCATCACGGACTCGAGCTGGTGCACCTCGTCGAAGATGACGACCTGGTGCTCCGGGAGGATGGCACCGCCGCTGGCCACGTGAATGCCGTAGAGATGGAGGTTCGCCACGATGACATCCGCGCTCTCGGCCTCTGCGCGGGCACGTTCCGCGAAGCACCTCTCGCCCGAGGGGCACTTGGCCCGGCCCGGGCACTCGTCCGACCCGACCGTGACGGCAAGGCGTGCCTTCTCGCCCGGGGTGCGCGGCAGTTCCTCCATGTCCCCCGTGACGGTGACGGCGGCCCACTCGATGATGGAGTCGATCTCCTTCTTGGTGGACGTGCCGAGCTCCTCGAACTCGAGCTGGCCGCTCTTGTCCTTCAGCTCGTGGAGCCGCTGGAGGCAGACGTAGTTGCTGCGCCCCTTGACGACCGCCCAGGAGAAGTCCCTGCCGAGGGAGGCGGCGAGGAGCGGCAGGTCGTTGCGGCTCAACTGGTCCTGGAGCGTCTTCGTCGCGGTGGCGACCACGGTCCGTTTCCCTGCGAGGATCGCAGGCACGAGGTACCCGAGCGACTTGCCCGTGCCGGTGCCGGCCTGGACGATGATCGACCGGCCCGACGCCAGGGCCTGTGCGATCTCGTAGGACATCTCGTCCTGGCCGGGCCGCTCCTCTGACCCCGGCAGTGTCGCCACGACCCTGTGCAGAGCCTCGACAGCTGCACGCCCTGCCTCGGAACGGCTCACCCGTTCCCGTCCAGGAGTGCGAGGGCGCGGTCTAGTTCCGCCGCGTCGAAGTCGGGCCAGGGGCGGTCGGTGAAGTACACCTTGCACCCGTTGATCTGCCAGAGGAGGAAGTTGGAGATGCGTGTCTCGCCGGACGTGCGCACCAGCACGTCCACCGGCGGGAGCGTGGGGTCGTAGAGGTTCTTCTCGATGGTTGACGGGTCCACGGGGCCGGCCGCGGCCGCACGCGACGCTGCCCGCGCGAGTTCGGCACGCCCGCCGTAGTCGAAGGCGACCGTGACCACGAGCCCGCTGTTCGGGGCGGTGTCGGCGATGGCCTTGTCGATCGCACGCTGGACGTACACGGGGGTGCGCGCCCCCTTCTCCTTGAACGGCCGCCCGATCCAGCGGATGGAGGCGTTGTTCCGCCGCATCTCGTCGACGCGGCCGAAGATCTTGCGGTGCAGGGAGAGGATGTGACGCACCTCCGGCCTGGGCCGGACCCAGTTCTCGGTGGAGAAGCCGAACACCGTGAGCCAACCCACGTTGCGGGCGGCCGCCGCCCGGACGACTTCTGCGAGTGCCTCCTCGCCGGCGGTGTGCCCTTCCGTGCGGGGAAGGCCGCGCTTGCGCGCCCAGCGCCCGTTGCCGTCCATCACGCAGGCCACGTGCACTTTCCGTGGTTCACCGGCAGGAGGAAGGTTCTTGTCGTTCACGGCGGTCCAACCCTACTGATGCCGTGTCGCAGGGCCGTGACAGCCCCGCCGGGGCGCCACTTCGTGGGAGAATAGGAGAATGAGTCCTGCATCTGCACCCGCTGGCGACGGTCTCGTGCATGTGCTGGTGTGCGGGGGCACCCCGCACGAGTGGGGAGCAATGTCGGGAGCCGACTGGGGTGACAGGTTCGCCGAGATCGCGCGCGGGGTCGGTCGTGTCGGTGCGCGGTGGGTCACCGTGATGCCGCACCATTCCTCGCCGGGGGCCGCCGCAGACCTGGAGCGCATGTCATCGGTGTTCGGCGCGATGGACAAGGTCGAGCAGGTCCCGGCCCACTCCTCGGTCCGGTACCTCTGGCGGAGAGATGACGGACTCGGGATCGTGGTCGACCCGCATGCGGACGGTCACTCCCGGTTCGCCACGGTCGTCGAGTCGATGCGCCGATCCGGGGAGGCCATCACTGACGATTCCCTCTCGGTCGCGTTGCTCGAGCCTGTCCCCGGCGAGCCGGACCTCGCACTCATCCTCGGACGCCCCGACACCCTGCCGACATCCCTGGTGTGGGAGCTCGCGTACAGCGAACTGGTCTTCCTCGACATCGAGTGGTCCGCACTCCAGGCCGGTCACCTGGAGATGGCGATCGACGACTTCAACCGGCGCCACCGCAGGTTCGGCGGGCTCGATTCGTGAACCCGTGGAGTGACGAGGCGATAGTCCTCGGGTCGCGCAAGTCGAACGAGTCCAATAGGGTCGTCTTCCTCCTCACGCGGGGACACGGCAGGATCGCCGCGGCCGCGAACGGGGTGCGCAAGACGAAGTCCCGCATCGGTGCCCGCCTGGAGCCGATGAACCACGTCGAGGTGCTCGTGAAGCCGGGCCGGGGTCTCGCGGTCATCGACGAGGTCAAGCTGGTGACCGTGCACCACAGACTCCATTCCGACCTCGCGCGCATGTCGCAGGGGATGGCAATGCTGGAGGCGGTGGACAGGATCACCCCGGACCATGAACCGGTGCCGGAGATCTTCGAGCTGCTGCGCCGTGCCCTCGCCACGCTCGACCAGCAGAAGAGCCCCTTGATGCTCGCGGCCTTCTACCTGAAGCTGCTGGCCGTCGAGGGGTCCGCCCCGCAACTCGGCTCCTGCGTGGGGTGCGGCGCTGCGGACGACCTGGTGGGGTTCGACATCGTGCAGGGCGGGACTCAGTGCGGTTCCTGCCGGATGGGGGCGCCTTTCTCGGTGCAGGCGTTGGACGTGCTGCGGATGATCCTCGGGGGCAACCTCCGTGCGGCACTCGATCTCGGGGAGTCCCCGGCGGTGCACGAGGCGCACCAGATGGTGATGAACATGATGGAGGCCCACCTGGAGCGCCGCATACGGAGCCTCGGGGTCTTCGACCGCCACTTGTAGGCTTTCTCTCTCATGCCCGCCAAGGACCTCGACCAGATCGTCAACCTGTGCAAGCGCCGCGGGTTCGTCTACCCGTCGGCCGAGATCTACGGGGGGTTCCGTTCCTCGTACGACTACGGCCCGCTCGGGTCGCTCATGCTGCGCAACGTGAAGGACGCATGGGTCCGCACCATGGTCCAGCAGCGTGACGACGTGGTGCTGATCGACGCGGCCATCCTCGGTCCGCCGCAGGTGTTCGAGGCCTCCGGTCACCTCGCCAACTTCTCCGACCCACTGGTCGACTGCACCGTCTGCAAGCGCCGCTTCCGCGAGGACCACCTGGAGACCCGTGACTGCCCGCAGGGCCAGAAGGGATGCCAGTTCACGGAGGCACGGGCCTTCAACCTCATGTTCAAGACCACCGCCGGGCCGATCGAGGGAGCGGGTGCGGACGTGTACCTGCGCCCCGAGACCGCCCAGGGCATGTTCGTGAACTTCACGAACGTCCTCCAGACCAGCCGCAAGAAGCCCCCGTTCGGGATCGCGCAGGTGGGCAAGAGCTTCCGCAACGAGATCACGCCCGGCAACTTCATCTTCCGCACCCGCGAGTTCGAGCAGATGGAGCTGGAGTTCTTCGTCCCGCCTGCCGAGGGGCCGAAGTGGTACGAGTACTGGTGCAACGCGCGGCTCCAGTGGTACGTGGATCTCGGCATACCCCGCGAGATGCTCCGCATCAGGCCGCACGACGCCGACGAGCTGTCTCACTACTCGGCCGGCACCAGCGACGTGGAGTTCCTCTTCCCGTGGGGCTGGGGCGAGCTCGAGGGCATCGCCCAGCGCACCGACTTCGACCTGTCCCAGCACGCGAAGCACTCGGGGGAGAAGCTGGACTACTTCGACCAGGCCAACAACGAGCGCTACGTGCCGTACGTGGTGGAGCCCGCGGCCGGCGCCAACCGCACGATGGCGGCGTTCCTGCTGGCCGCCTACGACGAGGACGTCGTGAACGACGAGCCGCGCACCGTGCTGCGTCTGCACCCGCGCCTCGCCCCCTACAAGGTCGCCGTGCTGCCCCTGTCCAAGAAGGACACGTTGACACCGCTCGCAAAGGACGTGTTCGCACGGCTGTCGGCCCGCTACATGTGCGATTACGACGAGACGCAGGCCATCGGCCGTCGCTACCGCCGCCAGGACGAGATCGGCACCCCGCTCTGTGTCACCGTGGACTTCGACTCGCTCGAGGACGGTGCCGTGACGATCCGCCACCGGGACTCCACGGAGCAGGTCCGCGTGCCGCTCGACTCGCTCGAGTCGGAGGTGGCGGCCATCCTGGGCTTCTGAGCCGGGGCCGACTGCCACTAGGTTGGCGGTTCCTGACCACAAGGAGGACCCAGATGAGCCAGGTGTCGTTGATCGTGAAACTGGTGGCCGCGGACGGCAAGCGTGCCGACCTCGCCACCGCGTTCAGTGCCGCGTACGAGCACGTCGCGAAGGAGGAGGGCACCCGCTACTACCTCCTGCACGAGGACATGGGCGATGCCAACGTCCTGTGGATCTACGAGATGTACGAGTCCCAGGAGGCCCAGGCGGCCCACGGAGCGGCTGACTGGTTCAAGCCCTTCCAGAAGTCGCTGGCGCCCTTCATCGGCGGGCCGGCGGAGTTCCACGGCCTCAAGCCGGTCGGCGGCAAGGGTCTCTGACCCTCCCGCGGCGACGTCACTGACCGATGGCCGCGCGCACCTATCTCGACGGCATCCTGGCGTTCCACCGCGCCCGGGCCGCGGCAGACGAACGGGCTCTCGATTCGTTGGTTGCTGCCGCGCGGGCCTGCGAGCCCCCGCGGGGATTCTCGCGGGCGATCTCGTCGACGCCGCACCTCGCCGTCATCGCCGAGATCAAGCGCAGGTCGCCGTCGAAGGGCGACCTGAACGCGGGTCTTGATCCCGCGGGCCTCGCGCGCTCATACCAGTCGGGCGGGGCATCCTGCCTGTCGGTGCTGACCGATTCGGAGCACTTCGGCGGGTCTCGGGAGGACCTGGTCGCCGCACGCGACGCATGCTCCCTGCCGGTCATCCGCAAGGATTTCACTGTCGACGCCCGCGACGTGTGCGACGCCAGGTTGATGGGCGCGGACTGCGTGCTGCTGATCGCTGCGGCACTGTCCGCAGGAGAACTCGGACTGTTCCTCGAGGTTGCCCGTGAGGTCGACATCGACGCCCTCGTGGAGGTGCACGACGAGCTCGAACTGGACACCGCTCTCGCGGCAGGTGCCCGGCTGGTGGGGGTCAACCAGCGTGATCTCGTGACGTTCGCCGTGGACCACGACCGCGCGGTACGGATGGGCGCGCTCATGCCCGCGGGCCTGGTCAAGGTTGCCGAGTCTGGCGTGCGCGGCAGGGCCGACGCGCAATCGCTCCGTGATGCCGGGTACGACGCGGTGCTGGTGGGGGAGCACCTGGTGACCGCCCCGGACCCGGGTGCCGCTCTCACGGACCTGCTCGTCGACTGACCGAACCTCCCGCATGGCGGGTCCGTGCCGGAACTACGGTTCGGGATGTGTTCGTGAAGATCTGCGGCATCACCAACGAGGAAGACGCACTGCTCGCCGTCGCCATGGGTGCCGATGCGGTCGGGTTCATCTTCGCGCCGTCCCCCCGGCAGGTCGCCGTGCAGAAGGTCTACGACATCACGCGGCGCCTCCCGCGGGAGATCCTCACCGTGGCCGTCTTCCGTGACGAGCACCCGCAGAGGGTCATCGAGATGGTGGACAAGGCGGGCGTGAAGGCGGCGCAGCTGCACGGCCACGAGACTCCCGAGATGGTCGCAGAGGTGATGTCGGGCGTGCGGACGGTCATCAAGGCCGTGGCAGCGGGCACGGTGGATGCCGCCCGTGCGGACATGTTCCACACCGACCTCGTGCTCGTGGACGCCCCGTCCCCGGGTTCCGGGCAGGTCTTCGACTGGTCGCTGCTGGGCGACGTGCCGGTGGGCCCGAGGCTCATTCTCGCCGGGGGTCTCACCCCCGAGAACGTGGCGGCGGGGATCAAGGCGGCCCGCCCCTGGGGCGTGGACGTGGCCGGGGGAGTCGAGGCGGAGCCCGGGCGCAAGGACCCCGTGAGGATGCGCCGTTTCATCGCCGAGGTGCGGGCGAACGAGCCGCAGGAACAGGACCGGCCCGCCGGCGGCCCGTTCGACTGGATGGAGGACTGACGGCACACCGATTCGCTGGTGGGAATCCCCCCGCCGCGTGGTGGAATTGGCGAATGTCAGTTCTCGTCACCCCCGGACCGGACGGACGCTTCGGAGACTTCGGCGGCCGTTTCGTGCCCGAGACCCTCGTGCCCGCATGCCAGGAGCTGGAGGCCGCGTTCACGGAGGCGTGGGCCGACCCCGTGTTCCGCGGCGACCTCGACCACATCCTGCGCGAGTACGCGGGCCGCCCGAGCATGCTCACCGAGTGCCACAACCTCGGTCGCCAGCTGGGCATCCGCCTGATCCTGAAGCGCGAGGACCTCAACCACACGGGCTCGCACAAGATCAACAACGTGCTCGGCCAGACCCTGCTGGCCAAGAGGATGGGCAAGAAGCGCATCGTGGCCGAGACAGGTGCAGGGCAGCACGGTGTCGCCTCCGCCACCGCGGCGGCCCTCATGGGCCTGGAGTGCAAGGTGTACATGGGTGCCGTCGACGTCGAACGGCAGGCCCTCAACGTGTTCCGCATGCGCCTGCTCGGCGCAGAGGTCGAGGCGGTCCATTCCGGCAGCCGCACCCTGAAGGATGCGGTCAACGAGGCGATGCGCGACTGGGTGGCCACGGTGGAGAGCACCCACTACT
>CAZZFB010000069.1:0-8568 GCA_964653385.1 uncultured Bifidobacterium sp. | reverse complement strand
GGTGGGCGAGCGTGTTCCACACCTTCTGGCCGTTCACGACCCACTCGTCGCCGTCCCGCACGGCCTTCGTGCCGAGCCCGGCGAAGTCGGAACCCGCGCCCGGCTCGCTGAAGAGCTGGCACCACTTCTCCTCGCCCGTGAACATCGGGCGCAGGAAGCGCTTCTTCACTTCCTCGCTGCCGTGGGTGACGATCGTGGGGCCCGCGAGCGCGATGAAGAACGTCGCGGGGTCCTGCGGCGCGGCGCCGGCCTTGCGGAGGCGCTCCTCCACGAGGCGGTTGAGTTCCGGGCGCACACCGAGGCCGCCGTGGCCCTCGGGGAAGTGGACCCACGCGAGGCCGTGGTCGAACCGCGCGCCGCGGAACGTGATGTTGTCGACCTTCTTCGGGTCGAACGCGGCGAGGAGGGCGTCGACGGCGGCCTCCACGCGTGCCGTTGCGGAGTCGAGTGTGACGGTGCTCATGTCAGAGGATCCTGTAGATGTCGTAGTCCACGCTGCCGGCGCCGGGGGCCCCGACGGCGACTGCCTGCACGGCGTTGAGCCAGGTGTAGCGCTCGTCGCCGGCCTCGAAGAGCGGCGCGGTGATGATGCGCGGGCCGTTCTCGCCCGGGGCCATGATGCCCGTGTAGTGGATGTGGATCGCCGCCCCGTCGTCGGTGTTGATGAGGGCGCGCACGTCGAGCTGCGCAGTGCCGTCCGCGCGCATCGTCAGCCAGTCGGCGCCGAGGTGCGCGACGGTGCCGTTCACCTTCGGGCCCTTCACGGTGCCGCCGTTGACGCCCACGATGACGCGGGTGCCGTGCGGGCCGTTCGGGACCACGACGGGGGCGTCGAGGGTCGCATGCATGTGGAACAGGAACTCCACGTTCAGTGATGTGATGTCGCTCATGCCCGCACACTACGCCCCCGCCCGCGCGCGCCCGAAAGCCGGGCCCGTGCCCGCGGCAGCCGAGCCAATCAGGTGTGTGCGGCGTGCAGGAGCAGGTCCGCCCCGATGGCGACGAGCCGGTCGACTTCCCCGGGGGCAACCCCTGCGGTGACCGTCTCGTACCTCCGGTCAGCACCGGCCTCGGCGAAGTGGCTCGCCAGGGGCAGGTAGCGCAGGTGCGTGTTGGCGAGCCCCACGGTGAACGCATCGGGATGCCCGGCGAGTTCTGACCACAGCCGGCCGACGCCGACGAGCACCTCGCCCGGCAGGAAGAGGAACCGCGCCTGATCGATGACCATCACCTGCAGGGGCGCGCGAACGGGCGCCGGGTTGCTCCCGCGTGCCACCCGTGCGGTGAGCCCGAGGTAGTAGCAGCAGGCGATCATCACGTCCCGCATTCCGTCCTCGTCCATGTCGGAATCGATGACCGCAGCGGACGATGCAGCCCACAGATGGCCCATGGGCACTCGGTCGGCGAAGTCATCACCGAGATGGGCGCGGAGAACCCGGGCACTCTCCTCGAGCCGCACCCTGGCTGAGCTGTCATCGAGGCCGGCATTGTTCGGCGTGACCTCGACTTCGGTCGAGAGGACACGGAGGGTCCCGGTGACGTCCGCGGGGGAGTGCGCCGACTCGCGCACGACGCGCACGACCTCCTCGGCGAGCATCCGTCCGACCAGGTCCCCGCGCGAGGGGTCCGTCCCGGTGTAGCCGCGCGGGTCCAGGGCGTCGCGGCGCGCGGACGTGAGGGGCACCACATCTCCCTCGGTCGTGTTGACGAACATCGCGACCGCACCGGGAAACGCCTCCTCGACGCAGCGCTTCGCGACGCCCGGGTAGTCGGCGGACACCAGCATGTTGTCCCAGCCGAACGTCGTGGGGTGGCATCCTGCACCGAACAGCACCGCGAGGACATCCCCGTTCGGCCCGTCAACGACGGTGACGACGGGGACACGCGTGTCCACCATTGAACCCTCGTCTGGACGCCAACGGTTGAAGCCGATGCGCACGTCGCCCGTGCCGCTCACGATCACCGCATCCCGTCCTGTCGAGTGTGCATCCTCGACTGCCGAGACGACGCCCGCGACCAGGAGTTCGCTGAAGCGCGCCGTGGCCTCACTGGACCCGGTCGGATCATGGGGGACAGGCGCCGAGTGGGAGTGCGTGGCGGTGACCACCAGCCGCCCGGCATCGAACCACTCGTGGACACCCAGCCTGGCGACGACAGCTGACTTCACCTGGGCGGGAATCGCAATGAGATCGCACGTCACAACAACCGCCGGGGCGTCCTCGCCGAGGCACAGCGCTGTCACGCGCACCGGGTCGTGGACGCCCTCGGAGGCAGTCGTGCGCTGGCCGAATCCGCCGAGGGGCACGGGGAAATCCGGGGTGACGTCCCTGCAGGCAGCTCCGGCCCGAACGTGGATCATTGTGTCCCCCTTCCGCCACGGCGCCTGCCCGGCAGCCGTCCGTCACGGGTCATGTTGTCACAGGAGCGAGGCGGCATCCCTGTCCACGAACACGCGAAGGTCGGCGTGGTCGCGCAGGAGCGATGCGGGACAGTCCGTCGTGACGGGACCGTGCAGGGCGGCGGCAACCGCCCCGGCCTTGGCCCTGCCGAATGCGAGGAGGATGATCGTCCCGGCAGCGGCGATGTCGGCGACACCCCGGGTGACCGCTCTCGTCGGCCGCTCGTGGACGGGCCAGTCGGCGGGGTCAAGATCCGCCAGTGTCGAGGCAGAGAGGTCGACGATTCGCGTCCTGCTGTCGGGGGCGGAGCCCGGCTCGTTGAAGCCCACATGACCGTTCCGCCCGATTCCCAGCACCTGGACCCCGGGTGTCAGTCCCGTTGTCGCGGAGCGAAAGGCCGTGCAGATCGCTGACGGGTCCACGAGGCCGAGGTCGGGTCCGACGAGGCTCGTCGTGGCGGCGTCGAAGGCACTGATGAGATCCCTGTTCAGCTGGTTCCTGAACGACCGCGGGTCCGTCCGGGCGATTCCGACGAATTCGTCCAGCATGACCCACGTCGCGCGACCGAGGTCCGTCTCGCCCGACCGATGGGACGACACAAGGTGCCTGTGGAGGGCCGTTGTCGACCTCCCGGTGGCGAGACCGATCACCGGATGGGGGCTCTCGAGGTGGTCAATGATGACGCGGGAGGCCTGTGCGGCGCATTCATCCGGGTGGGCTACACGCACATCGGGCACGCGCTGACGGTAACGACGTGCCCATATTTCTGTCAAATGTCTTGACAGAAATGCGACTACGTGGAATTCTCGGGTGGAATTCTCGGGCCGGAAGGGGTGGCTGCTTGTCTGAGACATCGATACGACGGCTCGAGCCACTGGCAAGTGACGCGGCGGTTCTTGGGGCTCTTCTCGACGGCGGGGCACTGACCCGCTCCCAGATCTGCGCCGCGACCAGGCTCTCGCGCCCCACTGTCGTGGACGTTCTCGCACGTTTGTCAGCCCGCGGCATGACGGAGACCGAGACCAGGCCGCTCGGGCTGGCGGGACGGAACCCAGAGATCATCTCTCTCTCGCCGGTGCGCACCGTCGGGTTCGCGGCCGACGTCGGCGGGTCGAAGATCGTCGCGGCCCTTGTCGACTTTGCGGGTCGGGTGCTCGCCGAGCGAGTGGCGAGCACCTGCGCCGAGGCTGGGCGACTGGCAGTGCAGCTCGGTGACCTCCGGCGCGATCTTGCCCGTGAGGCGTCGGTGCCGCTCCGGTCCGTGGTGACGGCAGTTGTCGGTCTCCCGGGTGTGGTCGGCCCAGACGGCCGAATCGCCCACGGCGAGAACATCAAAGGTCTCGACTCCCTGGACATCCGCAAACTGCTCGGTGAACACCTCAAGTGCCCGGTCGCGATCGAGAACGACGTGAACCTTGCCGGTGTCGGCGAGATCGACCGTGATGAGGAGGGTGACGACGGGACGTACGTGCTCATCAGCGTGGGCACCGGCATCGGCATGGCCGTGATCCACGAGGGGCGTGTCATCAGGGGCGCAACGGGTCGTGCCGGCGAGATTGCGTTCCTGCCGCTGGCGGGGGACCTCGCGGACCCGTTGGTGCGCAGCCACGGGGCGGCCGAGCTGACGGTCTCCGGCCCGGCCCTCGAGATGCGGTACGCAGAGCGGTCCCGTCCCGAGCCCGCCCAGAGAATTCTCGAGTTGGCAGCCTCCGGAGACGCGGTCGCGTGCGATGTGCTCGCAGGTTTCGCCCATGATCTCGCGAGGGTGGTGCTCAGCGTCGCGGCCGTGCTCGACCCGGGCCGGATCGTGCTCGGGGGCGGACTCGGGTCAAACCCGTTGCTTCTTGACCCGGTGAACGAGGCGCTCGAGCGCATCTCGCCGTTCCCGCTCGAGGTCAAGGTGTCGGCGCTCGGGAACCGCTCCGGTATCTGCGGCGCGATGGCTCTCGCCCGCAACGAGGTGCGCCGGATTCTTGCCGAGGAACTGACCGACGGCGCGACAGGGTCGTCGCGTCCGCAAGCCGCTCGCGGCGCACGATCAAGGAAGGGAAAATGAGATGAGCACACCGCGTCTGGCACTTGCCGGTGGTCCGCCCGTGCGGACGGAGCCCTACCCGGAGTGGCCGACGGCTGAGGGGCGCGAGCGCGAGCTGCTCCTGGAGGTCCTCGACAGCCGCCGCTGGTGGTCCACCCAGGGGACCAAGGTCCGCGAGTTCGAGGCGGCATGGGCCGCGTTCCACGGCGCAGAATCGTCGATCGCGGTCACCAACGGTTCGCACACCCTCGAGATCGCCCTCCTCGCGCTCGGGGTGGGGGAGGGCGACGAGGTGATCGTCCCCAACTGGACGTTCTTCGCGACGGTGGCCGCTGTGCTGATGGTGAACGCCATCCCTGTCCTCGTCGATGTCGACCCCGTCACGGGGTGCATCGACCCTGACGCGGTGCGTGCCGCCATCGGGCCCCGCACCCGTGCGGTCATACCGGTGCACATCGCCGGCAGTGTCGCCGACATGGATGCGATCAACGAGATCGCCGGTGAGCACGGTCTGGTCGTTGTCGAGGACTGCGCGCACGCCCACGGTTCGTCGTGGCGCGGGACCCCGGTCGGGATGCTCGGGGACGCCGGGTCGTACTCGTTCCAGTCGTCCAAGTTGATGACCGGGGGCGAGGGCGGGGCGATCGTCTCCCGCCACCAGGACGTGCTGTCCGCGGCGCGCAGTTTCTCTGACTGCGGGCGCAAGCCGGGGGAATGGTTCTACTCCCACTATCTGCTCGGCGGGAACTACCGAATGACCGAATGGCAGGGAGCAGTGCTCCTCGCCCAGCTCGAACGGTTCCCTGCGCAGCAGGAGAACAGGGCGCGCAACGCGGACATCCTCAACCGTGAGCTCGCCTCCATCCCGGGAATCCACCCCCAGGCTCGTCTGGACGGGTGCACGTCGCAGGGCAACTACTGCTACGTGGTGCGAGTCGAGGGGGAGGAGTTCGGTCTCGACCGCGACACCCTCCGTGAGGCACTGCTCGCAGAGGGAATCCCGTTGACGATGGCGTACCCGCCTCTCTCCAGGCTCGATCTCTTCTCTGCCCCGGACGGGCTCTCCCCCCGTGTCCGCTCGCGGACAGGAATGCAGGACTTCTCTGCCCTCGAGCTCCCTGTCAGCGAGCGGATGGCCGACACCACGTTGTGGTTCACGACGTCCGTGCTCATGGGCACCGAGGAGGACGCCCGCGACGTCGTGCGTGCCGTCGAGAAGATCAGGGAGCACCGCACGGAGGTCCCGTCCCGTGGGTGAGGTGGGAGAGCCGTTTTCCATGGTCGAGTCGTCGGTCGGTGACGTGCTGGCGGGCCTCGGGAATGTCGTTCTTGTCGTCAATGACCCGCCATGGTCGGGTCTCGCGGGAAGCCTCCCGCCCCCGGCCTCGGTGGTGCAGGCCTGGGACATGGACCTGGCTCACCTCGAGGCTGTCGCGGCTGGCGAGCCCGAGGGCGATGTCGTCGTGGGTCTTGGCGGGGGCACCGCCATGGACACCGCGAAGTTCCTGGCGTGGAGGTCCGGTCGCCCTCTCGTGCAGATCCCCTCGATCACGTCTGTTGACGCCGGGTTCACCGATGCGGTCGGCGTGCGCGTGGACGGGAACGTCAGGTACGTGGGCAAGGTGCGGCCGGAGAAAGTCGTGCTCGACGTCGACCTGGTCCGTTCCGCGCCGGCGCACCTGAACCGTGCGGGCATCGGTGACATTCTCTCGTGCGCGGTCGGGCTCCATGACTGGCGCCTCGCCGCGGCAAGGGGGGCCGGGCAGCCGTGGGACGAGCCGCTCGCGCGACTCGGTGAGCGCCTGCTCGACGACCTCTCCGCCGCGCGCGACGAGATCGCGGCGGTGAGCGCCGACGGGGTGCGCTTCCTCGCGGAGTCGTACCGCACGATCGGTGCCGCGTGCGCCGCGGCAGGGCACAGCAGGTTCGAGGAGGGCTCGGAGCACTTCTGGGCCTATGCCTACGAGTGGCTGACCGGTGCACACCCGGTGCACGGCGAGATCATCTCGTTCGGGGTCGTCGTGATGTCCTTCCTCCAGGCGAACGACCCCGACCGCTGGCGCGGGATCGTCGCCGACTGCCGGGTGCGTGCCCACCCGGGTGACATCGGGATAAGCCGCGAGGATTTCGACCGGACGTTCTCCGAACTGAAGGACTACGTGCGGAGGCAGGAACTCGACCACAGCATCATCGACGAGGCAGATCTCAACCGTGATTCTGTCGATGGCGCCTGGGACTTCGTGAGCGGCCTTCCCCGGCAGGGAGGGCGCGCGTGAGGTTCGCTCTGTCTGGGTACGGATGGGCCGCGGCCATGCACGCGGATGCCATCGGTCGTGCGGGGCACGAGGTCGTCGGGGTGTCAGGCCCGGACGACGGGCGCCGTGATGCTTTCGCCGCCGCACGGCGCATCGATGTGTCCGTGCGCGGGGTGACCGAGATGCTGGACCGTGCGCGGCCCGACGCTCTGGTGGTGTGCAGTCCCAACTCGCGCCACATCGACGATGCTCTCGCTGCCGTCGGTGCGGGCGTCCACGTGCTGGTGGAGAAGCCGGTCACGGTGACCCTCGCAGAGTGCGACGAGCTCGGCATGCGCGCGAGGGACGCGGGAGTGACGGTCGGGGTCGGGCACATGTGGCGTCACCGCGAAGAAGTGATCGCGTTCCGCGACCGCATCGCCACGGGGGACCTCGGGCGGGTGGTGCGCACCCACGGGTGGGGCGTGCACGCCGGCTGGGGGCCCTCCGGATGGTTCGTCGACCCGGTCCTGGCGGGTGGCGGCGCATTGATCGACATGGGCATCCATGCCATCGACACGGCAAGGTTCCTGTTGGGCGATCCCGAGCCCGTGAGGGTGCAGGCGAGCATCGGGCGGGGCGTGTTCAGCAACGTCGCCGTCGATGACGACGGCGTCGTCATCATCGACTGGGACAACGGGGTCCGGAGCGTCATCGAGTTCGGGTGGTGGCAACCGGTGCTCGGCGGTCTCGAGGCGGACACCAAGGTGTTCGGGACTGCTGGCAGCGGGCAGATCTGGCCCGATTTCGCCGGGTACGGGGCCGACTACCAGCACTGCAGCGTCGGGATGTACGCGCGTCAGGTCGAAGATTTCGTGGATGCCTGCAGGACGGGGCGCGAGCCGCTCGGCTCGCTCGCTGCCGGGCGCACGGCCCTGGCCGTCGTGCGCGCTGCCTACGACTCGGCCGGCTGAGGCTCAGTTGCCCTGCGGGGTGCCGAAGCGCTCGAGCCACGCCTCCAGGCCCCCGAAGCGCACGATCCGGAACTCCTCGGCCGCGTCGAGGCCGTGTCGTTCGCCGGTGCGCCGCGACCCGGCGCGCACCAGTGGCTCCATCAGCGGGCGCACATCGCCCGTCTCGAGCACCGTGTCGAGCAGTTCCACGGCGAAGCCGCCCGTCGAGGCCTGCAGGCGCAGTTGATGGGCGTAGTTCGTCATCATGGTGCTGTGCGCGCACGCGGCCTGCACCTTCCTCTCGAGGGTGGAGGAGATGTCGACAACGTGGGTCGTCTCACCGACCGCACGGCCGAAGTACCACCTCTCGAAGCAACCGTGCGGCTCAAGTCCCTCGTCGATGTGCCCGGGGTGGTGCTTGTCGAACTGGCTCGTCCAGAACGCCTCGTCGACGGCACGGCCGATCATCTTGTGGTCCTCGTTGTCCTCGGCGAACCTGCCGTACGGATCGAAGGTGACGAGACTGTGCGGGCGGTGCGTCCGGATCTGGCGGATGACCTGCTCGCGGATGGTCACCTCGCTCGCGTCCCCGAGCGTGTCAGTGGGCCATCCCAGCTCGACGACCTGGGCGACACCGAGGATCGCCATCGCCTGGTCGAACTCCTGCTTGTTCCGGGTGATGGTCGTGGGTTCGTCGACCCCCCAGGAGTCCCAGCGGTCATCCGTGGCGCGCACGACCACGACGCGCCATCCGTCGTCTGCCCAGCGCGCGACCGTGCCGCCGAGGAAGAGCGTCGGGTCGTCTGCGTGGGCGACGACAAGAAGCACGACCCGGCCCCGCCCGTCCCTCAGGTCAACCACTTCGGCCACGGACCGACAGTAGTAAGTCCGTCGGCTAGGCGAGCGGCCCGTGGGGGATGTGCGGGAGCACCAGGCGGGCGAAGCGC
>CAZZFB010000068.1:6450-8571 GCA_964653385.1 uncultured Bifidobacterium sp. | reverse complement strand
GCCGCGCGACGGCAGCTCCATCCGCACCGCGACCGTGCTCACCGGCGTGACGGCACCACCGGGCGGGCTGAGCACCACGTGGATCTCGGACGTCCCGGTGCGCGGCGGGGTGACCGCGATGTCGGCGAGGATGCCCTGCTCCACGAGCGTGACCGAGTGCGACTCCACCTTGCTGGCAAGTTCCCGCGGTGAGGTGGCGACGAGGCCCGCCGTGAGCAACAGCACCACCGCCACGAGAGCCGCCTCCAGCCGGACGACCGATGACATCCGGTCGGCCATCCCGGCGCGGACCATGCGGCGGGCACGCACCGCGAACACCGTGATGACGGCGACCGCGGCGATCTTGCCCAGCCAGTAGCGACCGTAGTCCGAGCCGGTGATGCCGTCCGTGCCGCCCATGAGATGAAGGCCCTGGGCCAGCCCCGTCACGACAACAACGGGCATCGCCCGGCCCGCCGTGCGGGAGAACCGGGCAACGGCGGGCGCGGCATCGTCACCCGTGCCGCGCATGACGGCGGCAAGGACGAGCAGCCCGCCGGCCCAGGCCCCGGCAGCGAGCATGTGCACCGCATCGACGGGCGCCCAGAGCCACGCAGAAGTGCCGGCGGCGGCGTGGCCGGAGAACGAGAACGTGAGCACGGTGAGCACCGAGAGAACGACAGCGATGGTCGACGTGACCGAGTCCCAGTCGCTGCGGCGGGGGCCCCGCACCCAGGCGGCCCACAGCAGCACCAGCACGAGCCGCACGAGCAGGGCGGCACCGAGCCTGCTCGGCGCGACGTCCCCCCACGCCGACCACGAGAAGACGTCCGACCACCCGCCGCCGGTGACCCATGCACCCTGCAGTGCGAAGTGGGCGCCGGTGCCGAGCAGCGTGAGCAGCAGGCCGGCGGTCATCACACGGTGCGCACGTGGCGAGCCGAGGAACCTGGTCCCCCAGGTGACGGACACCGTGCCGATGATGAGCATCACGCCGAGGAACGCGACGAACCGTGCCGCTCCGATCGGAATCCCGAGCGGCGACTTCTCCCCCACGGCAGCGACGACGCTTGCGACAAGGTCACCGCCCGTGCCGGTGCTGACGGTGCCGATCTCGAACGGGAACGCACCGTTCACCGGGTGGCCGTCGGCGCTGGTGACGCGCCACACCACCACGTAGGTGCCGTTCCCGAGGCGCGGCAGGTCGGCCACCACGACCGACGCGTTGCCGCCGGACAGCTGCGCACGCCCGATCTGCACCTCCTCCTGGTCGGCATCGAACAAGCGGAGACTGGAGAGCCCCACCTCCACGTCCTCGTCGAAATCGAGCATCAACCGGTCGGGTGCCGACGGCAGCACCGACGACGCGGCCGGCACGGAGTACACCAGCACCGCGTGCGCCGACGCCGTCGACGGCGCCGCGAACAGCACGGCCGCTGCGGCAACGAGCACCGCCCCGAGCAGACGGACCGCGCGCCTCACAGGCCGGGCCCCTCCGGCAGGCCGTCCACGTGTGCCCGGTTGATGAGCCACGCGAGGCGCAGCCTGTCCGGCAGCTCCATCGCCCTTGCGGGCAGCTGCGTGAGGCCCATGGGGTGGCTGGCGGCCCACGCCATCTTCTGGCGGTCGAGTTCCATCCGCACGAACAGCTCGGGCCACTCGTCGTGCCCGACGCCCACGTCGAGGTCGGTGAGGTGGACAGTCACCTCGCGCAGCCTCCTGAACGGGACGTCCGCGATAGGCAGCGTCGCTCCCGTGGCGATGACACCCGAGCCCGTCCACATGGTCGCGTCGCCGCGGAACCACAGTGCCTCGAGCGCATAGATGCTGGCGCGCAGGTTGTCCACCAGGACCGTGGCCGTGTCGCCGGCGCCGTCATCGATCCCCCGGTTGCGTTCCTCCATGCCGCCGGGGTACTGCATCCCCGTCTCCCCGCGGCCGGCCGACTCGCACATCAGCGCGAACCCGTCAGCGTTGCGGCGCAGGTGGTTGAGCACGTGGCCGCGCGTCCAGCCGGGCAGGAGCGACGGAGCGCGGAGGTCGGCGTCGGAGAGACCGTCGGACATCTCGAGCAGCCGCTGGTGGGCGGCGGTGCACGCCTCCACGCAGCGGTCGATCAGCCGGAGGTCGGGGGTGCCCACC
>CAZZFB010000068.1:3361-6350 GCA_964653385.1 uncultured Bifidobacterium sp. | reverse complement strand
GGTGTGCGGCTCGGCACCACGATGATCGTCCCGTCGGGCTCGCGGTGCACGCGCACGGACACCCCGTAGAACTCGCCGAGGGTCTCGGGGCGCAGCACCTCCTCGGCGGAGCCGTGCGCCACGCGGTGCCCCTCGTGCATCAGCACGAGACGGTCCGAGTAGATGCCGGCGAGCGTGAGGTCGTGCATGGCGCTGATGACCGTGAGACCGTGCTCGCGGCGCAGCCTGTCGACCAGCTCGAGCGCCTGCTGCTGGTGACCGATGTCGAGCGCACTCGTGGGCTCGTCGAGAAGAAGGATCGGCGCCTCCTGGGCGACCGCCCGCGCGATGACGAGGCGCTGCCTCTCCCCGCCGGACAGCGTGCCGATGTCGCGGCCGGCGAGCCCCGCGAGGTCCAGCCGCTCGATGACGTCGTCCACCATGCCGAGGTCATGCCTGCTCTCGGCGCCGAAGTGGGACACGAACGGGTTCCTCCCGAGCAGCACGTACTCGCGTCCCGTCATGCCCGGCGGCAGCACCGGGTTCTGCGGGACGTAGGCGATCAGCTGGGCGCGGCGGCGCGCGGAACGGGAGTGCAGCGGCGCGCCGTCCACCAGCATTCGCCCGACGTGGGGGGCGACACCCACAACGGAGCGCAGCAACGACGACTTGCCCGCGCCGTTCGGGCCGATGACGCACAGCCACTCCCCCGGCCGCACGGTGTCGCTGAAGCCGTGCACGGCCACGTGGCTGCCGTAGCGCACGCCGACGTTGTCGAAGACCAACGACGTCATCGGGACCCCTGCCTCGTGCGCAGGATGAGCAGGAAGAACGGTGCCCCGAGGAACGCGGTGACCACGCCGATCGGCGTCTCGGCCGGCTTGTCGAGGATGCGGCCGGGGATGTCGGCCACAATGAGGAACGCCGCGCCGAGCATCATCGACAGCGGCAGCACAAGGCGGTAGCTGCTGCCGACGAGCAGGCGCACCGCGTGCGGCACGATGATGCCGACGAACCCGATGAGCCCGCTGACGGCGACGACGGCGGCGGTGCCGAGCGTGGCGGCGATCACCACGGCCAGGCGGATGCGGCGCACGTCCGCCCCGAGTGCGCTCGCCTCCTCGTCGCCCACGCGCAGCACGTCGAGCAGGCGGCGGTGCATGAGGAGCACCACGGTGCTCACGACCACGTACGGGATGACGAGCCGCACGTCGCCCCACGTGGCGGTGGAGAGACGTCCGAGGATCCACGAGTACACCTGGCGCACCACGTCCGAGTTGCGCTGCAGCAGGAACGTCTGGATCGCGGTGGCGAGCG
This sequence comes from uncultured Bifidobacterium sp., assembly GCA_964653385.1. GTDB lineage: Bacteria > Actinomycetota > Acidimicrobiia > Acidimicrobiales > Ilumatobacteraceae > UBA2093. The sequence continues at coordinate 5,054 of CAZZFB010000068.1, read as the reverse complement.
ACGTCACGGCGACCCCGGCCAGCACGAGCGTGATGGATGTGCGGTCACCGCCGAACGTGGACCCGACCACGTAGGTCACGAGCACGGCGGCGAGGCCGCCGGCGAACGCAACCAGGGGCAACGGGTCGACCGGCCACGAGAGACTGCCGGCACGGTTGACCGTGATGACGACGGTGGCCCCCAGCCCCGCGCCGGCGGCGACACCGAGAAGGTAGGGGTCGACCAACGGGTTGCGGAAGACGCCCTGGTAGCTGGCCCCCGCGACCGAGAGCGTCGAGCCGACGAGAGCGGCGAGCACCACGCGCGGCGCGCGGATCTGCCAGATGATCGACCAGTCGGTGCCGCCCACGCCGCTGTCCAAAGAGACGAACGGCAGGTGGTCGAGCAGGGCGAGCGGCACGCGCCACCAGTCCGGCCCGGCCGGCCCGATGGTCACCCCCGCCACGAGGGCGAGGACGAGCGCGCACGCCGAACCCGCGAGCCACGGCATGGCCCGCTGCGGCGCGGCGTGCGCGACCGTCTCCATACGGATCTCCCGCGGTTCCCTGCGCGCTACTTCTGCAGCGCCGCGATGGCCTGGGCCATCTGGGTGACGAGGTCGACCACGCGCGGGCCCCAGCGGGACGCCACGTCATCGTCGAGCTCCACGACGTTGCCGTTCTTGACGGCGTCGATGCCGGACCAGCCCGGGCGCTTGGCGACCTCGGCCGCGTTCTGGCCGCAGCACTTGGTGTCCGCCAGGAAGATGATGCTCGGGTTCGCCTTGATGATCGCCTCGGCGTTCATCTGCGGGTAGTCGTTGCCCTCCTCGACGCCGTCGGCGACGTTCGCGATGCCGGTCGCCTTCAGCAGCGACCCGACGAACGTGTTCGAGGTGACGCTGTAGAGCGTGTTGTCCAGTTCGTAGAAGTACGAGGCGCCCTCGGGCGCGGTCACGCCGGCGGTCGCCGCCTCGATCTTCGACTGCATGTCCGCGACGAGTGCAGCGGCGGCGTCCTCCCGGCCGGTCGCCGCGCCGAGCTCGCCGATCTGGCGGTACACGTCGTCCAGCGTCGCGGCTGCGGCGCCGGTCCACACCGTGATGCCGGGGTCAGCCGAGGTCAGCTGCTCGCTGATCTTGTTCATGTCGTTCGAGATGAGCACCAGGTCCGGCTCGTAGCCGAGGATCGCCTCGGCGTTCGGCTCGAACGCCGAGATCTCGGTGACCTTGTCCGCGGTCTCGGCGGGGAACGTGCTCAGGCTGTCGACTGCGACCACCAGGTCGCCGGCGCCGATGGCGTAGAGCATCTCTGTCGCCGTCGGCGAGAGGCTGACGATGCGGACGCTCTCTGTCGAGGCGGCCGCCGTTGTGTCGGACGAGGTGTCCGACCCGCCGCACGCGGCCAGGAACGAGAGCGAGGCGGCCGCCAGGATGGCGATCCGCCTCGTGATGGGTGTTTTCTTCATGGTTCTTCCTCCGAAGATGTGGAGAAAGAAGAGTGGGTCACGATTCACGGCCGTCGCCGTTGCCTCCGCGGACCGCCCTTCCTTCGAGGGTTGGTTTGTCGCACACAGAGCCAGGCGACCGGACTCGCGGATGCGCCGGTTTGCGCATCCACATCACCGTTGCGGGACAGTGCCGGGATCTCACCGGACTTCGCTGGGTTCTGTGCTGCACGCCGTATCCGGCGTGCAGGTGTCACCGTAGCAGAGC
>CAZZFB010000068.1:0-3261 GCA_964653385.1 uncultured Bifidobacterium sp. | reverse complement strand
TCAGGAGACGAGGTCGATGATGCGCTGCACGCCCTCGGCGAGGTCGTCATCGCCGAGCGCGAAGGAGAACCGCGCGAAGCCCGGGCTGCCGAATGCCTCTCCCGGCACGATGGCCACCTGGGCCTCGGAGAGGATGAGGTCGGCGAGCTCCAGCGTGCTCGCGGCGCGCTTTCCGCGGATGTCGCGGCCGAGCAGGTTGGAGAAGTTCGGGTAGCAGTAGAACGCGCCCTGGGGCTCCATGCAGGTGACGCCCGGGATGGAGCTGAGCATCTTCCACATCTTCTGGCCGCGGCGCTCGAAAGCCGAGCGCATCTCGGCGACGGCCGTGAGGTCGCCGCTGACGGCCGCGAGCGCGGCCATCTGCGACACGTTCGCCACGTTGGACGTGGTGTGCGACTGGAAGTTGATCGCGGCCTTCATGACGTCCTTCGGGCCGATCATCCAGCCGACGCGCCAACCGGTCATGGCGTACGTCTTGGCGACGCCGTTCAGCACCAGGCACTGGCCCGCGAGCTCCGGCACGAGAGCCGGCATGGACGCGAACGTGTGCCCCCCGAACGTGAGGTGCTCGTAGATCTCGTCGGTGATGACCCACACCTTGTTGCGCACTGCCCACTCGCCGATCGCCTTCGTCTCATCTGGCGTGTACACCGAGCCCGTGGGGTTGCTGGGGGACACGAACACGAGGGCCTTCGTGCGCGGGGTGAGCGCGGCGTCCAGCTGGGCGACGGTGACCTTGAAGTCGGTGGACTCGTCGGTGTCGAGAATGACGGGCTTGCCGCCGGCCAGCTCGATCGCCTCCGGGTACGTGGTCCAGTACGGGGCGGGCAGGATGACTTCGTCGCCCGGGTCGCACATGGCGCAGAACGCCACGTAGACGGCGTGCTTGCCTCCGTTCGTGACGAGCACCTGGTCCGCCGTGACGGCGTAGTTGCTGTCGCGCAGGGTCTTGGCGGCAATCGCCTCGCGCAGCTCGGGCAGGCCCGCGGCCGGCGTGTAGCGGTGGTTCTTCGGGTCCTGGGCGGCCCTCACCGCCGCCTCCACGATGTTCGCCGGGGTCGGGAAGTCGGGCTCGCCCGCCCCGAACCCGATGACGTTCTGGCCCTGCGCCTTCAGCGCCTTCGCCTTGGCGTCCACCGCGAGGGTGGCTGACTCTGCGATGGCACCCAGACGGGCAGAAACACGGCGCAATTCGGAGGGACCTGGCATGGCAAATAGGATTACAGGGTGAGCGAGAAGAACCAACACGGTTTAGTGATTCCCCCCGGGCTTCTCCCCGTCGACGGCCGCTTCGGGTGCGGCCCCTCGAAGGTGCGGCCCGAGCAGATCGACGCACTGGTGTCGCGCGCCGTGAGCGTGATGGGCACCTCGCACCGCCAGGCACCGGTGAAGAACATCGTGGGCTCCGTGCGCGAGGGCCTCGTCGACCTCTTCGGACTGCCGGAAGGGTGGGAGATCATCCTCGGCAACGGCGGCTCCACCGTGTTCTGGGACGTCGCCACGTTCGGCCTCATCCGGGAGCGAAGCCAGCACCTGGTGTTCGGCGAGTTCGGCGGGAAGTTCGCGGAGGCGAGCGCGGCGGCCCCGCACCTCGCCGACCCGGTGGTCGTGAGCAGCGAGCCCGGCACGCACCCGGAGCTCGTGGTCGACCCCACATGCGACGTCTACGCGTTCCCGCACAACGAGACCTCCACGGGAGTGATGATGACGCCGCGCCGCCCGGCCGGCGACGGTCTCGTGGTGGTGGACGCGACCTCGGCCGCCGGCGGTCTCGCCTGGCGGCCCTCCGAGGTGGACGTCTACTACTTCGCCCCGCAGAAGTGCTTCGCGAGCGACGGCGGGTTGTGGTTCGCGGCCTGCTCCCCCGCCGCCATCGAGCGCATCCGCGCCGTCAAGGCGACGAAGCGCTGGATGCCCGCCTCGCTCGACCTCTCGATCGCGCTCGACAACAGCGTGGCGAACCAGACGTACAACACGCCCGCGCTCGCAACTCTCATCATGTTCGACGACCAGCTGAGGTGGATGAACGAGAACGGCGGGCTCCCCTTCGCCGCCGGCCGCTCGGCGGAGTCGGCGCGCATCCTGTACTCGTGGGCGGAGTCACGCCCGTTCGCCACGCCGTTCGTGAAGGACGTGACCCAGCGCTCCAACGTGGTCGGCACCATCGACATCGAGGGCACGGACGCGAACGAGATCTGCCGCATTCTCCGCGCGAACGGGGTGGTGGACACCGACAGCTACCGCAAGCTCGGCCGCAACCAGCTGCGGATCGGCATGTTCCCCGCGATCGAGCCGTCCGACGTGGCCCAGCTGACGCGGTGCATCGACGCCGTCGTCGAGCACCTCGGTGCCTGACCGCCCCACGCGACCGTAGAGTTGACCCCGTGCCGATCGACGTCGACGAGGTTCTCGAGCGCTACTGGGACGACATCGCCCCGCTGCGCAGCCCGGTCCTGCTCGTCGCGCTGCAGGGACTGTTCGACATCGGCGGCGTGGCCACGTCCGCGCTTGACTGGATGCTGAAGGAGCGCGACCACACCATCGTGGCCGACATCGATCCCGACCCGTTCTTCGACTTCACCCAGGCCCGCCCGGAGGTCTACAACGACGAGGACGGCGAGCGGCAGCTGCGCTGGCCCGAGAACGAGTTCGCCGTGGTGCGCTACCCGGAGGGGTCGCGCGACATCGTGGTGCTGAACGGGATCGAGCCGCACCTCTCGTGGCCCACCTTCACCCGCTGCATGGTGGACGTCATCCGCGGGCTGGGTGTGGAGCTCGTGGTCTCGCTCGGCGCGGCCGCGGAGCAGGTGCCGCACACGCGAGTGCCTTTCGTGGTCGGGTCGACCACCAATACCGATCTGGCCGCCAGGCTCGGGCTGTCCATGCCCCGCTACCAGGGCCCCACCGGCGTGGCCGGGGTGATGCTGGAGGCGTTCGACCGCGAGAAGATCCCCAACGTCAGCCTCCGCGTGGGCGTGCCGCACTACCTCATGAACGCACAGCACCCGAAGAGCGCCGCCGCGCTGCTGCAGCACCTCCAGCACGTGCTGCGCATCCCCACCGACCACGCGAACCTGCAGGAGGAGATCGCCAGGTGGCAGTCGCTGCACGACGCCGCCGTGGAGGACGACCCGCAGGCTCTCGGCTACATCGCCATGCTGGAGCGCCGGCACGACCAGATGACCGAGCGCATGATGCCGTCAGGCGACGACCTGGCCGAGGAGCTGGAGGCGTTCCTGCGCGAGCAGGACGACGAGTGAC
>CAZZFB010000067.1:5952-8650 GCA_964653385.1 uncultured Bifidobacterium sp. | reverse complement strand
GCCACCCAGCAGGGCTCCGGCCAGGCCCGGCGGGGCGTTGCGAATCGCCACTTCTTCACCTGGGACTCCACGATCCCGGCCCGGCCCAGCCAGGGCGCGGCGGCCTCGAGCAACTCAGCGTGGACCGTGGCGGGGTCGGCATCGAACCGTGCCTCGCTGAACGCGGGGGAGAAGTGGAAGGTGAGCGCGGGGACCTCGCTGATCCCCTTGGCCTTGTTGTCCCCGATGAACTGGAACGTGCCGTCCGGGTTCTGCACGCCCCCCGGGGCCGGCACCGCGTGGTCATCCGAGTCGAGCACGGCGAGCAGGCCGAGCGTGCGGTCGTAGTCGGTGCCGCGCATCTCCGCCGGCATCTCGATGCCCGCCCCGAAGAGCAGTGAGAACGACTGGGGCACCGGCGCAGTGAGGATGACGGCGTCCGCAGGGTGGTCCACGGCGTCGTCCGTCTGCACCTGCCAGCCGTCCCCGTCCCTGCGGATGGCAAAGACCAGGTGGTCGCACCGCACGTCCAGCCCGGCGGCCAGGTGCTTGGCGATCGCGTTCATCCCGCCGGTGCCGACGTAGCGGGGGTGGCCGTCCTGGGCGGCGAACCCGCGGCACCACTCGTGAACGACCCCGTCCGCGATCCATGCGTCCACGTGCGCGCGGAACTCCGTGCTGCGCACGGTGAAGAACTGCGCGCCGTGGTCGAGGCGGGCACCCGCCATGCGGCGCGTGGCCAGGCGCCCGCCCGGGCTGCGTCCCTTGTCCATCACCGTCACGTCGTGCCCGGCGGACACGAGGGAGCGGGCAGCCACCAGGCCGGAGAGCCCCGCACCGACGATGACGACGCGCATCAGACGGCTTCGCGCGCGGCGCGGCCGTGGGGCACGTGGGCCTTTTCGGCGCGTCCGAGGAACTCGAGGAGGATCCGGTTGAAGGTGACGGCGTGCTCGATGTGGAGGCCGTGCGCGCCGCCGCTGATGATGACGAGCTCCGCGGTGGGGATGAGCGAGGCGATCTCCTCGGCGTCACCACGGGGGGTGAGCACGTCCTGGTTGCCCACGACCACCATCGTGGGGCAGTCGATGCCGGACAGCTCGGTCTGCAGCTGGTCGGTGGTGCGAAGGATCGCGCGCACCTGCGACACGAAGGCGCCGGCAGGGTTGAACAACTGGAGCGGGCCCATCCAGCCGAGCGCCGGCAGCAGCCTGCGGAACGAACGCGGACCGATCATCCACCGCGCCGCCTCGCGCCCAACAGCGCCCATGCCCTCCGTGGCGGCGACGTCGGCCCAGGACTGCAGGAGCTCCTCGCGCCACTCGTGGTTGCGGCACGCGGTGGCCACGAGGGTGAGCGACCTGACCCTGTTCGGGTGCTTCAGCGCGATGATCTGGCTGATGGCGCCGCCCATGGAGAGCCCCACCACGTGCGCGGACTCGATGCCTGCGTCGTCGAGCACCGCGATCGCGTCCTCCGCCATCTGCTCGAGGTCGTAGGTGCCCTCCGGCTTGTCGCTGCGGCCGGCGCCCCGGTTGTCGAGCGCGACCGTGCGCCAGCGGAGCGCGAGCGCGGCGCGCTGGAGGTTCCAGGAGTTCTTCTCCGCACCGAGACCCTGCACGAAGAGCACAGGGGGGTTGCGCCTGAAGCCGATCACCTCGTAGTGGATGCGGACACCGTCTGATGCGGTCGCGTACGGCATGGTGCTACGCCACCTGTCGCCTGGCGGGGATGCGCTCGACGCCCGGCCACTGGTACAGGCGCTCGATCACCTGCGTGGTGCTGTGCGCGGGCGCGAAGCGCAGGAGGTGCGCGGCCTCGTTGCTGGCCGCGAGCCGGCCCTTCTCCAGGAGCTCCGCCACGTGGTCGGGCACCGGCGCGCCGGCGAGACTGCTCATGCCGCGGGCCAGCCACCATCCGGGTCCCACGGAGGGCGCCGGCACGCGGCGCCCGGTGGTGATCGCGCGCAGCATGCTGATCGCGCCGTTCGCCACGATGTTCACCACGCCGTTCGCGTCGCGCTCCGCGCCCTGCAGGAAGGCAACGGCTGCATCGTGGTCCTCGACGACGCAGAAGATGGGGTTCACCAGGCCGTGGTAGGGCACCACCGGCAGGCGCAGGATGCGCCCGAGCGGGCTGGGCACGTGCGCGCCGAGGACGGGTGCGAGCCGCAGGGTGCACACGTTCACGCCCTTGGCGATGCGCAGCTCCATCGCCTGCTCCTCGATGACGGCGCACATGCGCCCGTACGTGGTGGTCGGCGCCGCGGGGGTGGACTCGGTGGCGATGTCCGGCGAGTAGGAGCCTGCGCCGTAGATCTCGATGCCGCTGCGGACGACGGCGGTCTCCAGTGCGGTTGCCTGGTGGGCGGCCTGGAACACGGCCTTCGCGACCGATTCCGTGCACTCCTCGGCCTGCTCGGTGGCGAGACGCGCATGGGGCTCCCAGACACCTACATGAAGGATGACGTGTGGGTTGAAGTCGGCCACCAGCTCCGTCATCCGCTCGGTGTCGGTGGCGGACACGCGCACGAACTTCGCCCGCTTCAGGTTCCTGCGGGGCGGGTCCACGTCGAATCCGAGGATGTCGCCGGCCCACTCGGTGCGCTCTGTCATGGAGGCCACGAGCGAACCGAGCTCGCCGCCCATGCCCGTGACGAGTACGCGCCGTCCTTTCACGGGTCCCAACCTAACCGCGGCACGTCACCGGCTGCGGGTCA
>CAZZFB010000067.1:0-5852 GCA_964653385.1 uncultured Bifidobacterium sp. | reverse complement strand
CGAAGCTCGTGGACGTTGAGGATCAGTTCGCGCGCCCACGTGTCGAGCTGGCGGCCGCCGATGCGCTCGGTGATGATGATCGCCTGCGACGGGTCGTCGATCATGCCGCTCCAGCGGATGTAGCCGCCGACGATGCCGAGCAGCCTGTCGCCGACCTCCTCGGCGTGCAGGACGATCTTCTTGTTCGCGTTCATCAGGTCGTGAAGCTCGCGGTAGAAGGGCTTGAGGAAGTGGTTGAGGTCGTCGGCACCGCTGAGGGGGCGGTGGCGGTAGTGAAGGTTCAGTTCCTCGTAGGCGTGGAGGTTGTGGGGAGCCGCGATGATCGAGATGATCAGGTCGAAGTGGTTCTCCCGCAGCCAGATGATCTCCTCCTGGCGGCGCACCCGGCGGTGGTTCTCGCCGTATCCGCCCGGCCGCTCGCAGATGGCCAGCTTGTCCTTGATGACCCAGGTGAAGTTCCGGGGGGTGATGCCGAGGGCCCACTTTCCGCGCAGCTTCGGTGGCATCCGGGTCTCCTCGAGGTCCTGGCCCTTCGTGTCCGCGACGCTGCGGACGGGCCGTCAGAGAAATTAGCCCAGATTGACGATGCTCATCCGCTGTTTGCTGCGGCGAATTTGTCTGTTCCCGCCGATATCGCAGCCGGGGAACGTGCCGCGGGCGACCTCGAGCACCCTGTCGACTGTCGCGAGGTCCGGCGGGTACGGGTCCGCCAGCCACATGCGCACTGCTCTCCGGGCGAGCGGCAACGGTGCCGCGGCGAGGGCGACTGCGTCAGAGACGTCGATGTGCGACGCGAGCTCGTCGAGAAGTGCGTCGTCGTCGCGCAGCACGTCGGCCGTGCGCACGAGGACGGGAACGGGGTCGCGTCGCGAGACCGACGCGAGGAGCGGGATCAGTTCGTGGCGCACGCGGTTGCGCTGGTGCGCTGGATCGTCGTTCGTCTCGTCGGTGACCGTGGCGATGCCCAGTCCGCGGCACAGGGCGTGAGTCTCCTCGCGACGCAGCGCGAGGATGGGCCGGCGCGGGCCCGGTCCCATGGCGGCAAGACCCGCGGCGCCGGAGCCGCGGAGGAGGTTGATGAGGACCGTCTCGGCCTGGTCGTCGGCTGTGTGCCCGGTCATCGTGCCGTCGGGGAGCACCGCGTACCTGGCCGCGCGCGCGCGGGCCTCCAGGTTCGGGCCGGGCTCGACCGTGACGGTGTGCGTGACGAGCGTGGCACCGACGGCGGCGGCGACGGGGGCGATGAGTGCGGCGTCACCGGCGGAGCCAGGCCTGATCGAGTGGTCCACGTGCACGGCGGTGATGCTCAGGCCGTGCGCGGCGGCGAGCACCAGAAGGGCCATCGAGTCCGGGCCCCCGGACACGGCGCACGACACCTCGGTGCCGGGTGCGGGGAACCTGCAGCGCGCGAGCAACCCTTCGACGAGGGGTGAGCGGGTCAGTGCGCTGTCCATGTTGCTGCCGGGTGCCCGGCGCGGGCGCTACTTGCGGGCGGCCTTGCGCTGGAGGCGGTTGGGGTACTTCGTGGCGGTGACCTTGACGACGTACCCGACGAGGGTCTGGACGATCAAGCCGGCAGAGGCGAGGAGCAGGACGAGACCGAGCCAGAAGTGCCAAACGACTGCAGAGAACATGGGTGAGAGGCTAGTCAGTCGACCCAGTCAGGACCGAAACAGTCCTTGATTTTGGTGACGAGACTGCCGGGCAGTTCCTCGGCCTGTGCCTTCACGCGCACGACCCGCTTGAGTTCCCCGTGGAAGTCGAAGGCGCCCTGGCAGTCCGGGCAGGTGCGGAGGTGGCCAATGATCTCGGCCGCCTTGCCCTGGGGCAGTTCCTTGTCGAGGAAGCGCTCGAGTTCCTCGAGTGTCCCCTGGCAGTCCATGGCCATCTCTGTTCCCCGTCCTTCCCTGTCAGTCCGGTTCCTTGACGAGGGACTCGTCCACGAGTCCCCGTTCCCTTGCGAAGTCGTACAACCGCTTCTGCATGGCTTTTCTTCCCCGGTGCAGGCGGGACATGACCGTGCCGATGGGGACGTCCAGCATCTCGGCGATCTCCTTGTAGGAGAAGCCGTCCACGTCCGAGAGCAGGACAGGCATGCGGAAGGCCTCGGGCAGCTCCTCGATGGCGGCCTTCACCTCGTCGTCGGTGAAGAGCTCCATCATCTGGTCCTCGGCCGAGGGGTTGATGCGCGACTGGTCGATCGTGCCGAGGCGGCGGAAGAGGTAGAGCTCCTCCACCTCGTCCAGCTCGACCTCGTCGGGGCGGCGCTGCTTGGCGTTGTACTTGTTGATGTAGGTGTTCGTCATGATGCGGAACAGCCACGCGCGCAGGTTCGTGCCGTCCTGGTAGCTGTCGAACGCGCGCCATGCCTTCAGGTACGTCTCCTGCACCAGGTCCTCCGCGTCGGCCTTGTTGCGGGTCAGGCGGACGGCGTGCGCGTAGAGCTGCGGTGCGTACTCCATCGCGTCCTTGGGGAACGTCTCCCGTGATGCCATGACGGGACCCGCTACTGGTTCTGCTGCGAGAGGTCCGCGACGGCGACGTCGAGCGCCGTGCTGAAACGCTCGAGCGCGGCGGCGATCACCTCGCGCTCCTCGGGTTCGAACTGCTCGACGATGGCGAACACGAGGTTCCGCCGTCGGTCGATGACGCGGGTGTGGATCATCCGCCCGCGCTCGCTCGGTGCCACGAACACGACGCGGCCGTCACCGTCGTGCGACACCTTCTCCGCGAGCCCGTCCTTGATGAGCCGCTGGATGGCGCGGGTGGCGGTGCTGGGGTCCACCCGGAGAGCGTCGGCGAGGTTGCCCATGCTGATGGACCCGTGGAGGACCAGCTGCTCGAGGGTGTCGAACTGGCCGGGCTCGATCGAGTAGTCGTCGCCCTCGAAGATGATCTCGCGCACCGCGTTGTTGGCGGCGCCGCGCCGCAGCTCGCGCCACGCGAACGCGATGCGAGTGGCGAGGTCGCGGTCGGACTCGACGCTCGGGTCGATCGGCTTCTTCACTTCGCGCATGCCTCACTAGGGTAACCACATGGCGGCGGGGGAGGACCAGCAGGGCGGTGACATGCAGACCCCGCTCGACGTGCTGGGGATCATGGCCAGCCAGCAGGCGATGCTCGCCCCCGGCCTGCGCCACATCGAGATGTACACCATGCGCGGGCTGCTCGGGATCCTGTGGCACGAACCGGTCGGGGACGCGCGCGACGTGGGTGTCGTGATGATGGGCGGCGCCATGGGCGGGCTGATGGGCCCGGGTGACGCCCTCTACAACCAGCTGGGTGAGGATTTTTCGGCCCGGGGGATCCCGGCGATGCGGATCAGCTGGCGCAAGCCGAACGACATGGATGCATGCTGCGTGGACGCCGCGGCGGCGGTGCAGATGATGGTCGGGACGGGGTGCGACCGGGTGATCCTGATGGGCCACAGCTTCGGCGGCGCCGTGGCGGTGCGCGTCGCGGTGGGGCTGTCCGCGATGGTCACGGGTGTCGTCACCTTTGCCACGCAGTCAGCAGGGTGCGAGGTGGCCGGCGGCCTCCATGGCAGGCCGCTCCTCATGTTCCACGGCGACCGCGACGAGATCCTGCCCGTGGAGGCGAGCGAGGTCGTCCGAGCCATCGCGGGGTCGGGCGAGCTGCGCATCATGCCGGGTGACGGGCACCTCCTCGCGAAGAGCCACGACATCATGCGCGAGGAAGTGAACGCGTGGTGCGACACCGTGTTCGCTCTCGGGGAGGCCACGGAGTGAACGCGGAGGCGAATGCGTCCCTGCCTCGCAACGTGGTGGTGCTCCTCCTCGACAGCCTGAACCGCCACGAGATCGGTGCGTACGGCGGGGCCAACTTCGACACGCCGAACCTCGACCGTCTCGCAGCGCGCAGCGTGCGCTTCACGAACCACCACACCGGTTCGCTGCCGTGCATCCCCGCGCGGCACGACCTTCTCGTCGGCGCGTGGGACTTCCTGTGGAAGCCGTGGGGCTCCATCGAGCTGTGGGAGAAGCCGATCACCGCGTCGCTGCGCGAGGCGGGCGTCATCACCCAGCTCGTCACCGACCACCCGCACCTGTTCGAGGTGGGCGGCGAGAACTACCACACCGACTTCACCGCGTGGGCGTACGAGCGCGGGCACGAGAGCGACCCGTGGTGCACGCGCCCCGACGAGTCATGGCTGGGGGCCCCGTCGTTCGGCAGGGGGCACACCCACTACGACAACTCGCGCGGCTGGTTCCGCAGCGAGGAGGACTTCCCAGGGCCCCGCACGATGTCCGTGGCGGCGCACTGGCTCTCCACCCACGCACCCGTGCACCGCGCAAAGGGCGAGCGGTTCATGCTGTTCGTGGACGAGTTCGACCCGCACGAGCCGTTCGACACCCCGGAGGAGTGGGCGTCCCGGTACGACGACACGTGGGAGGGCCCGCACCTCATCTGGCCGCCGTACGCCGTGGACGCGAAGGCGAAGGGCATCATCGACGACCGGGACGCGCGGCAGATCCGCGCCCAGTACGGCGGGAAGCTCTCCATGATCGACCACTGGCTGGGCCGCGTGCTCGACGCCCTCGACGCGACGGGCGCGTGGGAGGACACGGCCGTGATCCTGTGCACCGACCACGGCCACTACCTGGGCGACACCGACGTGAAGGGCCGCGACGTCTGGGGCAAGCCCGGCATCCCGGTGTACAAGCCGCTCGGCCACATCCCGTTGATGGTCGCCTGGCCCGGTGCGGCGCCCGGCACGAACCCCGCGCTCACCACCTCCACCGACATCCACGCCACGCTCGCCGCGGTGTTCGGCGTGGACGTGCCGCACGTGTCGCACGGTCGCTCGCTCGCGCCGCTCATCAACGGCGAGTCATCGAGCGTGCGGGACTGGCTGCTGACGGGCGTGTGGGGCCGCGAGGTGCAGCTGGTCACCGACGAGTGGCGCTACACGCGCGGGCCGCAGGGCGACAACGCACCGCACTCGATGTGGTCGAACCGGTGGAGCACCATGCCGGTGCCGTCGCGCCCCGACGTGCGCATGCCGATGCCGGACGCGCGCGCATCGCTCGACTACATGCCGGGCAGCACGGTGCCGGTGATCCGCCAGCCGTTCCGGGCGGGGGACCTGCTCCCGTTCTGGGCGTACGCCGCGGAGTACCAGACGATCATGTTCCACCGCGGCGAGGACCCCGACGAGACGGTGAACCGCATCGGTGACGCCGTGGCACGAGATGCCGAGGAACTGCTGCGCGCCGCGCTCACGGAGGTGGGCGCGCCGTCCGAGCAGTTCGAGCGGCTCGGCCTGTCCTGACGGGTCAGCCGGCTGTGCGGCGCCGCCCGCCCCAGGCGAGCCACACGAACAACAGGCCGCCGAGCAGCATCAGCACGGCGATGACCCCGCCGCGCGGGAGCACGTAGCGGACCTCGATGTCGGCGGACGGTGCCGCATCGACGACCGGCAGGACACCGGCGAGCGACGACACCGGCACGTCGGCACCGTCCACCGAGACGCGCAGGCCCGGGGTGAGCGGCCGGGCGAGAACCACCTTGCCGCCGCCCGAGTGGCTGATGTCGAGCCGCTCCTTGTTCTCCGTGCCCCACAGGACCCAGTGCGCGGACTCGTCCACCTTCGTGAGCTCGTAGCCGTCGGGCAGCGCCGCGTCCAGCCACTGCTGCTGCTGCCCGCGCTGCACGAACAGCTGCGTGACGCCGAGGAGGTCGATCCAGTACCTGCCCGTGGTGGGCTCCGTGGTGAAGAGCTGCGCGGCGGTCTCCGCCGTGGACCACCCGAACACGCGCGTGCGCAGCTGGTCCTCGAGACCCTCGTGCGGCATCGCGGAGTAGCCCGTCACGAACTCCGCGTCGATCCC
>CAZZFB010000066.1:0-8865 GCA_964653385.1 uncultured Bifidobacterium sp. | reverse complement strand
AGCGCCTCGATGAAGGACTCCTCGTCCTCCACCACGAGGACCGTGGGGTTATTCAAGATCGGTGAAGCGTTCATGGTTGTTCATCATGTTGCCCCGTAGAAGGCGGAAATCACGGGGCAAACGGAGGACAAACACGGAACCTTCACCCTCACGTGAACTCACGTTCACCTCACCGCCATGATTGTGGACAATGTGCCGGACGATCGACAGCCCCAGTCCTGTCCCCCCCGTGGCGCGGCCTCTGGACCTGTCGACGCGATAGAAGCGTTCGAAAATCCTGTCGAGACTTGACGCTGGTATGCCGATGCCACTGTCGGTCACCGAGATTTCGACCACGTCCTCGGACGGAGCGATGCCGACAATCACTTTTCCCCTCCCCTCGCTGAATTTCACCGCGTTGTCAACCAGGTTCCCGAGAGCCGACACCAACTGGTAGAAGTCTCCGACGACTGACACATCGCCCTCAGTTGCGTTCACCACAATTTCGACTGCGGACTGATGTGCGAGAGCAGAGGCGCGTTCAGCCGCCTCGCTTGCGACTTCCCTCAGATCAACCTTGGAGGCCGCCATCTCACCACCCATCTCGATCCTGGACAACTCGAGAAGATCGTCAATGGTACGGGACATGCGCATTGACTCCGTCACCATTCGTCCCGCAAGTCTGACTACCAGTTCGTCATCGGTCTCGCCGATGAGTGTCTCGGCGAGAACCGAGATTGCACCAACGGGAGTCTTGAGTTCGTGGCTCACATTCGCGACGAAATCGGTGCGCACCTGGTCCACCATGAAGCGCTCTGTGACATCCTCGAGAGTCGCCATACCCCCGCCGTCGCCGAATGGCACCCCACGGACTATCACGATGGTCGGGGGTGGGCCCGCAATCTGCACCTGCTCCACCGACGTCTTCCCCTCGAGCGCGAGCTTCATCTGCCTCTCGACTGCCGCATCCAGCAGCACATCAGCATGACGCTTGCCGGTGAAAGCCACAGCCGCGGCATTCCTCACCACGTTGACTCCATTCGCGTTGACCACCACAACCCCCAGTGGAATCGCGTCGAGAACGCGCCTGAGATCGAGTCTGGCGGGTATCTCCTCCGGCAGCGGCGTCGTGACGCGGTCCGTCGACACCCCGGGAGCGGCGATCTGACGTGCGCTAACGACAGCGAGCACGAGGACGACGCCCAAGACCACCCCCGCCAGGAAAGCCTCCATGGTTGGAATCAGCCCAGCTGGGATCGGGGAATCTCACCCGTGTTGTCGGTACGGCGCTTGTACCTCTCTGCCCCACGGTGCTCTGGCATCCAGCCATCCACCAAGTAGCGCACCCGCTCGCCAATGTTCACAGCGTGGTCACCTATTCGTTCGTAGAACCGCGCAACCATCGCAAGTTGGATCGCAACCTGCAGGTCAATCTCGCTCTCCGAACGGCTCTCAATGATCCTCCGGACGAGTTCACGCTGGAGCCCGTCGAGGAAGGAGTCCATGTCATCGAGTGCAGCTGCTTTCGCGGCATCATTGGTCTCGAAAGCCTCGAGTGCCGCGGTGAACAACTGGCGCGCCTGTTCTCCCATCTGGGCGATGAGCCCGCGGACTTTCGGGTCGAGCTCATGCCCGTAGATGCGTCGGGCGGCCTTTGCAATGTTGACCGCCAGGTCCGCCGAACGTTCGATCTCGCCTACCATCTTCACGATGGCCACGAGCTGGCGAAGGTCGCCGGCCACCGGCGCCTGGAGCGCAATCAGCTTGTAGCAGTGCTCCTCCAGGTCGACCGACAACGCATCGATCTCGTCATCATCCTCAATGAGTTGATTGGCGGACTCAAGGTCGCCGTCGAGAAGCACCCGAGTGGCCCGGGAATTTGCCTCGATCGCCAGTGCAGCAAGTTTCGACAAATCTCCCCGGACCACGTCAAGCTCCTGGTGAAAGCCCCTTCTCAGCTCATCCATGTCTCTCCTGCCTGGTTGATGGGCCCGCACTGAACGGGCTGCCGGACTTGTTGTAACCGAACGCTGGGCCGCCCTGGTCAGCGCTGCGGTTCGGGGCGCTCGAACTGGTAGTTCGGGTCGCCCATGTCCCACTCGAGCGAGATCAGCTCGCGCTCGGCATCCCTCACGATCCGGGACATGTTGCGCCGGAACTGCGGGTCATCCCGGGGCAGGAGCACCAGCCTGGCCAGCACGCGGGCACGGAACTCCTCGAGGACCGTGCGGTCGCCCCAGTCCCCGTAGACCTCCCAGTGGGGCGCAACTGCGCCCAGGAACACGATGCGGGCGTGTGCGCGGGGCGGTTCGGTGATGGTGTGATCGGACATGGTGCCTCCGTAGGCGGACGAGAACACCACGATGCTATCGGCACTTGACGGGGCGCGTTTTCGCACGTTTTCCCGGCCATTCCCGCATGTTCCTGGAGGACACCTGTGGACAACCCGAACATTTACCTCATTCTTCGTCACACTGCCGACACCCCGGCCGGGTGCCGTGCTTGACTTGGCCTTGCGGGAACTTCCCGTCATGACTCGGAGTCAGAGATGACACCGAACCGAATGCCACCGCACGGCGGCAAGGAGGAAAGCCATGAGAACAAAGTTGCAGGTCACGGAGCAGCCGACCCCGGCACACGTTCCCTTCGACGACTCCCCCACTGCATGGATGGCGCGCGGCAACTGCCGCAACTACCCGCCCGCCACGTTCTTCCCTTCGGACGGCGTCGGCGTGGACAGGGCCCGTGCGATCTGCAAGGGATGCCCCGTCGTCACGGAGTGCCTCGAGTACGCGCTTGCGGAGCGGGTCGAGCACGGCGTCTGGGGCGGGTGCAGCGAGCGTGAGCGCCGCCGCATCCTGAAGAGGCGCAAGAACCAGCAGGCCTGACCGGTCCGCGCGGTGCGCGTGCGGGTCCGTTACTTGTCGCCGGAGGGCTTGTCCTCGGCCTTGCCCTCGTCCATCGCCTTCTTCAGCTCGCGCTGCGCCTGGCCGAGGTTCTTGGCGATCTTCGGGATCTGGGAGCCGCCGAACAGGACGAGCACGATGACGGCGATCATGAGGATTTCAGGAGTACCCATGGGGGCGACCCTACCACCGGTGGTGGCGCGCGCTCCCCGCGGCTGGTAGGCAACTCACGTGCTCGAGTGCGTCGTCAACATCAGCGAGGGACGCGACACCGCATTCCTCGCCGGTCTCGCCGAGATGCTCCGGCCTCACCTCCTCGACGTCCACACCGACGCCGACCACAACCGCAGCGTCTTCACGCTCGTGGGCACGGAGGCTCCACGCGCGCTCGCCTCGCACGCGGTGGAGAGGCTCTCGATCGCCACCCACACAGGTGTCCACCCACGGCTGGGTGTGGTGGACGTCGTGCCGTTCGTGCCGCTCCCCGGCACGGATTTCGCGGCGGCAGTCGCGGCCAGGGATGACTTCGCGCGGTGGATCTCCGGGACGCTCGGTGTCCCCGCGTTCCTCTACGGCACCGGCCTGACGCTCCCGGAGGTGCGCAGGCGTGCATGGAACGACCTCGCCCCGGACACGGGCCCCGCGGTTCCGCACCCGAGCGCAGGGGCGGTCTGCGTGGGGGCAAGACAGGTGCTGGTCGCCTACAACGTGTGGCTCGGCGGGTGCACCCTGGAGGAGACACGCGCCATCGCGTCGCGCGTGCGTGGCCCCGGCATCCGCACCCTCGGCCTGCAGGTGGGCGGTCTCACCCAAGTGAGCATGAACCTCGTGGACCTCGGGGTCGCCGGCCCGCGCGAGGCATTCGACTCGGTGCTGCGGGAGTGCGGGGGGACCGGCGCAACGGTGGCCCGTGCCGAACTGGTGGGCCTCGTCCCGCGCGCGGTCCTGTCATCGATCCCCCGGGGTCGGTGGGAGGAACTCGACCTCTCGGAGGAACGGACCATCGAGGCGCGCATCAGCGCGCTCGGGATCAGCCGTTGACGACGTTGATGCCGCGCGTGGCCTGGGCACGCTGACGGCGGAGGCGGCGGCGCTCACGCTCGGAGAGACCGCCCCAGATGCCGAACTTCTCGCCGTTGGCGAGCGCGTACTCGAGGCACTCGCCGCGCACGACGCAGCCCCTGCAGACTTCCTTTGCCTCGCGGGTGCTGGCGCCGCGCTCGGGGAAGAAGAGGTCCGGGTCGACACCCAGGCAGTTGGCATTGTCCTGCCAGCCGCGTTCTTGACTCAATGACTCGCCGTCTCCGTGCACAGTGATGCCTCCCAGCAGTGGCTCTCTCTGACTCCCGCGGACCGTGGGTCCGGGACATCGGCAGACAGCCGTGTAATTACAACGGTGTCATTGTGCCAACTTTTCGTCCAAACTGCAAGCGGAATCCTTGATTCCCAAGGGTTTCCCGAGGAATGTCCCCCGAACACGCTGTGTTTATTGGGTTTTTGGCCCTTCAACGCCCGGAACGGGCCGTTTTGCGCCTGTTTTCGAGGAAATCGACGAGGACGTAACTACCGAGGTTGTCGGGATCGGTGAAGAACGCCCGGCCGTGGTTGATCTGTGTCATCTGCTCGATGAAGTGGCGCAGGGACGACGTGGCGTCCAGCACGAAGGTGTTGATGCGGATGTTGTCCTTGGTGCAGCGCATCACTTCCTTCAGCGTGGCCTCCACCGTCTCGCGCACCGGCGGGTAGTTGAAGAAGACCTGGCCCGACTGGGTGATGTGCGCCGTCGGCTCGCCGTCGGTGATCATGATGATCTGCTTCGTGCCGGTCTGCCGCGCGAGCATCTGCCGCGCGAGCTTCAGCCCGTGCTGCATGTTCGTGCCGTAGGCGAGGTCCCAGCTGACCTCGGGCAGGTCCTCGTGGGTGAGCACGTGCGCGGTCTCGCTGAACCCCACGAGACCCAGGAAATCCCGGGGGAACTGCGAGCTCATCAACGAGTGCAGCGCCATCGCCACCTTCTTCGCGGGCACGAAGTTGCCCCGCATCGGCATCGACATGGAAAGGTCCAGCATGAGCACCGTGGACGACCTGGTGCTGTGCTCCGTCTGCTCGATCTCGAAGTCCTCCGGTGTGAGGCGCACGGGCGTGCCGCTGCCCTGGCGCCGCAGCGCGTTGCGGATGGTCTGGTTGAGGTCCAGGCGGAACGGGTCGCCGAACTCGTAGGGCTTCGAGTTGTACGAGCGCTCGTGGCCGCTGCCGTCCTTGTGGATCTTGTGCTGGCCGAACTTGTCCTTCGAGAGCTTGCTGAAGAGCTCGCGCAGCGAGTTGTTGCCGATGGCACGCAGCCCGCGGGGGGTCAGCTCCAGGCGCCCCTCCTTGCGGTTCACCAGGCCGGCGTCCTCCAGCATCTTCGTCAGCTGGGCGAGCTTGTCCAGGGAGTCCGCGGCCTCGTCCCCGAGCATCTGGCGGACCTTCTCCACGTCCACCTCCGCCAGCTGGGCGGGGTTCGTGGCCTGGCGCAGCATGCCCTCCATGCTCTGGAGCTCCCCGAGCTCGGCCATGGCGTCCATGGCCTGCTGCATCCCCATCTGCTCCTCGCCGTTGAAGTCGTAGCCCTGCTCCCAGCCCTGCTGGGGGTAGAGCGACTGCAGGTTCTGGCTGAGCCTCTGCATCTGGAAGTTGAGGTCCATGTCCTCCATCAGCTGCTCGGAGAGCTGCTGCAGCTGCGCCCGCTGCTCGGGTGACATCGAGTTCATCATCGCCTGCATCTGCTGCATGCGCTTCGCCATCTGCTCGAGAAGCTCGTCGAGCGTCTGGGGGTTCTCCGGGAAGAAGTCGCCGTACTCCTCCATGAACTTCTCGAAGCCTGGGTCCTCGCCGCGCTCGCGCTTCTCGATCATCTCGTTCAGGGCGGCCATCATGTCCTTCATGCGGGACATGTCCTGCGGGCTCATGTTCTGCATGGCGTCCGACATCTGGTCGACCATCTGCTGCATCAGCTGGTTCTTCAGCTTGTCCATCAGCTCGTCGAACCGTCGCTGGGCGTCCTGGGACTGGAAGTCGTAGTGCTGCATCTCGCGGACCATCCCCGCGAGGTCGTCGGGCATCATGTCGAGGCGGAAGTTCCGCTCCATCGCGGAGTTGCGGGCGTTCTCCGCGCGGCGCTCGTCGCCGGAAGCCTCCGCGGCGCGCAGGTCGTTCTCGATGGTGTGGCGCTCCTCGTCGAGGATGTCGCGCAGCGCATCGGCCACCTCGCTGTAGACGCCGCCGAGGTCGCCGCTGTCCTGGATCTCCTCGCGCCGCTGGCGGATCCGCTCCATGAGGTCACGGAGCCCCTCGATCCGGTTGCCGTCCTTGTCCGTCATGCCCTCGCGCATCAGCTGGCGCAGCGCCGAGTTGAGGTCACCGTGGTACAGCAGGTCGTCGGTGAGTTCCGACAGGACCGCCTCGGCGTCCAGGTCGAAGCCCTTCTGGGTGCCGTCCCAGCGGCTGTACGTGAATCTCGCCCCCATCAGCGGTCACCCGACCCTCTATCGTGTGTGGCGACATGCAAGTACCGCGCACCTTCGTGTTCGTCGACATCTCCGGTTTCACGAACTACACCACGACCCACGGTGACGCCGCGGCCGGCGAGCTGCTGGCCAACTGGCGCCGTGTCACCCGCGACCTCGCCAGCGACACCGGCGTGCGCATCGCGAAGTGGCTGGGCGACGGCTGCATGATCGTGGCGGTGGACCAGCACGCCGCCGTTGCGTTCGCTCTGCGCCTGCAGAAGCAGTCGGGGGCCGCGTGCGCGCCGCTCTCCGTGCGCACCGGCATCGCCTCGGGCCACGCCCTCCTGTTCGAGGGCGACGACTACATCGGCATGGCCGTGAACATGGCAGCCCGCATCTGCGACGCGGCAGGGGCCTTCGAGGTGCTCATGCCCGCAGAGCAGGCCGAGCACCTCCCCGACGGCGTGGTCGCCTCGCCCCACGAACCGCTCCACCTGCGGGGCCTGAACTCCGGCCTGCAGGTCGTGGCGCTGTCCGGGGAGCCGAAGGACGCCGCGCGCAACGACACCGGCGAGCTCTGGACGCGCTCGCCGTTCGTGCTCTAGGCGCGGCAACGGCACCGCTAGGCCCTCGACCTGTAGGTGGCGGCCGAGCCGGCCGAGTCCTTGTTGAGTCGCTTGTTCAGGTGCAGCCCCTCGAACACGAACTCCACAGCGCTCGCCACGAGCGCCGGTGACTCCGAGCCGCCGGTGAGTGCGAGCACGGGCTCGCGCAGAGCCGGGATGTCGGTGATGACGGTGGAGAGCTGCGCACTCGGGATGTCCTCCCCCACGTGCGCCACGGCCCCCTCGTCGAACGCCGCGATCACGTCGCGCACCTTGTCCCCGGGGACGCGCTGCTTGAACACGGTGAGGACCGCGGCGTTGATGAGCTGCTTGAGGATGGCCGACTCGCGGCCCTCCTCCAGCGACTCGATCTCCACCTTGCCGCCCGTGGAGGCCGCCAGTGCGTCGAGGTCGCTGACCCTGGGTGCCACGTCCTTCTCGCCGGCGTGCAGGGCACGGCGCACCGCGTTCGCGCACAGCACCTCGTAGTTGCTCACCGAGAGGCGAACGCTGACGCCGCTGCGCTGGTTCACGTGGCTGCTCATGCGCGCCTGCTGGGAGAACGTGGCGATGATCTCCTCCATGAAGCCCGGCATGGTGACGGTGACGTCGCCGATGCTGGCGGGGCGGGCCTCCTGGCGCATGATCGCCACCTCGGTCTCCACCTCGAGCGGGTAGTGCGTGCGGATCTGGCTGCCGAAGCGGTCCTTCAGCGGGGTGATGATGCGGCCACGGTTCGTGTAGTCCTCGGGGTTGGCGGAGGCAACGAGCATCACGTCGAGAGGGAGACGGATCTTGTAGCCGCGGATCTGGACGTCGCGCTCCTCGAGCACGTTCAGCAGGCCGACCTGGATCCTCTCGGCGAGGTCGGGCAGCTCGTTGATGGCGAAGATGCCGCGGTTGGTGCGCGGCACCAGGCCGTAGTGGAGCGTCAGCTCGTCGCTCAGGTAGCGGCCCTCCGCCACCTTGATCGGGTCCACCTCGCCGATGAGGTCGGCAATCGAGGTGTCCGGCGTGGCCAGCTTCTCGCCGAACCTCTCGCTGCGGTGCACCCACGAGACCGGTGCATCGTCGCCCATCTGCTCCACCAGGTCGCGCGCGTGCTTCGACACGGGTTCGTACGGGTCGTCATTGATCTCGCTGCCGGCGATGATCGGCATCCACTCGTCGAGCAGACCGGTGAGCGAACGGATCATGCGGGTCTTCGCCTGCCCGCGCTCGCCCAGGAACACCACGTCGTGGCCCGCGAGGAGCGCGTTCTCGAGCTGCGGCATGACCGTGTCCTCGTAGCCCATCACGCCCTCGAAGAGAGGCAAGCCCGCGGCGATGTTGCGCACGGCGTTGCGGCGCAGCTCCTCCTTCACGGGGAGGCTCTGCCAGCCGGAAGCGCGCAGGGCCCCGAGGGTGGCCGGGAGCGTGGCGGGGGGCGTGGCGGGAAGCGAGGAACCGGCTGTCATGGGGCGACAGTACCCCCCATGTGTGCACGGCACCCCAGCGGGGGCTTGTGCCACAAGGGTTTGGGACTTTTTCGGTTGCATAGTGTCAACAGTGTCAATAGGTGCTATCTTGTCCCCATGCCAGATTTTCTTGCCACAGAGGAACTTCTCTCCGCCGTGCGGGACGCAACCGCCGATCTCCGCTTCAACGGCCGCATCGACGCACAGCTGTCCGAGCGCACCGTCCGCTACTACGTGACCCTCCGCTTGGTCAACCCGCCGGTGCGCCGCAACGGGCGCAGCATGTGGACGCCTGACCACGTGAACGAACTGATCCGCATCCGTCGCGCCCAGTCGCAGGGGAAGAGCCTGAAGGACCTCGACATCCGCCGCCCGGCACGGGTGAGCATGGAGGCGGTCCGCGCGGCGAACTCCCCTGTGCTGCGCG
>CAZZFB010000065.1:0-8967 GCA_964653385.1 uncultured Bifidobacterium sp. | reverse complement strand
TCGCTCGGCGGATGAGCGCCAGCGTGCCGCACACGGACTCGATGAGCTCTTCGCCCGCGACTGTGTCCGATGCCGTGCCGGCAGTGAGCTCGTCCGCGGCGGGCCACGCGGCCGTGTGCACCGAACCCTCCTGCCACCAGCTCCAGACCTCCTCGGTGACGAACGGAAGTATGGGTGCCAGCAACCGCTGCATCGCGGAGAGAGCGCGTGAAAGTGCCGCACGGGCAGACGCCGCGCCCTCCTCGCCGTGCGTCGCGTACGCGCGGCTCTTCACGAGCTCCACGTAGTCGTCGCAGAACCACCAGAAGAACGACTCCGTGCGCTCGAGCGACCGTGCGTAGTCGTAGTTCTCGAAAGCCGCGGTCGCCTCGTCGACGACGGATGCGAGCCGACCGAGCATCGCGACGTCAAGCGGGTGGGAGGGCACCGTGCCGCTGCCGGCCTCGCCGAACCCGAGCACGAACTTCGTGACGTTGAGCAGCTTCGTGGCCAGCTTGCGGCCGACCTTCATCTGCTCCTCGCTGAACGCGGTGTCGATGCCCGGCCGGGCGTTGGCCGCCCAGTAGCGCACGGCGTCGCTGCCGTAGCTGTCGAAGAGGTCGACGGGGGTGACCACGTTGCCCTTCGACTTCGACATCTTCTTGCGGTCGGGGTCGAGGATCCACCCGGACATCGCCGCGTTGCCCCACGGCGCCCTGCCGTGCTCGAAGTGCGAGCGGACCACCGTGCTGAACAGCCACGTGCGGATGATGTCGTGGCCCTGCGGGCGCAGGTCGTAGGGGTACACGCGGGAGAAGAGATCGTCGTCGTCGGCCCACCTGCCGGCAATCTGCGGCGTGAGCGACGAGGTCGCCCACGTGTCCATCACGTCGGGGTCGCCCACGAAGCCGTTCGGCTTGCCGCGCTGGGACTCCTCGTACCCGGCGGGCACGTCGGTGCTGGGGTCCACGGGCAGGCGCGACTCCTCGGGCACGAGCGGCGCGTCGTGGAGCACCTCGCCGTCCGCGTCGAGCGCGTACCAGACCGGCACGGGCACGCCGAACCAGCGCTGGCGGCTGATGAGCCAGTCGCCGTTCAGGCCCTGCACCCAGTTGTCGTAGCGGTGGTGCATGTGGTCCGGGTGCCAGCGCAGCTGCGCGCCCCGGCCCAGCAGCTCGGTGCGCAGAGCCTCGTCGCGGCCGCCGTTGCGGATGTACCACTGGCGGCTGGTCACGATCTCCAGCGGACGGTCGCCCTTCTCGTAGAACTTCACCGGGTGGGAGATGGGGCGCGGCTCGCCCTCCATGTCTCCCGACTCGCGCAGCATGGTGACGATCTCGGCCTGGGCCTGCTTCGCCGACTTGCCGGCGAGACGCGCGTACGCGGCGAGCGCGCCGTCACCGGAGATGCCGTCGGGGGCGTCGGCGACTATCCGGCCGTCACGGCTGATGATCGCGCGCATGGGCAGCTGCAGCTCGCGCCACCAGATCACGTCGGTGAGGTCGCCGAAGGTGCAGATCATCGCGATCCCGGTGCCCTTGTCCGGCTGGGCGAGCGGGTGGGCCACCACGGGCACCTCCACACCGAAAAGCGGCGTGCGCACGGTGGTGCCGAAGTGCGGCTTGTAGCGGTCGTCGTCAGGGTGTGCCACGAGGGCAACGCATGCGGGCAGCAGCTCGGGTCGCGTCGTGTCGATGGTGAGCCTGCCGGACCCGTCCGACCTGGCGAAGTGGACGGTGTGGTACGCGCCGGGGCGCTCGCGGTCCTCCAGCTCGGCCTGCGCGACGGCGGTGCGGAAGTCGACGTCCCAGAGTGTGGGGGCCTCCTGCGTGTACGCCTCGCCGCGGGCGAGGTTGCGGAGGAACGCGCGCTGCGACGCGCGCCGGGAGCGCTCGTCGATCGTGGCGTAGAGCAGCGACCAGTCGACGGAGAGCCCGAGCCGGCGGAACAGGTCCTCGAAGACCTTCTCGTCCTGGGCGGTCAGTTCCTCGCACAGCTCGATGAAGTTCGGCCTCGACACCGGCACCGCACGGTGGTCCTTCGGCGGGTCGCCGCGGAACGGTGGCTGGAACCCGGCCGCGTACGGCACCGACGGGTCGCACGAGACGCCGAAGAAGTTCTGCACCCGCCGCTCGGTGGGCAGGCCGTTGTCGTCCCAGCCCATCGGGTAGAAGACCGACTTGCCGCGCATGCGCCAGAACCGGGCGACGGTGTCGGTGTGCGTGTAGCTGAAGACGTGACCCATGTGCAGCGAGCCGCTGACGGTCGGAGGGGGAGTGTCGATGGCGAACACGTCGCCGCGCACGGCGCCGCGGTCGAACGAGTAGGTGCCGTCGGCGTCCCACTTCGCGATCCAGCGGGACTCGATTCCGTCAAGTGCGGGCTTCTCGGGGACGCTGGACATAGGAATCAAATCGTAGGCTCTGACCCGTGCTGAACCTCTATGACACCGCGTCCCAGACGGTGAAGCCCCTCGCCCTGCGCGAGCCGGGCACGGTCAGCATCTATCTCTGCGGGCCCACCGTGTACGGCCCGCCCCACCTCGGCCACGGCCGCGCCACCCTCGTCTACGACATCCTCCGCCGCTACCTGGAGTGGTCCGGCCTGCGGGTGCGGCTGGTCTCGAACATCACCGACATCGACGACAAGATCATCGACCGTGCCAACCGCGAGGGCAGGCCCTGGCAGGACATCACCCGCCGCTGCGAGGACGTGTGGTTCGAGGCCATGGGGAAGCTCGGCGTGCTGCGCCCCACCGACGTGCCTCACGCCACCGAGTACGTGGAGTCCATGGTGGCCATGATCGGCACCCTCGTGGACGCCGGCCGCGCGTACCCCACGTCCGACGGCGTGTACCTGGACGTGCCGTCGGTTCCGGACTACGGCCTGCTCGCGCACCAGAGCCTCGACGAGATGCTCGCCGGCGGCGGAGAGCGCGAGGTGCTGGGAGCGGGGGAGAAGAGGCACCCCGCGGACTTCGCGCTGTGGAAGTTCTCCAAGCCCGGCGAGCCTGCGTGGCCATCGCCGTGGGGCGACGGCCGCCCGGGGTGGCACAGCGAGTGCGTGGTGATGAGCCTCGACCTGCTGGGCGAGGGGTTCGACCTGCACTGCGGCGGTGCCGACCTGCGCTTCCCGCACCACGAGAACGAGCGGGCGCAAGCTGTCGCCCTCGGCCGTGCGTTCGCCAACCACTGGATGCACAACGGCTTCGTCGTCGACGCCGAGGGCGAGAAGATGTCGAAGAGCCTGGGCAACGTGGCGAACCTGCTCGACCTGCTCGAGCACTACGACCCCCGCGCCTACCGCATGCTGCTCCTCCAGTCGCACTACCGCAGCCCCGTGCGCGTGGGACAGGACAACATCGACGCCAGCGTGAACGCGCTGGCCGGCCTCGACTCGTTCGCGGCGAGAACTGCGGGGGTGCCCGACAACGAGCCGGATGCCGCGGTCATCGCCTCCTTCGTCTCCGCCATGGACAACGACCTGGACACCGCCGGCGCCATGGCGACCGTCTTCGATGCCGTCCGGGCCGCGAACGCAGCGCTCGACGCCGGCGACACGGCGCGGGCCGGCGCGCTGCGCGCCGCCGTGATGACGATGACCGCTGCTCTCGGGTTGGTGCTCTCCGCGGGCGGCGACGTCGATGCGGCCGTGCTCGCGCGCGCCGCGGAACTCGACGCCGCGCGCGCCGCCAGGGACTTCGCAACGGCGGACGCCATCCGCAACGAGCTCCAGGCAGCCGGGTACGTGGTCGAGACGTCGAAGGAAGGCACCAGGGTCAGGCGTGGCTGAGCGCACGCGCCAGCCGATGCCGGCCGGCTTCTGGACCATCTGGACCACCGTCGCGCTCGACCTGGTGGGTTTCGGCATCGTCGTGCCGATCCTCGGCCGTTATGCGGAGCGGTTCGGTGCGAACGGGTTCCAGGTCGGCCTGCTCTTCGCCAGCTTCTCGCTCGCACAGATGGTCTTCGCACCCGTGCTGGGGCGCGTCTCCGACCGTGTCGGGCGCAAGCCCGTCATCATCTTCTCTCTCGTCGGCACGGCCGTCGGGTGCTTCGTCACGGGTGCCGCCGGAGCCCTGTGGGTGCTGTTCCTGGGGCGCATCATCGACGGGGCGTCCGGCGCGAGCGTCGCCGTCGCCCAGGGCGCGATTGCCGACATCGCACCGCCGGAGCGGCGGGCCCAGTTGCTCGGCATGCTCGGCGCGGCGTTCGGGGTGGGGTTCGTCGTCGGCCCGGCGCTCGGCGGTCTTGCCGCTCTCGGTGGACCTCACGTGCCGTTCTACGTCGCCGGCACGATCGCCGCGGTCAACGCCGTCGCCGCGGTCATCCGCCTTCCCGAGACCCGTCCCGAGGCTCGCGAGGAGCGTCCCGCCCGTGGCTCGCGCGCGGCTCTCACGCCTGACCTCCGCCGTTATGCCGCCGTCGGTCTGCTCTCCACGCTCGGGTTCGCGGGCTTCGAGGCCACCTTCTCGCTGTGGGGTGCCGAGACGTTCTCGCTCACCGAGGGATCCACCGCACTCGTGTTCCTCTTCGTCGGTGCGCTGCTCGTGCTCGTGCAGGGGATGCTCATCGGGCGCCTCACTGCGTCGTTCGGTTCGCGCCGTCTCCTGCGCGCGGGCCTTGCCGTGGTCGCGGCCGGGATGGTCACGCTCGCATCCACCTCCACGTGGCCGGTGCTCTTCGTGGCACTCACCTTCATCGCGTTCGGCCAGGGAGTGGCGGTGCCGTCGGGAACCGCTCTCGTCACCGAGGCGGCCCCGGTGGAGCGCCGCGGCGAGGCACTGGGGTACCAGCAGAGCGTGACCGCCCTCGGCCGCGTGGCAGGACCGGTGGTTGCGGGCCTGCTGTTCGACCATGCCGCCGTGGATGCGCCGTTCGTGGTGGCGGGCGCACTCGCGGGCCTTGCATTGCTTGCCGTGTGGACAGTGACCCGCCCGGAACGGGCAACGAAACCCCAGATTCCCGACGCCGTATAAGTTGTAACATTATTCCAAACGGTTAGCGTCGCTCGCCGTGCCAAGAAAAATCTTCTTCCGTCTTGCGACCGTCGCCGGTCTCGTCGTGTCGGGGTCCGCTGCAGTGGCCAACATCGCCCAGGCCGCCCCGCCGACGAACAAGGTCACCATCTGCCACCGCACCCACTCGGTGAAGAACCCGTACGTGCGGATCACCGTCAACCAGTCCAGTGTCGGCAACGGCAACGGCAAGCACGGCGGCAACTCCCACGACCAGTGGTCGAACGTCCTGTTCTCCTCCAAGCCCAACCCGAACGTGTTCAACCCTGCGGTGACGTACTCGCCGGCCCCCGAGAAGAAGTGGGGAGACATCATCCCCACCACTGACACGGGCGGCAACAACCTGACCGGCCCGGCGGCCGCCGTCGCCGGGCTGAACTTCACGGGAATCGGTCTGTCCATCTACAACGGGACCGGCGCATACGCCGGATTGTGCAAGACGATGACCCCGCGCGACTACTACGAGGTCCAGGTCATCGAGGGCGGCCAGTCGCCGAGTTCCGTCCTCACCGAGATGGATGAGTTCCAGTCGGACGAGTTCGCATCGGCCCTCACGGCGTGCGGCGGAACGTTTGCCACTTGCAACGCGGCCACGCTCGGTTCGCCCACCGCCGCGGCCCCCACCACCACGGTGGCCCCGGCGACCACCGTCGCGGCTGCGACCACCACGACTGTCCGCGGTGCAACCACGACCACCGTGCGTCCAGGGAGCAACTCGAACTCGACGGCCACGACTGTTGCTGCCACCCGCAAACTGACCGGCAAGATCTGGATTGACTCCAACCGCGACGGCAAGAAGGACTCCTCCGAGAAGATCCTTGCCAACCACACCGTCACCGTGAAGGCGGGCCCCGGCAACACCAGCACGCAGACCTTCACTGTGAAGACCGACTCGGCCGGCAACTACGAGGTCGCCGACCTGCCCGCCGGCAACTGGGTCGTCACCGCCGCATCCGTGGGCAGCTCGAACTACGAGAACGTGTTCGACTCCGACTCGGGCACCACGTCCAGTGACTGGGTTGTGACGGCGTCGGTGCCGTTCACGGGCACCGCGTCCGCTGACTTCGCCACCGCCCTCACCACGGCCGCGGCCGCAGCCGGAGCAACCGACACGCTCGGTGCGGCGCCCGTCACTCCTGTCGCGGCTGCCCCCTCGGCATCCGCCGGGGCGAAGGTGGCCCTGCCGTCGACCGGGTCGCAGTCGACGACGGTCCTGCTGTGGCTCGCGTTCGCGATGCTGATCCTCGGTGCAGGGCTCACGGCCCGCCGCCGGCACAGCTGAGCCTTCGTTCCCGCACCAGGAGGGCGGTAGGCGCCGGCGTTACCACTCGGTAACTTTGGGGCCATGGCTGAATTCTCCCTGCATCTGTCGGACGACCAACTCCAGATCAAGGACTGGATCCACCAGTTCGCGGTTGACGTCATGCGTCCCGCCGCGCAGGAGTGGGACGACCGCGAGGAGTTCCCCTGGCCGGTCGTGCAGGAGGCCGCCAAGATCGGTCTCTACGGCATCGACTTCATGATGAGCGCAATGGGCGACTCCTCAGGTCTGACCCTTCCTGTCGCCATCGAGGAGATCTTCTGGGGCGACGCCGGTCTCGGCATGGCCATCATGGGTTCGGGTCTCGCCGCCGCGGGCATCAGCGGCAACGGCACGCCCGAGCAGGTCATCGAGTGGGTGCCCCAGTGCTACGGCACCGCCGACGACGTGAAGCTCGGCGCGTTCTGCGTGAGCGAGCCGGACGCCGGCTCTGACGTGTCGTCGCTGCGCACGCGCGCCGTGTACGACGAGGCCACGGACGAGTGGGTGCTGAACGGCACCAAGGCCTGGATCACGAACGGCGGAATCGCGAACGTCCACGTGGTCGTCGCGGCGGTCGACCCCGCTCTGAAGGGGCGCGGCCAGGCATCGTTCGTGGTGCCGCCGGGCACCAAGGGCCTCTCGCAGGGGCAGAAGTACGCCAAGCACGGCATCAAGGCGTCGCACACCGCGGAGGTGGTGCTCGACGACGTGCGCATACCCGGTCGCTGCCTGCTCGGCGGCAAGGAGAAGCTGGATGCCAAGCTGGCGCGCGCACGCGAGGCGGGCCGCTCCGGCGAGGCCCAGCCCGCCATGAAGACGTTCGAGGCCACCCGCCCCGCCGTCGGCGCGCAGGCGCTCGGCATCGCGCGCGGTGCCTACGAGATCGCGCTCGACTACGCGAAGGAGCGCACGGCGTTCGGCAAGCCGATCATCATGAACCAGGCGATCGCGTTCAAGCTGGCCAACATGGCCACGCAGATCGACGCCGCGCGCCTGCTCATCTGGCGTGCCGCTTGGCTCGCCCGCAACGGAGGCTTCAAGAACGCCGAGGGCTCCATGTCCAAGTTCTACGCATCGGAGATGGCCGTGAAGGTGACCGAGGAGGCCATCCAGATCCTCGGCGGCTACGGCTATACGCGCGAGTACCACGTGGAGCGCATGCACCGTGACGCGAAGATCCACACCATCTTCGAGGGCACCAGCGAGATCCAGCAGCTGGTGATCGCCCGCGCGATTTCCGGCCTGCGCGTGGAGTAGCAGAGCGGCCCGGTCCGGGGACGGGCCGGACGCAGTCAACTCATAGAGTGCGGGTCCATGGTCCGGGCACACGCACGCGTCATCGATGCGCTCGGTCTTCTCACGATCGCCGCCTACGGGTCGTGGTTCTACGGGTTCGGCGTTCTCGTCGAGGACATCTCGGCTGACCTCGGCACCGGCGTGGGCGCGCTCGGCGCGGTGTACGGGGCCACCACCCTCGCGGGAGGCGCAGGTGCCGTCGCCGTGGGACGTCTGCTCGACCGCCGGGGCCCGCGCACCGTGGCAGGAATCATCGGCCCGATCGCCGCGGCGACGTACGCGTTGTCGTCCTTCATTGATGACGGTGCCGTATTCTGCGCGGTCTTCGCGTTGGCCGGCGGGGCGATCTCCGCCAGCGGTTTCTACTCGTTCACCCAGCCCGTCGCGATGTCCGTCCGGCCCGACGACACCGTGCGCGCAGTGACCCGTCTCACCATCTGGGGCGCGTTCGCGTCGCCGTTGATGATCCCGCTCACCGAGGTGATGCGCGATGCGTGGGGGTGGCGCGGGGCGGTGCGCGGAACATCGGTGACGCTCTTCCTTGTCTTCGCACTGGTCGCGTCGTTGACACGGACCATGGCACCGGTGGCGACCGGACCCGTCCAGCCGTTGCGTTCGGTTGTCCGCCGGGCCGCTTCCTCCCCGTTCCTGCGCTGGTACGCCGGGTCAGCGATGCTCTCCAGTGCGGCGATCTCGTCGCTCCTCGTGTTCCAGGTTCCTGTCATGAAGTGGGCCGGCCTCACTGCCGCCGCCGCCGCATCGTTCGCCGGTGCACGCGGCTTGCTGCAGCTCTTCGGCAGGCTGCCCCTGGTGCCGTTGGTGGCACGCTTCGGTGCATGGCGCCTCCAGTTCGCGGGCCGCACCGCATTGGTGGCCGGTGCGGCGGCACTGTGGGCATCCGGATCCAGTGTCGCCGCGGTCGCCTATGTGATCGTGGTCGGGGCGAGCACCGGTGCGCTCGCAGCGGTGGACGGCATGGTGTCCCGCGAGGTTCTGGACGGGGACAGCTTCGCCACGTTGATGTCGATGGTCGGCCTCGTCGGGACGGTCGGGGGTGCGCTCGGACCCGTGGGAGTGGGCCTGCTGGTGCAGGGCACAGGGTCACTCGCGGTCGTGCCCGCAGTCGTCGTCCTCGCGGCCTCCGCGTCCGTGGTCGCGCACATCCGCGCCGGCAGCCTGCGG
Source organism: uncultured Bifidobacterium sp. (assembly GCA_964653385.1). GTDB lineage: Bacteria > Actinomycetota > Acidimicrobiia > Acidimicrobiales > Ilumatobacteraceae > UBA2093. The sequence goes on along the minus strand of CAZZFB010000065.1, from coordinate 190 downwards.
GCCGCAGGTGTCCGGTCTTGACGCGCGGGAGGAGGTCGGTCGACTCAGTGCCGTTGTCGAACCGGCCGGCGGCGGCGCAGGAACTCGTCGATCCTGCGTGACAGGTCCGGGCCGACACCGGTCCTGATGTCGAAGCCCTCCACGTGCACGTGGCGGGCACCGAGGGACCGCACCTCCCGTGTCAGCGCGC
>CAZZFB010000064.1:7620-9175 GCA_964653385.1 uncultured Bifidobacterium sp. | reverse complement strand
GCCGACCTCGCGCGCTACCGCGAGAGGCGCTTCCTCACCACGGACGAGGCAAGGCCGGAGGCGGTGGCGCGCCGGGCCGCGAGGGGCCACCGCACGGCGCGCGCGAACATCGCCGACCTCGTCGACGACGGGTCGTTCGTGGAGTACGGGTCGTTCGCCATCGCGGCGCAGCGCCGCCGGCGCGAGCTGGACGACCTGATCCGCAACACTCCCGCCGACGGTCTGGTGGGCGGCCTCGCCACGGTGAACGCCGCCCTCTTCCCCGGCGACGCATCGCGCGTGGCCGTGGCCAGCTATGACTACACGGTCCTCGCCGGGACGCAGGGCCAGAAGAACCACACCAAGAAGGACCGCATCTTCGACGTGGCGCGGCAGCTCCGGCTGCCGTTCATCCTGTTCGCCGAGGGCGGCGGCGGCCGGCCCGGCGACACGGACGCGTCGGGCGTGGCCGGGCTCGACTGTCTCGCGTTCGCGTACTTCGCCCAGCTCTCCGGCCTGGTGCCGCTCGTGGGCATCACGAACGGCTACTGCTTCGCCGGCAACGCCGCGCTTCTCGGGTGCTGCGACGTCATCATCGCCACCGAGGACAGCTACACCGGGATGGCCGGTCCGGCGATGATCGAGGGCGGCGGCCTGGGCGTGGTGAAGCCGACCGACATCGGGCCGATCGACGTGCAGACCGCGAACGGAGTCGTCGACATCCGGGTGAAGGACGAGGAAGAAGCAGTGGCAGTCGCGAAGAAGTACCTCTCGTACTTCCAGGGGGCGGTCACCGAATGGGAACGCCACGACGACGACCTCATGCGCGACGTCGTGCCGGAGCAGCGCACCCGCGTCTACGACGTGCGCCGCGCACTCGAGCTGCTCGCCGACAAGGGCACGCTCCTCGAGCTGCGGCCGACGTTCGGCGTGGGCATCCTCACCGCCCTCGCCCGTATCGAGGGCCGCCCCGTCGGCGTCATCGCGAACAACCCTGCCCACCTCGGGGGCGCCATCGACTCAGACGCCGCCGACAAGGCATCCCGCTTCGTCCAGCTCTGCGACGCGTTCGACCTGCCCGTCGTGAGCCTGTGCGACACGCCGGGGTTCATGGTCGGCCCGGACGCGGAGCACACCGCCCAGGTCCGTCACTTCGGCCGCATGTTCGTGACGGCCGCGAGCATCAGCGTGCCGTGGGTGACCGTGGTGCTGAGGAAGGGCTACGGGCTGGGCGCCCAGGCCATGGCCGGCGGCAGTTTCCACGGCAACGCGATGACGGTGTCGTGGCCCACGGGCGAGTTCGGCGGGATGGGCCTCGAGGGGGCGGTGCGCCTCGGTTACCGCAAGGAACTGGAGGCCGAGACCGACCCGGCGAAGCGCGCCGAGCTGGAGGCGTTCCTCATCGCGCGGGCGTACGAGAACGGCAGCGCGCTGAACATGGCGAGCCACGTGGAGATCGACGACGTGATCGACCCGGCCGACACGCGGGGACACATCCTCGCCGTCATCGGCACGCCGAGGCCGTGGCGCGACCGTGCGGGCAAGAAGCGCCCGATGGTCGACACATGGTGAGCCG
>CAZZFB010000064.1:0-7520 GCA_964653385.1 uncultured Bifidobacterium sp. | reverse complement strand
ACACAGTGAGCGGCGCGGGCTGACCGCGCCGGTCTCAGAAGGAGGCGAGCCCGGCGCGGAGGGCGGCGGCGAGGTCCGCGTCCGACACCGTGTCGGAGTCGGCGGCGATCTTCTCGTGCACGGCCGCCGCGTTGACGACCGAGACGACCTCGTTGTCGAAGAACGGGAGCACCTCGGACAGGGTCTTCGAGATGCGCTGGCCGCCGCCGGGGCCGGGCGTGACGCTCACGACCATCACCTTCTTGCCGCGCAGGGCCCCGCCGCCCATGGGCCGCGTCAGCCAGTCGACCGTGTTCTTGGTGAGCGCCGAGTACGAGCCGTTGTACTCGGGCGCGGCGAACAGGACGCCGTCGGCCTCCGCCACAGCGGCACGCATGGCGACGACAGCCGCGGGCTGGGCGTCACCCTCGAGGTCCTGGTTGTAGAACGGCACATCGGCGAGGTCGAAGTGGGCGACCTGCACCCCGTCGGGAGCGAGCCCGGGCAGCGCACGGATGATGCGGGTGTGGAAGGAGGCGGCCCTCGTGGAGCCGGAGAAAGCGACGATGGTCTTCATTGCCGCTGAACGATACGCAGGCCCCGCCCTTGTTCCCACACGGACATCACGAGCATGTCGCCCTCCACCTCCGTGAGGACGACACGGTTGATCCCCACGAGCACGACGTCGCCCGGCGGGCGGGTGCCGTCGCCATCCGCGGGAACGTGCTCCGCCATCCACGCAGCCGACTCCGCGGCGCCGAGCACGGTCGCGGTGCCCTCGACCCGCGCGTCCCCACCGGACAGCTTCTCGTCGAGGGGCGCCGAGTGGACCGCGACGCGCGCGTCGCGGCGCAGGTCCGCCGTGCGCAGCGCCCGCGGCATCACCCCGAACCACAGGTGACCCCCGGACACGAAGATGCTCGAGCCCCACAGGCGCGGCCTTCCGTCCGGTGCGAGCGTGCCCACGACATGGTGCGGGTGGCAGGAGAACCTCGCCGCCACACGGTCCGAGAACGCAGGTTCGGCCGCCCTGAAGTCGGCCCAGGGCGTGTCCCGTGTCATGCGCTGCAAGAGTAACGACCCGGCGGTGGAACAATGAGGGGCGTGACGATCTCCCCCATCTTCGACCCCGCCTCCTGGAACGAGGTGCCCGGTTTCGGGTTCACCGACATCACCTACCACCGTGCGGTCGACCAGGGCACCGTGCGGATCGCGTTCAACCGTCCGGAGGTGCGCAACGCGTTCCGTCCCCACACCGTCGACGAGCTGTACACCGCCCTCGACCATGCCCGCCAGAGCACCGATGTCGGTGTCGTGCTGCTCACCGGCAACGGCCCGTCCCCGAAGGACGGCGGCTGGGCGTTCTGCAGCGGCGGCGACCAGCGCATCCGCGGCAGGGACGGCTACAAGTACGCCGACGGCGAGGAGCGCGACTCCATGGACCGCGGCCGTGCCGGCCGTCTCCACATCCTCGAGGTGCAGCGCCTGATCCGCTTCATGCCGAAGATCGTGATCTGCGTCGTCCCGGGCTGGGCGGCCGGCGGCGGGCACAGCCTGCACGTGGTCAGCGACCTCACGCTCGCGTCCCGCGAGCACGCGCGCTTCAAGCAGACGGACGCGGACGTCGCGTCTTTCGACGGCGGCTACGGCAGTGCGTACCTCGCCCGGCAGGTCGGCCAGAAGTTCGCCCGCGAGATCTTCTTCCTCGGCCGCGAGTACACAGCCGACCAGATGCACGCGATGGGGGCGGTGAACGAGGTCGTGCCGCACGCAGAGCTCGAGAGGACCGCGCTGCAGTGGGCCCGCGAGATCAACGGCAAGAGCCCCACCGCGCAGCGCATGCTCAAGTTCTCCTTCAACCTGATCGACGACGGGCTCGTGGGCCAGCAGGTGTTCGCCGGCGAGGCGACACGCCTCGCCTACGGCACCGACGAGGCCGAGGAGGGCCGGGCGTCATTCGTCGAGAAGCGCCCGCCGGACTGGTCGCCGTACCCCTGGTCGTACTGACCTCACCATGATCATCCGGGTCGAGGACGCGTCCGACCCCCGCCTCGACGCGTTCAGGTGGCGGGAGCGCCAGCTCGCGAGCCGCCCGCAGCGGCAGGAGAAGGTCGGCGCCGGCATGTTCGTCGCGGAGGGCGACCTTGTCGTGTCCCGCGCGATCGCGTCCGGTGCCGCCTGCGTCGCGCTGCTCTGCGACGCGCGCCATGCCGGGGTTCTCTCCCCGCTCGTCGGTGAGTCCGTGCCGGTGTACGTGGGCGAGGACGCACTGCGCAGGGAGGTCACGGGTCTGGGCGTGCCGCTGGCCGCGACGGGGTTGTTCGGCCGGCCGGCCCTTCTCTCCCCCGCGCAGCTGCTCACGTCGGCGCGGTTCGTGGTCGTCCTCGAGGCGATCGACAACCCGACGAACGTCGGTGCGGTCCTGCGCAGCGCCGCCGCGCTGGGGTGGGACGGCGTCCTGCTGGATGCCACCAGTGCCGACCCGTTGGCGCGCCGTGCGCTCCGGGTCAGCATGGGAACGGCGCTCTCGCTCCCGTTCGCGCGCGCCGGGCAGGAAGACGACATCGCGGCCCTGCTCGCCAGCCACGGTCACCGCGCGTTCGCGACGACCCCCGACCCGTCCGCGACCGACATCTCGCGGGTGACCATCGTGCACGGGGAGAGGACCGCGCTTCTCCTCGGCAGCGAACGCGGCGGCCTGTCCCCGGGCCTCCTCGCCGCGGCCGGGACACGCGTGCGGATCCCCATGCACGCAGGCACCGACAGCCTCAACGTGGGCGCGGCAGCGGCGATCGCCCTGCACTCACTCGGCCCGAACGGGCGCTCATGAGTCCGTGTTGCGCAGGTGCTCCGCCGCGTTGACCATGTACGTGGCGACCTGACCCAGCACGTCGTCCCTGGTGCCCTGGTCGAGCGGCAGCGCGGCCACCGCCGACTCGAGCGCCGCGAGCATGTGCACGAGCCACCTGTCGCGCTGCTGCGGGCCGATCGCCCACTGGTTGTGGCGCGCCCTCAGCATCGGGTGGCCGCGCCGCTCCATGTAGTCGTGCGGGCCTCCCCAGTACTGCGCCAGGAACATCGCCAGGCGCTCGCGCGCGCCCGCCGTGTCCGCGCCGTCCGGGTACAACGGGATGAGGACTGGGTCCCCCTCCACGCCCTCGTAGAAGCGGTCGACGAGGTCGACGAAGAACCCCGGACCCACGGTGTCGTGGAGAGTCGGGTCCGCGCCGGGCATGTCAGGAGAACTCTGGGTCGACCCAGCCCGGGAACACGTCCGGCAGGCCGTCGCTCACCTTGTCCGGGTAGGACGCCGGGCGCTTCTCGAGGAAGCTGACCACGCCCTCGCGGGAGTCGGCGCTGCGGCCCCGCTCCATGATCCCGCGCGAGTCCACGCGGTGCGCGTCCATCGGGTGGGAGGCGCCGAGCATCCGCCACAGCATCCTTCGCGACAGCGCAACGGACACGGGCGCGGTGTTGTCAGCGATCTCCCGGGCGAGTGCCCGCGCTGCCGGCAGGAGGTCGGCCGGGGCGTGCACGCTGCGCACCAGGCCCGCCTCCTTCGCCTCTGCCGCCGGGAAGACGCGGCCGGTGAAGACCCACTCGGTCGCCTGCTGGATGCCGACGAGCCGCGGCAGGAAGTAGCTGCTGCACGCCTCGGGCACGATGCCGCGCCTGGCGAACACGAACCCGAACTTCGCGTCCTCGCTCGCGAGCCGGATGTCCATGGGCAGCGTCATCGTGACGCCCACACCCACGGCGGCGCCGTTGATCGCGCCGATCACCGGCTTCAGGCTGTCGAAGATGCGCAGGGTCAGCAACCCGCCGCCGTCCCGGGGGATGCCCTTCCTGTCCACCACGTCGCTGCCGCCGCGGGAGAACGTGTCCCCGCCCGATGACAGGTCCGCCCCGGCGCAGAAACCCCGGCCCGCGCCGGTGACGATCACGGCCTTCACGTCGTCGTCCGCGTCGGTGCGGTCGAACGCCGCGATCATCTCGTGCATCATCGTGCCCGTGAACGCGTTCAGCTTGTCCGGGCGGTCGAGGGTGATGGTGGCGATGCCGTCGGCGATGTCGAGGGAGATGTGTTCGTAGCTCACGCCCGCACCCTATTGCCGGCGGGACGGGGCCTGCGAGACGTGCTCAGACGTCCAGGAACTTGCTGGAGGCGACACCGGACCCGATGCCGCCCGCGAGCGCGCCGATGACGAGGAGGCTCACCATGACGCCGGTGGTGTACCCGGACGGCACGACGAGGGCGCTGACACCTGTGCCGGCCTTGAACCCCGCCACGCCGTTCGTCCATGCCGTGTTGAGGGCCCACAGCCCGCCGCACGACACGACGGCCCCCACGAGGCCCTGCACGAGTCCCTCGAGGATGAACGGGACGCGGATGAACCAGTCGGTCGCGCCGACGAGCTTCATCACCTCGATCTCGCGGCGCCTGGCGAAGATCGCCGTTCGGATGGTGTTCCAGATGAGGATGACCGCGACGGCGAGGAGCACCAGAGACATCCCTATGGTGACGGTGCGCACGAACCCCGACAGCGTGCTGATCACCTCGAACTCGTCCTCGGCGAGCGCGACACCCGACACGCCGGGGAGCCCGCGGAACTGCGACGCCAGGCTGCGCACGAGCTCAGGGTCCGTGGTGGACGGCACCACCTTGAACTGCGTGGGGATCGTGTCGATCGACAGGAGGCTCAGGGTCGTGGGGTCGCCCACGAACACCCTCTTGGCCTCCTCGTAGCTGGCGGCCTTGTCGAGGTACTCGAGCTTGTCCACGTTCACGAGGTTCGGCTGGGACTTGATCGTCTGCTCGATGAAGGCGAGGGCGTCCGGCTGGACATCGGGACGCACGAACACGATCATCCCCACGTCGCCCTTCCACTGGACAAGGAGATTGTCGAACGCGCGCTGGATGAGGAAGGTGGTGCCGACGAGCAGGAGGGACACAGCAGAGGTGATGACGGCCGCCACGGACAGCGTGACGTTGCGGCGGAAGTTCGCGAGCGTCTCGCGCAGGGCGTAGGAGATGCGCTGGATCATTCGTACACGCCCCTCTCCTGGTCGCGCACGATGACGCCGCGGTCAAGCTGGATGACGCGCTTGCGCATCGCGTTGACCACCCGGTGGTCGTGGGTGGCCATGACCACCGTGGTGCCGGTGCGGTTGATCTCGTCGAGGAGGGCCATGATGCCCTCCCCCGTGGCGGGGTCGAGGTTCCCGGTGGGCTCGTCCGCGAGCAGGATGAACGGCCTGTTCACGAACGCCCGCGCGATGGACACGCGCTGCTGCTCGCCGCCCGACAGCTGGTTGGGGAACCGGTCCTCCTTGCCCGCCAGGCCGACGAGCTCGAGGACCTGGGGCACCTGCTGCGCGATGAGGTGGCGGGGCTTGCCGATCACCTCGAGGGCGAACGCGACGTTCTCGAACACGGTCTTGTTCGGCAGGAGCTTGTAGTCCTGGAAGACGTTCCCCATGGTGCGGCGCAGGAACGGGATCTGGCTGTTCGGCAGCTCGTTGATGTTCCGGCCGGCCACCCAGACGCTCCCCCGCTCCGGGCGTTCCTGGCGGTTGACGAGCCGCAGGAGCGTCGACTTGCCGGACCCGGACGGGCCCACGAGGAAGACGAAGTCGCCCTTCGCCACGTCGAAGGATGCGTCACGCACGGCGAGGGTCTCGTTGCCGTACATCTTGGAGACGTTCTCGAGACGGATCATGAAGACTCCGAACCTAGCAGCGGCACGGGGAGCACCCCCGTCGGCCTGTTGCGCCTACTCGGCCTGGGACCTGCGCCAGCGGAGGTACCCCTCCATGAACTCGTCGAGGTCGCCGTCGAGCACGGCCGCCACGTTGCCGGACTCCACCTCCGTGCGCAGGTCCTTCACCATCTGGTACGGCTGGAGCACGTACGAGCGGATCTGGCTGCCCCACCCGACCATCGCCGACTTGCCCGCGATGCGGTCGCGCTCGGCCTGGTGCTCCTCCTCGATCTTCGCGGCGAGCATCGCCTTCAGTCGCGTGAGCGCCTTCTCGCGGTTCTGCAGCTGGCTGCGCTCCTCCTGGCTCGTCGACACGATGCCCGTCGGCTCGTGGATGAGGCGCACCGCGGACGACGTCTTGTTCACGTGCTGGCCGCCGGCCCCCGACGCACGGAACACCTCCATGCGGATGTCGCTCTCGTTCACCTCGATGTCGGGTGCCTCCATGTCGGGCCACACCTGCACTGTCGCGAAGCTCGTCTGGCGGCGGCCCTGGTTGTCGAACGGGCTGATGCGCACGAGACGGTGCGTGCCCCGCTCCGCAGTCATCAACCCGTACGCGTAGCGGCCGCGGATGGTGAACTCGGCAGAGAGGATGCCCGCCTCGGTCCCCTGGCTGACGTCCTCGACCTCCACCGCGAAGCCGCGCCGCTCCGCCCACCGCGAGTACATGCGCAGCAGGTTCTCCGCCCAGTCCTGGGCGTCCACGCCGCCGTCCTTGGCGTTGATCTGCACGATCGCGTCGCTCTGGTCGTGCACGCCGGTGAACAGGCTGCGCAGCTCCAGCGTGTCGAGCGCCCGCGACGCCTTCGCGATGCCGGCCTCGATCTCGGGTTCCTGCGACTCGTCGCCCTCCTCGCGGGCGAGCTCGTGGAGGACCTCGAGATCCTCGATCTCGGCGGCGAGCGCGTCGTACTCGTCGATGTCCGACCTGACGTTCGCGTACTCGCTGTTGACCTTCTTCGCGTTCTCCTGGTCGTCCCACAGGTCGGGCCGGGCGACCTCCGTCTCCAGCTCCGCGAGGCGGACGACGGACGCGTCGATGCGCAGGTAGCCCTTGGCCTCCTCGAGCCGGCGGCGCACGTCGCGGAGGTCGTTCGTGAAGTCACGCATGACGGGTTCCCCTGGTCAGGCAGCGCCGTGGCACTGCTTGTACTTGCGGCCCGAGCCGCACGGGCACGGGGCGTTGCGCGGGGTGTTCGACCAGTCGTTCGCGTCCTTCACGACCGGCCTGCGCGGCTGCTCCGCCGCGCCCTCGAGCTGGGCGATGATGTCCGGGTCGACGTCGCCACCGGCGAGCGCCGCCTGCACGAAGCCGTCGGTCTCGACGTCGTCGCTGGAGGTCTCCTGCAGGTTCTGCACCTGCACCGCGGTCTGCTCCTCGCTGACGACCTGCACGTGCATGACGTAGCGCACGAAGTCCTGCGCGATCCCGGTCATCATCTGGCCGAACATCTCGTAGCCCTCGCGCTGCCACTCGGTCAGCGGGTCCTTCTGGCCCATGGCGCGGAGGTTGATGCCCTCCTGCAGGTAATCCATCTCGTCGAGGTGCTCCCGCCAGCGCTGGTCGATGATGCTGAGCATCACCTGGCGCTCGATCTGGCGCATGACGTCGCTCCCGAGCTCCTCCTCGCGCCGCGCGTAGTGGGCGCTGGCGTCCGCCATGACCAGGTCGTAGATGGCGTCGGTGTCGACGCACGCGGCGCACTGCTGCTCCGTGACGTTCGCCGGCCAGAAGGTGCGCAGCTCCAGCACGAGGCCCGGCACGTCCCATTCGTC
>CAZZFB010000063.1:7111-9325 GCA_964653385.1 uncultured Bifidobacterium sp. | reverse complement strand
CCCCGGGACGCGGTATTCGTTCGCCAATTGAGGTATTTGCAGTGACCGAGATCCCCGAGCACCTTCTGAATCGCTCAAAGGCCCGCCGCGCCGAGGCCTCGGGCGAGGCGTCCGGTGGCACCCCCGCCGCCAGCTCGGCCCCCGCCAAGACCGAGTCCGCCGCCCCCGCGAAGGCCTCTGCGGCACCTGCCGTGAAGGTCGAAAAGCCCGATCCGCCCTACGTGAAGGCCGCCAAGGAGCGCCGCAAGATTCCGTTCTGGGCCATGTCCGGCTTGGCTTTGCTGCCGGTCTGGGCCTTCATGTACTTCGTTGCCATGACCCCCGCCGAGAAGGTGGAGGCAGGTCCGTTGTCAATCGGAACTGAGGTCTACGCTGGGTGTGCCGGATGTCACGGCGGGGACGGTGCCGGCGGTGCCGGCCGGGTCCTCTACCAGGGCGAGGTCCTGAAGACCTTCCCCCACATCGAGGACATGTTGAATTTCGTCTACACCGGCAGCCAGAAGTACGTGGCGGCCGGCCTCAAGGTCTACGGCAACCCCGATCGCGAGGGCGGCGCCCATGCCCCGCTCTCCTACAACGGCAACCCCATGCCGATGCAGGGCGAGAAGGCCGGCGGAGCCCTGACGGAGGCCGAGATCCTCGCGGTGGTGTGCCACATCCGTTACGACCTGAGCGGTGCCGACAAGGCCGACGAGAAGTGGGCCGCCGAGTACGAGCACTGGTGCTCGTCCGAGTCGGAGATCTTCAAGGGTCTCGAGGCCGGCACCACTTCGTTCGACACGGTCGACAAGGACTTCGCCGCTCTCATGCCGGCACCTGTTGCAGTTGGCACGGAGCCGAGGGAATCAACCGCCAAGTAACGGGCGTATCGTGACCTGACCTTTCCCCCTGAAGGTCGGTCCCCCATGGAAGACAACACAACAGTCGCAGTTCCCAACGCGCCCGCACGAGAGACGGACGTGCTCGTCATCGGAGGCGGGCCCGCCGGTGCCGCCGCCGGCTACTGGCTCGCACGGGCGGGCCACCGGGTGACGATCGTGGAGAAGAAGACCTTCCCGCGGGAGAAGACGTGCGGCGACGGGCTCACCCCGCGTGCGGTGAAGCAGATCACCGACATGGGTCTCGCAAGTTCGCTCGAGCGCTTCCACCGATACGAGGGTCTGCGCGCCACTGCGCACGGCAAGGCGCTCGAGCTGCAGTGGCCCTCGCACTCGGTGTACCCGCAGCACGGCTACGTCGTGCGGAGGCGCGAGCTCGACCAGATGGTCGCGCTCAATGCGGAGGCCGCCGGTGCGCAGTTGCTGCAGGGTCACGAGGCGAACCAACCGATCCTCGAGCGCGGCCTGCTGCGCGGCGCCGTCGTGACCGACAAGGAGACCCACTCCACGTTCGAGCTGCGCGCGCAGTACGTGATCGTCGCCGACGGCGCGAACTCGCGTTTCGGCCGCTCGCTCGGCACGTCTCGGGCGAAGCAGATGCCGTACGGCACCGCGATCCGCACGTACTGGGAGAGCCCCCGCCACGCCGAGCCGTGGATCGAGTCGGCACTCGACGTGAAGGACCGCAACGGCAACTCGATGCCCGGCTACGGCTGGATCTTCCCGGTCGGTGACGGCACGATCAACATCGGGGTGGGACTGCTCTCCACGTTCCGCGACTTCAAGAGCGTGAACACCACGCAGCTTCTGGACGCATACGCGCACATGGTCGCGGACGACTGGGGCATCGACCCGGGCAACCCGACGCAGCGCGCCACCAGCGGCCGCATCCCGATGGGCGGCTCCGTCGGCCCGAAGGTCGGGCCCACGTACATCGTCGTGGGCGATGCCGCGGGTTCCGTCAACCCGTTCAACGGCGAGGGGATCGACTACGCGTACGAGACCGCGCGCATGGCCGCCGAGGTCATCGGCGAGGCGGTCGCCACCGGCAATGCGGCCGCGCTGCTCAGGTACCAGACGCTCATCGACGACGAGTACGGCCAGTACTTCAAGGTCGCGCGGCTGTTCGCGCGCATCATCGGCCGGCCGGCCCTCATGCGCGAGCTCTCCCGCGTCGGGATGCAGAGCCGCACGCTCATGGAGTGGGTGCTGCGGATCATGGCGAACCTGCTGCGCGAGGACGAGAAGGGACCTGCCGAGGTCGCCTACAGGGCCGCGGCACAGATCGCCCGCGCCTTCCCGAACGCCTAGAGGTCGATCACCGCGAAGCTGCCGG
>CAZZFB010000063.1:0-7011 GCA_964653385.1 uncultured Bifidobacterium sp. | reverse complement strand
CTCAGCCGTCCCGCCCGGTGCACTGGACGCGCACGATCTCGTCGTTCACCAGGTCCACCGTGCTGCGCGCCGCCGCACCCGGGAACCGCGTGATGAAGTCGCGCAGGTTCGAGGTCGGCGTGTCCGCGCACTGTCTCTTCGTCGGTGTGGCGAGCCTCAGCACCCACCCGTTCGCGAGGACACCCTCGTCCCCGTTCGCCTGCATGTCGACGATCCCGGGAAGCTCCAGCGTGGCCGCCGGGGTCGCTGTGTTCGCGGGGACGAGGGCGTACCTCACGACGGCCTCGCCGAGCATGTCGGCGAGCAGCACGCACGCTCGCGGCGTCACGAGGTCGGTGCAGACGGGCACGTCGCCGTGGGCGGCCACGAGGGTCCCCTCGGTGACCGTGAGCGTGCGCGTGTCGTCGAGGGAGAAACGAGCGGCCTTCACGGTGCGCCCGCCGTCCATCGACCACCCGATGTCCGTGGTGACCGACTCGACGACGGCCACCAGGTCGACGCGGTGTGACTCGGGCCCGCCAGGTGCGGCGACCGTCCCGCGGCCGCGCGAGAAAAGGAGGAGCGCGCCGAGCCCCACTGCGACGACGACGATGACGGCAGCGAGACGACGGGTCACGCGGAAAGGCTACGCAACGCGGCATCGACGCGCGCGGCGAGCTCGTCCAGGACCGCGTCGTCGTGGGCGGCACCCACGAAGAGTGCCTCGTACGCACCGGGCGCGAGCGCGACCCCGTGCGACAGGAGCGCATGGAACACCCGTGCGTAGAGGGCCTCGTCGGTCGTCTTCGCCTCGGCGAAATCGCGCGGTGGCCTGTCCAGGGCGTCACCGAAGTGCATGCCCACGAGCGTGCCGACGACAGGGAACTGCGCGGGGATGCCGTGCGCGGCGAACGCGTCGCGGAGCAGCGCGGAGAGCCGTCTCGCACGGGCGAGCAGCTCGATGTACAGGTCGTCCGTCAGTTCGTCGAGCGCGGCCAGGCCGGCCGCCGTGGCGAGTGGGTTGCCGGCGAGCGTGCCGGCGTGGAACACCGCACCGAGAGGAGACAGGTTCTCCATGACGTCGCGGCGCCCGCCGACCGCACCGATCGGCAGCCCGCCGCCGATGACCTTGCCGAAGCACGTCAGGTCCGCACGGACGTCGTACTTCGCCTGCGCGCCGCCGCGCGCGACACGGAACCCCGTGATGACCTCGTCGAACACGAGGAGCGCGCCGACACGGTCGCACTCGGCGCGGAGCCCCTCCAGGAATCCCGCCGCCGGCGCCACCACGCCCATGTTCGCCGCCACCGGCTCCACGAACACGGCCGCGACGTCGTCGTCGAGGACAGGGACCTCGTTGTATGGCAGCACCCACGTGTTGGCCACTGCCTCCTCCGGGACGCCTGCAGTCCCCGGGAGACCGAGCGTCGCCAGTCCGCTGCCGCCCGCGGCGAGCAATGCGTCGGTCGCCCCGTGGAAGTTGCCGTGGAACGTGACGATGCGCTTGCGCCCGGTGGCACCGCGGGAGAGCCGCACCGCGGTGCTCGTGGCCTCCGTGCCGCTGTTCATGAACCTCACGCGCTCGCACGACGGGACGCGCTCGCGGATCGCCTCGGCGAGCTTCATCTCGCGGGGCGTGGGCGCACCGTACGAGGTGCCGTCGCCGGCCGCGGCGCGGATCGCCTCGGTGACCTTCGGGTGGGCATGGCCGAGGATGATCGCGCCGTAGCTCTGGACCAGGTCGATCAGCTCGTTGCCCTCGACGTCCCACACCCGTGCGCCCTGCGCGCGCGACACCACGTACGGGCGGCCGCCGACGGAACGGAACGCCCTGATGGAGGAGTTCACCCCGCCGGGGATGGCGAGCGCCGAACGCTCGAAGAACGCGTCGTTGGACGGCATGCCGAGTCCGCGGCAGACGGTCGCGGTGCAGCCCGCTGCGGCGCACGCGGACGGGTCACAGAACGGGACGGAGCCGGTCATGGCGGTCAGCCGGCCGTCTGCTCGGCGAACCAGCGCGCGAAATAGGTGAGGATGATGTCGGCGCCCGCGCGCTTGACGGCGGTCAACTGCTCGACGGCGACGGCGTCATGGTCGATCCAACCGTTCGCGGCCGCGGCCTTGATCATGGAGTACTCGCCGCTCACGTGGTACGCGGCGACGGGGAGGTCGGTCGCGGCGCGCACCTGCGAGATCACGTCGAGGTAGGTGACCGCAGGCTTCACCATCACGATGTCGGCACCCTGCTCGATGTCCTCCCGCACCTCGCGCAGGCTCTCGCGCGCGTTGCGCCAGTCCTGCTGGTACCCCTTGCGGTCGCCGCCGCCCGCGATCTGCACGTCCACCGCGTCACGGAACGGCCCGTACAGGCCGGACGCGTACTTCGCCGAGTACGCCATGATCGCGGTGCCCGTGTGGCCGGCGGAGTCGAGTGCGGCGCGGATCGCCCCGACCTGGCCGTCCATCATCCCGCTGGGGGCGACCACATGGGCACCCGCTGCGGCCTGTGCGACGGCGGCACGGCAGTAGACGTCCAGTGTGAGGTCGTTGTCCACGTTGCCGTCGGCATCCAGGACACCGCAGTGCCCGTGCGACGTGTACTCGTCCACGCACAGGTCGGCCATCAGGACCATGGAGTCGCCGACCTCGGTGCGCAGGCGCGACAGGGCCACCTGGGCGATTCCCGCCGGGTCGTGCGCCCCGCTGCCGGTCTCGTCCTTCGATGCCGGCACCCCGAACAGGATCACGCCGCGCACTCCGAGATTCGCGAGTTCCGTGACCTCGCGTGACAGCGAGTCAAGGGAGTGCTGCACGACACCCGGCAGGGACGCGATCGGCTGCGGCGAGGGGATCCCCTCCCGCACGAACAGCGGGGCGACCAGGTCGCTCGTGTGCAGGCGGGTCTCCGCGACGAGGTCCCGCATCGCGGCACTGGAGCGCAGCCGGCGGGGCCGGGAACGGGGGAAAGTCACGCCCCGATGCTATTGGCGGCGGCCTGGATCAACGCCTCGAGCGTCTGCTCGGCGGCCGTGGCGGTGACGGGGATGCCGAGCCTCTCGGCTGTCCTCGTGGTGGACGGGCCGATGCTGACCACGACCGGGGGTGCCGTCGTGCCGAAGGCGTCGTGCCAGGCGCCCGCGGCGCTGCCCGAGGCCAGCAGGAGCACGTCGGCCGCCAGTGCGGGCAGCATCATCTCGCGCGTCGGGCGCAGGTGGGTGGTGCGGTAGGCGACGACCTTCGTGACGTCCCATCCCTTCGCCGCGAGCGACACGGACAACTCGTCGTCGGCCAGGTTGCCCTGCACCAGGAGAACGCGTCCCGTGCCGGCGGGGAACACCTCCGCGAGCACGGACGCGCGCGCGGGCTCGGCGACCAGCGCCACAGTGGTGCCCAGTGAGTTCGCCGTCGCGGCCCCCACGGCGGCGAGGAGCGGGAATGAATCCGTGTCGCCGGCGGCCATCGCAGCGGCGACGAACGGCGCCACCCGGTCCGCACCGTTCGTGGAGGTGACCACCACCCAGTCGAACTCATGGACGCGCTGCAGCACCTCGTCGCGCGCGCGTCCCTCGTCATCAGGCTCCTCGATCGCGATGAGCGGCACCTCGACCACGCGCGCGCCGCGCGCCTCGAGCAGCATCCGGAGCGACGCGTTCTGGGCGGCCGACCTGGTGATGACGACGGAGCGTCCGCTGAGGGGCTCAGTCACCCGCGGCTCCAGCGGCGAGCAGCCGGCGGCACTCGACCGCGGTCGCCGTGCCGACGATCCGGTGGTCGTCCGTGTCACCGACCGACCCGGTGACCTGCACGCTCTCCGCACCGTCGGACATGAACGCACGGAACACGCCGTCCGGTGACATGTGCGCGGCGACAGGGAGCGAGCACCCAGCGCCGAGCTCGGCGAGGAAGGCCCGCTCCGTCTCCACTGCGCGCCTCGTCGCCGCATGGTCGACCGACGCGAGCACCGCCAGGACGCGGTCGTCGCCCGTGCGCGCCTCCACGGCCACGCAGCCCTGCCCGACCATCGGCACCGCCGTGTCGATGTCCAGCACCTCAGCGATGCGGTCGGTCAGCCCGAGGATCTCGAGCGCCGCCCGCGCCATCACGATGGAGCCGCCGTCGGGGACCCTCGAGAGGCGGGTCTGGATGTTCCCCCGCAGCTCCTCGAAGCGCAGGTCGGGCCTGATGCGCGAGAGCTGGGCGCGCCTACGAACGGAACCGGTCGCCACCGTCGCGCCGTGCGGGAGGGAGGCGAGCGGGAGCCCGACGAGGACGTCCTCCGGGGAACGGCGCTGCGTGAACGCGCCGATGACGAGCCCGTCGGCCTGCGCGGAGGGCAGGTCCTTGGCGCTGTGCACCGCCACGTCGGCGCGCCCGTCCAGGACGGCGCGCTGCACCTCCTTCACGAAGATGCCCTGGCCACCCATCTGGTGGAGCGGCGTCGACTGGTTGACGTCTCCCTGGGTCTCGACGAGCACGTACTCGACCGTGGCACCCGACGCCGCGGCCACCGCAGAGCCGACAGCCTCGGCCTGGGCGCGCGCCTGGGCGCTCCCGCGTGTCGCGATCCTGATGACGGCCATAGTTCGGTTCAGTGCAGGTTAAACAAGTCGCGCACTGCCGCCGAGAGGCGCTCGCCCTGCGGGGTGCCCGCCGCCTCGCGCAGCCGGACCGAGGGGTTGTGGAGCATCTTGGCCACGATCGACCTCGTGATCGTCTCGATGACCTCCCGCTCCTCCTCGCCCATCTGGGCGAGCCGGCCGGAGAACCTCGCGAGCTCGGTCGCGCGGACCTCCTCGATCGCCTCGCGCAGCTGCGCCACGAGCGGGGCCGCCTGGCGCTGGGCGGAGTCGAGGACGAACCGCTCGACCTCCTCCTCGATGATGGACCGGACCTGGCCGACCTCGGCCGTGCGGGCCGAGAGCCCGCGCGCCGCCCACTCCTTCAGGTGGTCGAGGTCGCGCAGGGTCACGCCGTCGATGCCCGCCACGGACGACTCGACGTCGCGCGGGAGCGCGATGTCGACGATGAGGAGCGGCGACGTCGCACCCTTGCGCGCGGCAGATACCGCGCCGTGCGTGAGCACGATGTCCCCTGCCCCGGTGCAGGACACGACGACATCGGCGGCGGCGACCTCCGCGGCGAGATCGGAGAACGGGGCGACGCGCGCGCCGACCTTCCCGGCGAGGGCCTCGCCGCGGCCCTCGGAACGGTTGACGACCACGGAGCGCGCCCCCGCACGGGCGAGGGCAGTCGCGACTCCCTCGCCCATCTCGCCCGCGCCGACGACGAGCACGCGCGCGTCGGCGAGCGACCCGATGATGTCCTCCGCCATCTCGACGGCGGCGTGGGAGACGGACGCCGTGGAACGGCTGATGCCGGTCTCGGTGCGGGCGCGCTTTCCGGTCTCGATCGCGTAGCGGAACAACAGGTTGAGCGAGCTGCGCGAGACGCCCTGGGCCATCGCGGACTCCCACGCGTCGCGCACCTGGCCGATGATCTCCGACTCGCCGACGACCGCGGAGTCGAGGCCGCTCGCGACCTCGAAGAGGTGGGCGACCGCCGCCTCGTCGTGCTGGCTGAAGAGGTGCGGAGAGACGTCCTCGCCCGGGAGCCCGCTCACCTCGCAGAAGAAGTCACGGATGTCGTCGTACGCACCGTGGAACCGCTCGACCACCGCGTACACCTCCGTGCGGTTGCAGGTGGAGAGCACCACGACCTCGCGGATGTCGTCGCGGACGCCGAGGTTGTGGAGGGCCTTCGGGAGCGCGGAGTCCGCGATCGTCATCTTCTCCAGCAGGGTCACCGGTGCGGTGCGGTGGTTGATCCCGATGACGACGATGGACACGACGGAACCCTACGCACTCACGGGGGTGCTCTGCCCGCCCCGGGAGTCCCCGCGGGCGTCCGACCGGCACTGCTCGTAGTAGCTGAGGATCTGCAGCTCGAGGGCGAGATCGACCTTGCGGACGTTCACGCCCTTCGGCACGGCGAGGACGGTGGGGGCGAAGTTCAGGATGGAGCCGATGCCGGCCCTGACGAGGGCGTCGGCGGCCTCCTGGGCATGGGGTGCCGGGGTGGCCACGATGCCGATGCTGACGCCCTTCGACTGGGCGATCTGCTGGAGCTCATCCGCGTGACGGACCCTGACACCACCGACGACGGTGCCGATCTTCGACTCGTCCTTGTCGACGATCCCGACGATGTGGAACCCGCGCTCGGTGATGCCCGCGTAGTTCGCGAGTGCCTGGCCGAGGTTGCCGGCGCCGACGATGACGACCGGCCATGACTGGTTCAGGCCCAGTTCACGCTGGATCTGGTACAGCAGATACTGCACGTCGTACCCGACGCCGCGCGTGCCGTAGGTGCCGAGGTACGAGAGGTCCTTGCGCACCTTCGCCGCGTTGACACCCGCGAGCTCGGCCAGCTGGTCGCTGGAGATCTGCGACGTTCCCTCGCCGACGAGGTCGGAGAGGATGCGCAGGTAGATGGGCAGCCGGCCGACGGCGGCTTCGGGGATTCGGCGGCGGGGGGAGTCCGTCATATGCGGAACCAACGCTATTGGGTCGGGCACCGAACAGTGAACTCCGTGGGGGCACGCCTAGCCTTCAGCCCCGTGACATTGAACACCGCCCTCGCCGCGGTCTCCGGTCTGGTGTCCCTGGCGTTCGGGCTGGCCACCCTGGACCGGTGGACCCGCCGGCGGCGGCCCCACGAACTCGCCTGGACAGTGGCGATGGCGCTCTTCTTCGTCGCGGCGATGAGCCTGTGGTGGGCCGAGGCCCGGGGATGGAGCGCACCCTCGTTCCGCGTGTTCTTCGCGTTCGGCGCGGTCATCAACGTCCCCTGGCTCGCGCTCGGGACGGTGTACCTGCTCGCGGGGCGCAGGGCCGGTGACGTGACGATGCGGGCGCTCCTCGTGTTCTCCGGTTTCGCGCTCGGAGCGGTGGTCATGGCGCCGGTCAGCGGCGTGATCGAGCCCGACGTGCTGCCCACCGGCAAGGAGCACTTCGGCGCGCTCCCGCGCGTCCTCGC
>CAZZFB010000062.1:4100-9623 GCA_964653385.1 uncultured Bifidobacterium sp. | reverse complement strand
TCCTTCGCGCTCCTGATGCGCCGCCTCTGGAAGGGCGAGACGGTGCTCGGCCACGAGGACATCACCGGCAAGTACCCGGTCCTGCGGCTCGACCCCTCGTTCGACCTTGACATCCCCCTCAGCATCACCGCCTTCGGCCCGCGGACACTGGAGGCCGGCGGCCGCTCGTTCGACAACGTCATCCTCCACACCTTCTTCACCGACGAGACCACGGCCCGCGCAGTGCGCACGGTGAAAGAGGCGGCGGAGCGGGCCGGGCGCGACCCCTCGACCGTCAAGGTGTGGTCGTGCTTCGCCACGATCGGCGACCACCTGCCCGGGGACCTCCGCCTGAAGAAGACCGTCGGGCGCCTCGCCACCTACCTGCAGGCGTACGGCGACCTGATGGTCTCGACCAACCGGTGGGACCCTGCCGTCCTTGCCCGGTTCCGCGAGGACGGTTTCGTACGCGGCTTCGGGGGCGCACTCGACGCGAAGGCCACCACCGCGGAACTCGAGCACGTCGCCACGCTCATCCCGGACGAGTGGCTGGCCCCCGCTGCCACGGGTTCGCCGGCGCAGTGCGTGGCGGCGGTGAGGAACCAGTTCGACCTCGGGTGCGACGGCGTCATCCTGCACGGCGCGTCGCCGGCGGAACTGGAGCCGATCGTGAACGAGTACGCCCGGGGGCTATGAGCGGGCCCAGTGGGCCATGAGTACGTCGGCCGCCGAGCGCGGGTCCTCGATCATCCACCAGTGACCGACACCGGCGAGCCGAGCCACGTCCGCACCCACCCAGGAGGCGACCTCCGCATGAGTGCCGTGCTCGCCTGCGTAGTGGTCGTTCTCGGCGATGACGACCAGGCCGTTGCGCGGGCACGCCGCACGGAACGCACTGCCGAGCGAGGACATCGCCGGCTGAGCGCCGCTGCGGTAGAGCGAGAGGATGCACGAGGCCATCTCGTCGTTGACCCATCTCTTCACCTTGCGGGGGATGACGTCGCCCATGCCCAGCGCGCCGAAGGCGGCGGCGAAGGTCTCCTCGTCGAGCGCCACCATTCCCGCGACCATCTCCTCCCCCGTCCCGGGCGTCTGCCAGCCCTGTGCGGCGTCGTGCCACACGTACGAGGGGTGCATCAGGCCGGCGCAGTCCGCGGCCCAGGTGCGCGCGACGGCGGGATCAGACGCGAGCGCCCCGAACACGTGCCCGGCACCCCAGTCGTGGCCGACCAGGTCGATGTCTCCGGGGATCGCACGAAGTTCGGCAAGAAGCCAGTCCCGGTACTCGGTCTGGGTGGCGCCGAACCCTGCCGGGACGGGCGCGCCGAAGCCGGGAGGCACGAGCGTGACCGTGTCGGTCACGCCGCGGCGGGCCAGTTCGGAGATGAGATCGTCCCAGACCGCCTCGGTCTCGGGATTGCCGTGCACGAACACCTTGGTCATGGGCCCACGGTAACCGTCACCGGCGGCGCCGGCGGCACGGCCAGGACGGCGCGGCGGCCGTCAGCGGGTGCGGGTCCGGGCGCCGAGGACGAGGAGCGCGGCGGCCGTCGCGACCGCGAACAACGTGACGCGGAAGTTCGTGAGGTCGGCCAGGAACCCGACGACCACGGCGCTCGAGAGGAAGCCCAGCCGCTGGCCGAACGTCATCGCACCGAGACCCCGCGCGGCGGGGATGCCGGGCAGCCTTGCGGCGATCTCGTACAGCTGCGGGAACAGGACCGAGATCCCCAGGCCCCACAGGGCGTACGCCACGAAGGCGAACGCCGTCGCCGGTGCGAGGGCGAGGATCACGGAGCCCGCGACGCACATCCACGTCCCTGCCGTGAACATCCGCCGGCCCCCGACAGCGATCGACACGTGGTCCCCGGTGAGGCGGCCGAGCAGCATCGCCGCAGCGAACACCGACGTGCCCGCACCCTTCATGCGGCCCGCCTCGAACACGTCCGTGAGGACGACGGAGCTCCAGTCGTTCGGCATGCCCTCCAGGAGGGCGAGGCCGAACCCCATCGCGCCGATCGCGAATGCGAACCGGCGCGCCATGCCGGCGGGCGGTGACCCTTCCTCCCCGGCGTGCGGCTCCGGGGGGTCGTCGGCCGCGAGCAGGCCCGGGACGGCGACGAGAACCACGATGACCATGAAGGCGGCGGCCAGGAGGAGGTGCAGCCCGAGACTGACGTCCGCGGCCGACGCGAGCCAGCCGGTGCCGCCGCCCACGACCATGCCGAGGCTCCATGTTCCGTGCAGGCGCTGCATGATCGGGGTCCCGATGCGCGTCTGGATCATCACGCCCTGGGCGTTGAACGCGACGTCGTTCTGCACGTCGTTGAACCCGAGGAGCGTGAGCAGGACGAGCAGGACGAATGCGTTCGGCACGACGGCCACGAGCGGCACGAGCGCGGCCATCAGCAACGAGGCGACGAGGACCACCGTCCGCGTGCGCACCCTCGTGACCACGCGGGCAACCAGCAGCGAGCCCACGAAGCCCCCGAGGCCGCCGCCGAGGAGCGCCAGCCCCAGGCCCGAGTTGCTCACGCCGAGCCGGTCGCGGACCTCGTTGATCCGCGGGATCCAGTTGCTGAAGACGAAGCCGTTGACGAAGAAGACCGCCCCCACGGACCACGTGGATCGGGTCAGGGACGGCACGCGGCAACAGTAATTCGCGCGCGGCCCCCGGGCCCGCGATGAGTCAGCCGTTGCTCCCCGGCTTGCCCTTCTTCGACTGGAGGTAGGCGGCGCTGATCTCCCGGCTCTCCTTGTCGAACGTCGCGAAGACGAGCGCGTCCGCATCGGCCGCGTTGCGCATGGTGCCGGCCATCTCCTCGGTCACCGCGTTGACCTGCTGCTTGGTGGTGCGCAGCGCGTACCCGGGCTTCGCGGCGATCGACTCGGCGAGGTCCTCCACGTGGGAGAGGAGTCCCTCGGCCGGCACGATCGTGTTCAGGAAGCCGAGCGCCTTCGCCTCCTCCGGGAAGAAGCGGCGGCACGTGATGACGAGTTCCTTCGTGGCTGCTGGCCCGATCTCGCGGACGAGGCGCGGGATGCCGCCCCATGCGAGCGGGATGCCGAGGTCCACCTCGGGAATCGAGAAGACCGCGTTCTGCGCGGCCACGCGCAGGTCGCAGCTGGCCGCGAGCACCAGCCCGCCGCCCACGCAGTGGCCCTGGATCGCCGCGATCGTGATCTGGGGCATCGCCGTGACGGTCTCGGCCATGATGCGCCCGAGGTCCGCCGTCTCGCGCACCCCGAAGTTCGCCGACGGGTTCGCGAAGTCGTCCAGGTCGAACCCGGCACTGAAGGACCGTCCCTCCCCCGAGACGATGACCACGCGCACCGGACCCTGCCCGGCGAACCAACGGGCCGCGTCGGTGAGGTCCTGGAGGGTCTGGCGCGAGAGCGCGTTCAGTTTCCCCGGCCGCTCCAGTGTGATGCGCCCGAGGCTGCCCTCCACCTCGACCCGCAGGGTCCCGAACTCAGGAATCATGGCGTTTCCTCCCTGCCGACCGATGGGATCGTCCCGCGGCGGCTTGCCTAGTGTCTAGTCGTTGCGCGAAGGGCGCCGGAACCGGAGGGAACAGCCATGGAACGCGAAGCCTGGATCATCGATGCAGTCCGCTCGCCGCGGGGCAAGGGCAAGGAGTCGGGGGCGCTCCACAACGTGCACCCCCAGCGCATCCTCGCCCAGGTGCTGAACGCACTGCGGGACCGCAACGGTCTCGACACCTCCCTCGTGGACGACGTGGTCATGGGCTGCGGCGCCGGCAGCGGCGACCACTCCATGGACATCGCCCGCATGGCGGCACTCGATGCCGGATGGTCCCTCGATGCCCCCGGCGTCACGCTGAACCGCTTCTGCGGCTCCGGCCAGCAGGCCGTGAACTTTGCCGCGATGGGCGTGCTCTCGGGCATGCAGGACTGCGTGGTCGGCGGCGGCGTGGAGTCGATGTCACGGCCCTCGCCGATGCACGTCGACGGCTTCACCGCGAACAACGCCCACCTGCGCGACCAGTTCGACATGGTCCCCCAGGGGATCTCCGCCGACCTCATCGCCACCGTCGAGGGTTTCAGCCGCGAGGAGTGCGACGCACTGGCGGTCGAGTCGCAGCGCCGCGCCGCGGAGGCGATCGCCGAGGGACGTTTCGAGCGCTCCCTCGTGCCCATCCTCCATGACGACGGCTCGCTCGCGCTCGCCAAGGACGAGCACCCGCGCCCCGGAACCACGCTCGCCGATCTCGCCAAGCTGTCGCCCAGCTTCGAGGGGATGGGCTCCTACAAGAAGGACCCCGAGGGGCTCTCCATCGACGAGACGGCACGCAAGGCGTACCCGCAGGTCGAGAGGATCAACCACGTGCACCACGGCGGCAACTCGTCCGGCGTGGTCGACGGCGCCGGCGCCGTGCTCGTGACGTCACCCTCGTTCGCCAAGGCGCACGGCCTGAAGCCGCGCGCCCGCATCGTCATGACTGCCGTCGCCGGCACGGAGCCCGTCATCATGCTGACCGCCCCCGGGCCGGCGGCGAAGCGCGTGGTGGAGAAGGCCGGCATGACGTTCGGCGACATCGACCTGTTCGAGGTGAACGAGGCGTTCGCATCCGTGGTGCTCAAGTTCTTCAAGGACACAGGCGTGAGCCCGGACAAGGTCAACGTCAACGGCGGCGCGATGGCCCTCGGCCACCCGATCGGCGCGACGGGCGCGATGCTCATCGGCACGCTCCTCGACGAGCTCGAGCGGCGCGACCTGCAGACCGGCCTCGTCACCATGTGCACCGGCGGCGGCATGGGCACCGCCACGATCATCGAGCGCGTCTGACGCAACCCCGATGACGCCCACCGGCCCTCAGTGACGGTCGGTGAACCCGTAACAGGCGCGCAGGTTCGCGTCCGTCAGTGTCTCCCCCGGGGAGCCCTGGGCGATGAGCCTGTGCGCGAGCAGCAGCACCGTGTCCGCCGGCTCCGCGTCCACGAGATCGTGAGTCGCCATCACCACGCACCGCCCGGCACCGCGCTCCTCCTCGACCATCCTCGCGACAGCCTTGCGGCCCTGGGCGTCGAGTCCCGCAGTCGGCTCGTCGAGGAGCAGGACGTCGGCCCGCCGCGAGAGGACCTGCGCGAGGTGCACACGCTGCTGCTGGCCGCCCGAGAGGGCGTGCAGCGGCTTGTCCCCGAAGACCGTGACGGACATGCGGGTCATCGCGTCCTCCACCGCCTCACGGTCGGCCGCGCCGGACCTCCCGAGGAGGCCGAGCAACGGGTAGCGGCCCATGCCGACCACGTCGCGGGCACGCAGCGGGAGGGTGGCGAGCGACGCGGGGTGCTGGGGCAGGTACGCGACACGGGCGGCGTTGGTGCCCGGCCACGCCCCGAGCACGGAGCACTCCCCCGCCACCGGCTCGATGAGCCCCGCGAGGGTGCGCAGGATCGTGCTCTTGCCGGACCCGTTCGTGCCCATGAGCACCATCAACTGTCCCGGGGCGAGCGATGCCGTGATCGCATCCACGACCACGTGCCGGTCGTACCCGACGGCGAGGTCGTTCATCTCGATGA
>CAZZFB010000062.1:0-4000 GCA_964653385.1 uncultured Bifidobacterium sp. | reverse complement strand
GGGGCCACGAGCATGCCGAACACGAGGAGCGTGCCGACCGTCCGGAACGACGCGATCACGACCGCCCCGATGAGGGCCATCATCAGGTTGTTGTAGCGGGCGGCCCGGAAGCCCGACGTCTGGGCGAGGTCAGGGTCGATCACGAGCAGCAGGAAGGGCCTGCGCAGGAGTGCTGTGGCCGCCACGACGGCCGCGGCGGCCGCGGCGAGCCACCACAGCTGCACGGAACGCACACCCAGGATCTCGCCGAAGAGGAGCGCGGTGAGGTCGCCGCGGAATGACGTCGACCGGGATGTGATGATGACACCGAGCCCGAGCATCCCCACGAAGAGCAGGCCGACCGCGGTGTCGGCGGAGAGCCGGGTGCGGCGCTGCACGACGCCGACGCCGCCCATCATGACGAGGGCTCCGAGTGCCGCGCCGGCGAGGGACGGAACGCCCAGCAGGACGGCCACGGCGACACCGGGCAGCACGCCGTGGGCGAGCGCATCACCCACGAAGGCGAGCCCGCGCAGGACCACGAACGTGCCGGCGCAGGCGCAGAGCACGCTCACGAGGATGCCCGCGAGGAGCGCGTTCAGGAGGAACCCGTTCTCGGCGAACGGCCTCCACAGGCCTTCCATCAGGACAGGGCCGCCGTGATCGAGTCCGCGAGCGCCTGCACGTAGCCCGTGTACGAGCCGTCAGCCGGGAGAGCATGGATGCGCAGCTCCACCAGCTTGATGCCGAGCTCGTCGGCGACCTGGCGCACGACCGCATCGGGGGCGCCTTCCTCCATGAAGATCGCCTTCACGGAGCCCGCGGCCTTGCGCACCGCCTCCAGGTCCCTCGCGGACGCCTCGGCGGCCGAGGAGAACGACGGGATGACCGCACCGACGACCGTGCAGCCGAACCTCTTCGCGAAGTACGCGAGAGCGTCGTGGTCGGTGACCAGCCTGCACTTGCCGGCACCGAGCGAGCTGATCGACGTGCCTGCCGCCGAGGCAGCTGCATCGAGCCGCGACCGCGCGGACGCGGCGTCGGCGGAGACACCCTCGAGCGCCGTGACGGCCGTGGCGAGCGCATCGACGGCACCGGCCATCGTCAGCGGGTCGGTGAACACGTGCGGGTCCTCCCCGATGAGCGTGACGTGGTCGGTCAGGGTCCACACGGTGACCCCCGCCTTTGCCGCCGTCTCGATCGAGTCCTCCACGCCGTGCTCGAAGTCGAGGCCGTTCTGCACGATGAGGTCGGCGGAGTTGAGCGCGGCGATGTCCTGCGCGGACGGCTCGAAGTCGTGCGGGTCCTTCCCGTCGGGTATCACTGTGAGCACCTCGGCCGAGTCCCCCACGACCATCTGCACGAACGCCTGGAGGACCGAGTTGGTCGCCACGATCACGGCCCTGTCGACGGCAGCCGGCAGGGTCGTGTCAGGTGCTGCGGCAGGGACAGTGGTGTCCACCGATGCGGACGATCCACCGCACGCGGACAGACCGACCGCCACCGCAAGAATCGCTGCTGACCTTCTCATTGTCACTCCTTGATTTATGGGAACGGTTCTCATTATCGCTTCCCGGGCCCGCGATTGCAACCCGACCTAGGGTGAAGCCATGACCGGCCCGTTCCTGCACCCTTTCGCCAAGCCAGCCAAGCCCTCCTTCATCCGCCTCGTCAGCGGCCAGGGGGCGACAGTCACCACGGACCAGGGCAAGGTGCTGATCGACGGGATGGCCAGCCTCTGGTACTGCGCCATCGGGCACGGCCGGCGCGAGATGGCGGACGCCATCGCGGCCCAGGTCACCGCGCTCGAGGCGTACTCGGCGTTCGACCCCTTCACCACCGCCCCGGCCGACGCCGTGAGCGAGAGGATCGCTGCGCTCTCCCCCATCCGTGACGCGCGGGTGTTCCTGTGCGGGAGCGGCTCAGAGGCGATCGACTCGGCGATGAAGCTCGCCCGCGTGGCCCACGTGCAGGCTGGCCGTCCGGAGCGCACCGTCATCATCAGCCGCACCCGCGGGTACCACGGCACCAACTACGGCGGCACGAGCGCCCAGGGAATCGCGCCGAACAAGGTGGGGTACGGCACCCTCCTCGAGGACGTCATCCAGGTGGATGCCGACGACATCGAGGCGATGTCGGTCGCGGTGGAGAGGAACAAGGGCCGCCTCGCCGCCATCATCTCGGAGCCGGTGCAGGGCGCGGGCGGTGTGTTCCCCAGCACCACGGAATACCTGCAGGGGCTGCGGCGGCTGTGCGACGACAACGGCGCGTACCTGATCTTCGACGAGGTCATCACCGCGTTCGGCCGCCTCGGCGAGTGGTTCGGGGCCGCGCACTACGGGGTCACCCCGGACATGATCACGTTCGCGAAGGCGGTGACGAGCGGGTACCAGCCGCTCGGGGGCGTCGTGTGCGCCACGAGCGTGACGGCACCGCTCGAGTCGGACCCGGACTTCATCCTGCGCCACGGGTACACGTACTCGGGTCACGCCACGGTCTGTGCCGCGGCCCTCAAGAACATCGAGATCCTCGAGGACGAGAGCCTGCTGCCGCGCGCCGCGGCGATCGGTGCCCGCCTGGAGGCCGGGCTGACGGCCCTTGCCGCGGACGGCACAATTGCGGGCGTTCGCGGGCGGGGCGCAGTGTGGGCGGCGGCCCTGCGGCCGGACCAGGACGCCATCAAGATCCGGGACCGCATGCTGGAGCTCGGCGCGATCACGCGCGCGATCAACGACTGCAACACGTTCTGCCCTCCGCTCGTCATCACGGACGCGCAGCTCGACTCGCTGCTCGACATCTTCGCCACCGCCGCCGCGGGGAAGTGAGTCAGCGCGGGAGGCGCGTGACCAGGCTGCTGGTGTCCAGCCGTCCGCGGCCGCGGTCCATGAGCTCGCCGTAGTAGCCGAGCACCTGCTCGGTGACCGGGACCTGCGAGCCGTTGCTGCGGGCCTCGGCGACGGCATAGGTGAGGTCCTTGACCATCCACTCCACCGCGAACCCGAAGTCGAACCTGCCGTCGACCATGGTGTGCGCCCGGTTATCCATCTGCCAGCTCTGGGCGGCGCCCTTGCTGATGACGTCGATCACGGCATGCGGGTCCAGCCCGGCGTTCGACGCGAACGCGACCCCCTCGCTGAGTGCCTGCACGAGGCCGGCGATGCAGATCTGGTTGACCATCTTGGCCAGCTGCCCGGCGCCGGAACCCCCGAGACGCACGCACGCACGCGAGTACGCCGCGATGATCCCCTCGACCGACGCGAACACCGTCTCGTCGGCGGACCCGCACATCACGGTGAGCACGCCGTTCTCCGCACCCGACTGGCCGCCCGAGACGGGCGCGTCGACGAACGCCACCCCGTGAACCTCACACGACGTTGCCATGTCCGTCGCGAGCTCGGCGCTGGTGGTGGTGTGGTCGACGACGACCAGACCCTCGCGGGCACCGTCGAGGACGCCACCGTCACCGAGGATCACCTGGCGGACGTCGTCGTCATTGCCCACGCACAGGAAGACCACGTCGCTCACGGCCGCGACCTCGGCCGGCGTGGGCGCGGCGCTCCCGCCGTTGGCGGCGACCCACTCGAGGGCCTTCGACGAGGTGCGGTTGTAGACCGTGACCTCGTGGCCGGCGGACGCGAGATGGCCCGCCATGGGGGCGCCCATGACCCCGAGACCGCAGAACCCGACGCGGGCCATCTGCCTACTCGTCGTCTTCGTCGTCGTCGTCAGCCTTGGCCTTCTTCGGGGCCTCGGCCTTCTTCTTCGCGGCCTTCGCCGGCTTGAGCACGCCCTTCTCCAGGGCGGCGTTCAGGAACTTCTCGGCCTCCTCGTTGGACACCTTCAGGGCCGGCGCGATCTCGGAGATCAGGTTGACCCGCGCGCGCTCGTACATGGTGCGCTCCGCCGCGGAGAGCGACGCGTCACGGTTGCGGGCCGCGAGATTGCGGACGACCTCGGCCACCTGGTACACGTCGCCGCTCTTCAGCTTCTCCTGGTGGTTCTTGAACCGGCGCGACCAGTT
>CAZZFB010000061.1:0-10367 GCA_964653385.1 uncultured Bifidobacterium sp. | reverse complement strand
ACCAGCGGTAGTGCGCGAAGGCCTTGTTGGACTCGGCCATCTTCTGCATGTCGTCGCGCTTCTTCATGGACGCCCCGAGACCGTTTGCGGCGTCCATCAGCTCGTTGGCCAGGCACTCGGCCATGGTCTTCTCGCGGCGCGCGCGGGCGTAGTCCACGACCCAGCGGATCGCGAGCGTGGTGGCACGGCGGGGCTTGACCTCGACGGGCACCTGGTAGGTGGCTCCGCCGACGCGGCGGCTGCGCACCTCGAGGGGCGGCTTCACGTTCTCGATGGCGCGCTTCAGGGTGGCGATCGGCTCGGTGCCGGTCTTCTTCTCGATCATCTCGAGCGCGTCGTACACGATCTTCTCGGCGGTGCTCTTCTTGCCGTGGAGCATCACCTTGTTGGTGAGCTGCGTGACGAGGAGCGAACGGTAGATCGGGTCGGCGACCAGTTCGCGGCGTTGTGCGGGGCCCTTGCGCGGCATGTGTGTTCCTTCTTACTTCTCGCGCTTCGCGCCGTAACGGCTGCGCGCCTGCTTGCGGTTCTTGACGCCGGCTGCGTCGAGCGCGCCGCGGATGATCTTGTAGCGCACGCCCGGGAGGTCGCGCACGCGGCCGCCACGGACGAGGACGATGGAGTGCTCCTGGAGGTTGTGGCCCTCGCCCGGGATGTAGGCCGTGACCTCGGCGCCGCTGGAGAGGCGCACGCGGGCGACCTTGCGCAGTGCCGAGTTCGGCTTCTTCGGGGTCTGGGTGAACACGCGCGTGCACACGCCGCGACGCTGCGGCGAACCCTTGAGGGCCGGCGTCTTCGTCTTGGTTGTCTTCGTGCTGCGACCCTGGCGGATCAGCTGCTGGATTGTGGGCACGCTTCTACCTCTTGTTGTGGGAAAAATCGGGTCTGATCCGGCGGGAAACCCGCCCGATGGGCCAGACCATCAAGACGGTCAAGGCTATGGGCGGGTGTCCCCCGGTGGCAACCTGCCGGCGGGGTTCAGATTGCCGAGGACTCGTCGGCTCCGTCGCTGTCGTCGGTGCCTGCCGGGGGCTCCATCACCGCGACCGGTGACTCGTCCGCCTGGGTCTCGGCGCCGGGCACGTAGGAGCCCTGCAGGCCCGCCAGGTAGGCGGCCGGGTCGGCCTCCTCCGTGCTGAAGTACTCGAGCGGCACGTAGTCCGGGGCGTCGATGTCGAACCAGCGGTACTTCTCCATGCCGGTGCCGGCGGGGATCAGCTTGCCGATGATGATGTTCTCCTTGAGGCCGAGGAGGCTGTCGCCGCGGCCGTCGATGGCGGCCTCGGTGAGCACCCTGGTGGTCTCCTGGAACGACGCGGCGGACAGCCACGAGTCGGTGGCGAGCGATGCCTTGGTGATGCCCATGATCTCCGGGCGGCCCTCGGCGGGGCGCTTGCCCTGCTCGACCATCGCCTTGTTGGTGTCGCGGAACGCCTTGGCGTCGACGCGCTCGCCGGGCAGGAAGCCGGTGTCGCCGGGCTCCTGCACGCCGATGCGGCGGGTCATCTGGCGCACGATCAGCTCGATGTGCTTGTCGTGGATGGACACACCCTGGTCGCGGTACACCTTCTGCACCTCTTCCACGAGGTACTGCTGCGTCTGGCGGATGCCGAGGATCTCCATGATCTCCTTCGGGTCGAACGGACCGTCGGTGACCGGCTGGCCCGCCTCGATGTTCTCGCCGTCGCGCACCTTCGGGCGGCTGCCCGACGGGAGCATGATGAGGTGTTCCTCGCCCTTGTCGTCCACGATGGACACCGGGATGCCCTTGCCCTCGTCCTCGCCGATGCGGACCTTGCCGGTCGCCTTGGCGAGACGTGCGGAACCGCGCGGGGTGCGGGCCTCGAAGAGCTCGACGACGCGCGGCAGACCGCCGGCGATGTCCTTGCCCGCGACGCCACCGGTGTGGAACGTGCGCATGGTCAGCTGCGTGCCGGGCTCGCCGATGGACTGCGCGGCGATGACGCCGACGGCCTCGCCGAGCTCGATCGACTTGCCGGTGGCCAGCGAACGGCCGTAGCAGAGCGCGCACACGCCGAGCACCGCGTCACAGGTGACGACGGAGCGGACCTGCACACGGTCGACCTTCGGGTCGTCGCGCAGGGCGTCGACCTCCTTGTCGCCGAGGATCGTGTTCTTCGCGATGACGGTGCCGTCGCTCAGTTCCACGTCGGCGAGCAGCGCACGGCCGAACAGCTTCGTGTCCAGGTGGGCACGGAAGTTGCCGGTGTCGGGCTTCACGTTCTCCACCCACAGGCCGAGACGGGCACCGCAGTCGTCCTCGCGGACGATGAGCTCCTGGGCGACGTCCACGAGACGGCGCGTCAGGTAGCCCGAGTCCGCGGTGCGGAGCGCGGTGTCGACGAGGCCCTTGCGGGCGCCCGGCGTGGCGATGAAGTACTCGAGCGTCTCGAGACCCTCGCGGAAGTTGCTCTTGATCGGGCGGGGGATCATGTCACCGCGCGGGTTGGCCACGAGGCCGCGCATGCCGGCGATCTGGCGCATCTGGGTCATGTTCCCTCGCGCGCCGGAGCCCACCATCATGTCGATCGGGTTGAACCTGGCGGCCTTGAACTCCTCCTCCATCGCCTTCTGGACGTCGGCGGTGGCGTCGGTCCAGATGCGGACCTCCTGCTGGCGGCGCTCGCCGTCGGTGATGATGCCGCGGCGGAACTGCGTCTCGACCTTGTCGGCCTGCTTCTCGTAGTCGTCGAGCAGCGTGCGCTTCGCCTTCGGCGTCTTCACGTCGTCGATCGAGACCGTGAGGCCGGACTGCGACGCGTAGCGGTAGCAGACGGCCTTCAGGTCGTCGAGGGTCTGGCTGATCTCGGCCTTGCCGTAGTGGTCGGAGAGGCGCTCCACGATGATGCCCATCTCGCGCTTCTTCACCGGGGCCTCGATGTGGCCGAAGCGCTCCGGGTAGTCGGCGGGCAGCGTGTCCTCGAAGAGGACGCGGCCGGGCGTGGTCACGAAGGACTCGCGCTTGCCGGACTCGTTGCGCTCGGACAGCGTGACCTTCGCGTGCAGGGACACGGCACCCTCGTCGAGCGCGCGGAACAGCTCCCAGCGGGAGCCGAAGGTGCGGCCCTCGCCCCTGGCGCCGTCGACCTGCTCGGTCAGGTAGAACCCGCCGATGATGAGGTCCTGGCTGGGCGTCACGATCGGGCGGCCCGATGCCGGCGACAGGATGTTGTTGGCCGAGAGCATCAGCACGCGGGCCTCTGCCTGTGCCTCGGTGGACAGCGGCAGGTGGACTGCCATCTGGTCACCGTCGAAGTCGGCGTTGAACGCGGTGCAGACGAGCGGGTGGATCTGGATGGCCTTGCCCTCCACCAGGATCGGCTCGAACGCCTGGATGCCGAGACGGTGCAGCGTGGGCGCACGGTTCAGCATGACCGGGTGCTCCTTGATGACGTCCTCGAGGACGTCCCACACCTGCGGACGGCGGCGCTCCACCATGCGCTTCGCGCTCTTGATGTTCTGGGCCAGCTCGAGGTCGACGAGGCGCTTCATGACGAACGGCTTGAACAGCTCGAGTGCCATCAGCTTCGGCAGGCCGCACTGGTGCAGGCGCAGGGTGGGGCCGGCCACGATGACGGAGCGGCCCGAGTAGTCCACGCGCTTGCCGAGCAGGTTCTGGCGGAACCGGCCCTGCTTGCCCTTCAGCATGTCGGAGAGCGACTTCAGCGGGCGGTTGCCCGGCCCGGTGACCGGGCGGCCGCGGCGGCCGTTGTCGAACAGCGCGTCCACGGCCTCCTGCAGCATGCGCTTCTCGTTGTTCACGATGATCTCGGGGGCACCGAGGTCGAGCAGGCGGCGGAGACGGTTGTTGCGGTTGATGACGCGGCGGTACAGGTCGTTCAGGTCGGAGGTCGCGAAGCGGCCGCCGTCCAGCTGCACCATGGGGCGCAGGTCGGGCGGGATGACCGGCACGACGTCGAGGATCATGGCCTTCGGGCTGTTCGCCTTGCGGCCGTGCTCGTCGCGCTTGTTGAACGACGCCACGATCTTCAGGCGCTTGATGGCCTTCTGCTTGCGCTGCGCGGAGAGGGGCTTGCCCTTCATGCCGTTCTCGATCGCGTCACGCAGCTTGATCTCCTCCTCGTCGAAGTCGATCGAGTCGATGAGCTGCTTGATGGCGTCGGCACCGGTGCCGCCGGTGAAGTAGTCCGCGTAGCGCTCCTTCAGCTCGCGCCACAGGCCCTCGTCCTCGATGATCTTGCGGGAATGCAGGTCACGGAACTCGTCCCACGTGCGCTTCACCATGTCCAGTTCCTGGTCGAAGCGCTCGCGGAGGCTGGTCTCCTCCTTGTCCATGGCACGCTGGCGGGCACGGACGTCGGCGTCCTTGGCACCCTCCTTCTCCATGGTCTTCAGCTCGGCCTCGTGCTCCTTCAGGCGCGCCTTCAGGGTCTTGTCGCGGTCCTTGATGACGGCGTCGCACTCCTCGAGGAACTCGGCCTCGAGCTTCGGGAGGTCGGCATGGCGCTTCTCCTCGTCGATGGTGGTCACGAGGTACGCGGCGAAGTAGATGACCTTCTCCAGCTGCTTGGCCTTCAGCTCTTCCTTCGGCTCCAGGCCGCCCAGCAGGTAGGCCAGCCACGAGCGGGTGCCGCGGAGGTACCAGATGTGCACGACGGGCGCGGCGAGCTCGATGTGGCCCATGCGCTCGCGGCGCACCTTGGACCGGGTCACCTCGACGCCGCAGCGCTCGCAGATGATGCCCTTGAAGCGCACGCGCTTGTACTTGCCGCAGTAGCACTCCCAGTCACGGGTGGGCCCGAAGATCTTCTCGCAGAAGAGACCGTCCTTCTCGGGGCGCAGGGTGCGGTAGTTGATGGTCTCGGGCTTCTTGACCTCGCCCTTGGACCAGTTGCGGATCTGGTCGGCGGTGGCCAGACCGATGCGCAGTTGTTCGAACATGTTCACGTCGAGCATGGTGTTTCCGTTTCCTCTTCGTCTTCCAGCGATCAGTAGGCGCGCACGCCGCGGTTGTCACGGTCGTCGTCGTCGGAGCCTCGCTCCGGGCGGCTGATGTCGATGCCGAGCTCCTCCGCGGTGCGGTAGATCTCGTCGTCGAACTCGTGCATCTCGATCTCCTTGCCCGCGGTGTCGAGGACCTCGACGTTCAGGCAGAGGGACTGCATCTCCTTCATGAGCACCTTGAAGGACTCGGGGATGCCGGGCTCGGGGATGTTGTCGCCCTTCACGATCGCCTCGTACACCTTCACGCGGCCGAGCACGTCGTCCGACTTGATGGTGAGCAGTTCCTGCAGGCAGTAGGCGGCGCCGTACGCCTCCAGTGCCCACACCTCCATCTCGCCGAAGCGCTGGCCGCCGAACTGGGCCTTGCCGCCGAGGGGCTGCTGGGTGATCATGCTGTACGGGCCGGTGGAACGCGCGTGGATCTTGTCGTCCACCAGGTGGTGCAGCTTCAGGATGTACATGTAGCCGACGGTGATCGGGTTGTCGTACGTCTCGCCGGTGCGGCCGTTGCGCAGCAGCGCCTTGCCGGTGGTCTGGATGAGGCGCTGGCCGTCCGCACCCTCCCGGTTCAGGTTCTCGAAGATCTCCTGGATGGTCGGGTGGTCACCGGACTTCTCCGCCTCGTCCCAGTGCGCGCCGTCGAACACGGGCGTGGCGATGTAGGTGGAGGGCTCGGTGGAGGTGCGGGTCTTCGACTCGGTGCCGCGCTTCGGTGCGGCACCGACGGTCTTGCCGTTCTTGGAGTCCGTCCAGCCCCAGCGCGCGGCGTACCCGAGGTGGGCCTCCAGCACCTGGCCGACGTTCATGCGGCTCGGCACGCCGAGCGGGTTGAGGATGATGTCGACGGGGGTGCCGTCCTCCATGTAGGGCATGTCCTCGACGGGCAGGATCTTCGAGATGACGCCCTTGTTGCCGTGGCGGCCGGCGAGCTTGTCGCCCACCGAGATCTTGCGCTTCTGGGCCACGAAGACCTTGACCAGCTGGTTCACGCCGGGCGGGAGCTCGTCACCGTTGTCACGGGAGAACACCTTCACGTCGATGACCTTGCCGCCCTCGCCGTGGGGCACCTTCAGGGAGGTGTCGCGCACCTCGCGGGCCTTCTCGCCGAAGATCGCGCGCAGCAGGCGCTCCTCCGGGGTCAGCTCCGTCTCGCCCTTCGGGGTGACCTTGCCGACGAGCACGTCGCCGGGGCCGACCTCCGCGCCGACACGGATGATGCCCATGTCGTCGAGGTCGCGGACGATGTCGTCCGACAGGTTCGGGATGTCGCGCGAGATCTCCTCCGGGCCCAGCTTGGTGTCGCGGGCGTCGACCTCGTAGTTGTGGATGTGGATCGAGGTGAGCACGTCGTCGCGCACGATGCGCTCCGACAGGATGATGGCGTCCTCGAAGTTGTAGCCCTCCCACGGCATGAGGGCCACGAGCAGGTTCTTGCCGAGCGCGAGCTCGCCGTCGTCGGTGCTGGGGCCGTCCGCGAGGAGGTCGCCCTTCTTCACCGACTGGCCCTCGGACACGCGGATGACCTGGTTGATGCAGGTGTCCTGGTTCGAGCGGTGGAACTTCATCAGCTTGTGCTCCACCTTCCTCGACTGGCCGGCGTACTTCATGACGATCATGTCGCCGGTGATCTCCACGACCTCGCCGTTGTCCTCCGCGAGGATCACGTCGGCGCCGTCACGCGCGGCGCGGCGCTCGATGCCGGTGCCCACGTACGGGGCCTCGGCGCGCACGAGCGGCACAGCCTGGCGCTGCATGTTCGCGCCCATGAGCGCGCGGTTCGCGTCGTCGTGCTCGAGGAACGGGATGAGCGCCGTGGCGACGGAGACGATCTGCTTCGGCGACACGTCGATGAAGTCGACCTCCTCCGGGGAGACCGAGGCGATGTCGGTGGTGGCACCGAAGAAGCTCTCGGCCTCCAGCATCTTGCGCAGGTCGTCGAGCGTGGCGGCCTGGGGCGAGCGGCGCACGAGGATGCGCGACTCCTTGAAGGAGCCGTCCTTGTTGACCGGCGTGTTGGCCTGGGCGACGACGTAGTTCTCCTCCTCGTCGGCGGCCATGTAGACGATTTCGTCGGTGACCTTGCCGTTCTTCACGCGGCGGTAGGGCGTCTCGATGAAGCCGAACTCGTTCACGCGCGCGTAGGTGGAGAGCGCGCCGATCAGGCCGATGTTCGGGCCCTCGGGCGTCTCGATCGGGCACATGCGGCCGTAGTGCGAGAAGTGAACGTCGCGGACCTCGAAGCCCGCGCGCTCGCGGCTGAGGCCGCCCGGGCCGAGCGCCGAGAGGCGACGGCGGTGGGTCAGGCCGGAGAGCGGGTTCACCTGGTCCATGAACTGCGACAGCTGCGACGTCCCGAAGAACTCCTTGATGGCGGCGACCACGGGACGGATGTTGATGAGCGTCTGCGGGGTGATCGACTCGACGTCCTGGGTGGTCATGCGCTCGCGGACGACGCGCTCCATGCGGGACAGGCCGATGCGGACCTGGTTCTGGATGAGCTCGCCCACGGAGCGCACGCGCCTGTTGGCGAAGTGGTCCTGGTCGTCCAGGCGGTAGCCCGGCGCCTGGTTGACGAGGTGGAGCATGTACGACACGGCCGCGAGGACCTCGCACTTGGTGAGCACCTCGCGGTTGTCGGTGGGGAGGTCGAGCTGGTCGGGGGTGAGACCGAACAGTTCGGTGAGCTTGGCGACCTCGCCGCCGAGCTTGCGGTTCAGCTTGTAGCGGCCGACGCGGCTGAGGTCGTAGCGGCGGCTCTCGAAGAACGCGCCCTCGAAGTACGCGCGGGCGGACTCCACGTTGACGGGCTCGCCGGGGCGGGCACGCTTGTAGATCTCCATGAGCGCCTCGTCGCGCGTGGCGTACGTGTGGCGCTCCTTCTCCCACTGGCCCTCGAGGAAGTCGAAGTGGGAGACGAAACGGTCGAGGAAGCCGGGGGCGTTCTCCTCGTCGTAGCCGAGGGCGCGCAGCAGCGTGAACACGCTCATGCGGCGCTTGCGGGCGACGCGGCAGCCTGCGGTGACGTCCTTGCCGGGCTTCTGCTCGACGTCGAACTCCAGCCACTCCCCGCGGTACGGGTGCACGGTGCCCTTGACGAGCTGGTGCTTGGACAGGTTGCGCAGGCGGTAGCGCTCGCCCGGCTCGAAGATGACGCCGGGCGAACGGACGAGCTGCGACACGACGACGCGCTCGGTGCCGTTGATGATGAACGTCCCCTTGTTCGTCATCTTCGGGAAGTCGCCCATGAAGACGACCTGCTCCTTGATCTCGCCGGTGGTGCGGTTGGAGAAGATCGCGCGCACGAACACGGGCGTGGCGAACGTCATCTCCTTCTCGCGGCACTCGGCCTCGGTGAACTTCGGCCCGGGGCAGAGGTCCTCGTCCTCGGGATCGAACTCGAGCTGCAGCTGCAGGTCGCCGGAGTAGTCGGAGATCGGCGAGATGTCGCGGAAGGTCTCGGCGAGACCCTCCTTCATGAACCAGTCGAAGGACTCGCGCTGCACTGCGATGAGATCGGGAAGTTCGAGTTGCTCCACCAGGTTGGCGAACGAGTAACGGTCATGCGACAAGGAACGTGGGGCCACGATCACTCCTGAACTTCGAGATGGGAAAGAGCAACGACGTGCACCACCGGGAATCCGCACTGATTTTGGGGAAGGCGGAACCAGGAGGGGCAAGACACGGCAACCGACAACGCTATCGGCGCAAACCCATGCAAGACAACGGCCAAACAGGCCCCCCGTGAAGGGGCCCCGCCGAGGTGGGGGCAAAGTACGCCCCGGGAATGGGGTCAGTCAAGCACCCCCGGGACGCGGCTGGGCCAAATTATGAGAATGAATGAGAAATGCCCGCCCCCTGGGGGGCGGGCATTTCGGGGATCAGGATGCGGCCTCGGCCGCCCGGATCACTTGAGCTCGACGGATGCGCCGGCCTCGACCAGCTTGGCCTTGGCCTTCTCCGCGTCGTCCTTGTTGACCTTCTCGAGGACAGGCTTCGGTGCGCCGTCGACGAGGTCCTTGGCCTCCTTGAGGCCGAGGCTGGTGAGCTCGCGGACGACCTTGATGACGCCGATCTTCTGCGCGCCGCCGTCGGTGAGGATGACGTCGAACTCGTCCTTCTCGTCCTCGGCTGCGGCACCGCCGGCGGCTGCGCCACCCGCGGCGACCATGGCCACCGCTGCCGGGGCAGCTGCGGTCACGCCGAACTTCTCCTCGAACGCGTCGAGGAGCTCCTTCAGTTCGATGACGGTGAGGGCGGCGATGCCGTCCAGGATGTCTTCCTTGGTGAGAGCCATGATGCTCGTTCTCCTTTTTTGCGGGGCCCCTTCGCGGGACCCCCGAGTTGTGTGATTGGTTGCGGGGCCCGGGTCGGGACCCCTGTGGAAAGTTGTTGGGTTGGTTGGTTGCCGGCGTGCGCCGGCTGGTCAGGTCAGGCTGCCGACTTCTGGTCGACGAGAGCCTTCAGGCCGTACGCCATGTTGCGCGGGAGCGCCTGCAGCAGACCGGCCGTCTTGACGAGCGGGGCCTGCAGCATGCCGGCGAACTGGCTGAGCATGACCTCGCGCGACGGGAGATCGGCGAGGACCTCGACTTCCTTCGCGGAGACGGCCTTGCCGGCCACCGCACCGCCCCGGATGACGAGCAGCGGGTTGGTCTTGGCGTATTCCTTCAGGGTCTTCGCGACAGCGGCCACATCACCGTGCACGAATGCGATGGCGGTGGGACCGACGAGCAGCGTGTCGAGACCTGCGATGCCTGCGTCGCGGGCGGCGAAACGAGCGAGCGTGTTCTTGTACACGCGGTACTCGCATCCGGCGCCGCGGAGCTGCACGCGGAGGTCGGCGAGCTGGGTCACGGTCATGCCGCGGTACTCGGTGATGATCACCGCGTCAGCGGCATCAAGCTTCGAGCGCACCTCGGCGACGACTGCTTCCTTCTCGGAACGGACATTTGACATTTTCACCTCCTCGGGTGTCCTGTGTTCACGCTCGGGGCGCTCGCTGTGAACGAACGCCGCGCCGAGCGGCACAGGGCCGCGAGGATTGGTGTCCGCCTGGTCAGGTGGGATTGCTCCCCTTGGCCGGAGAACCGGACCGGACGTCTCTGGCGAGGACCGAGAGATCAGTTGTGTGGATGGAGCCTAGGGGCGCCGTTGCCGGACGCCACCCGGGCAGGTTCTCAGTCCGCAGACGGCTTGAGACGGTTCGGGTCGATCTTGACGCCGGGTCCCATGGTCGTGGAGACGGAGATCTTCTTCATGTAGCGGCCCTTGGCGGCGGCCGGCTTGGCCCGCTGCAGCTCGTCGAGGACGGCGCGCAGGTTGGTCTCGAGGTCGGCCTCGGAGAAGGAGGCCTTGCCGATGCGGACGTGCACGTTGCCGTA
>CAZZFB010000060.1:3265-10381 GCA_964653385.1 uncultured Bifidobacterium sp. | reverse complement strand
CGCGCAACCGCGGCGTGCTGCCCCCGCCGGCCGTGCGCGCCGAGGGCCACAACCCCCTGTGCGGCGACGAGATCGAGGTGTACCTCGAGGTCGAGGACGGCACAGTGACAGACGTGCGCATCAGCGGGCAGGGCTGCTCCATCAGCCAGAGCTCGGCATCCATGATGAGCGCCGCGGTGAAGGGCAAGAAGGTCGAGGACGTCCGCGCTCTCGT
Source organism: uncultured Bifidobacterium sp. (assembly GCA_964653385.1). Lineage (GTDB taxonomy): Bacteria > Actinomycetota > Acidimicrobiia > Acidimicrobiales > Ilumatobacteraceae > UBA2093. The sequence goes on along the minus strand of CAZZFB010000060.1, from coordinate 10,167 downwards.
CAGCCGCTTCAAGAACATGATGTCGATCGAAGAAGGCGAGCCGGACACATCGGTGTCCCTCGGCGACCTCGAGGCGCTCCAGGGCGTGGTGAAGTTCCCGGTGCGCATCAAGTGCGCGGTGCTGGCGTGGAACACGCTCGCCGAGGGCCTCGACATCGCCGTCGCCTGACCTCCACCACACCGGTGGCGCCCGCAATTAGCCTCTCCCCCTGATGAGCCGCCCCTCCCGACTCCTCCGCCTCACCCTCGCCGCCGCTGCACTCGCCGCAGCGGTGCCCGGTGGCGTCCGTGCAACCACGGGGGGCGGACCGTCGGCCACAGTCCCCTCTGCCAACGACTCTGCGGGCGGGTCCGCTGCCGGCGACACGAGGGAACGGGTCGTCGAGCCCGAGATGGTGCGGGCGAACGTGCGGGTCGGCTCGGTCGTGGTGTCGCTCAGCGAGCAGCGCGCGTTCGTGTACTCGCGCAGCCGCCGCCTCATCACCTCCCTGCCGGTGTCAACCGGCCTCTCCGACTCCACCCCCACGGGCTCCTTCAGGGTGTTCTCGAAGTCCGCCCAGGCGTACTACACACCCGCCCCGAACGAGCGCATGAAGTGGATGGTCCGCTTCACCAAGGGCCGCGGCGGGGACAACATCGGGTTCCACGGCATCCCGTACAAGGTCACGGCGGCCGGCGACATCCCGTTCCACACCCCGGTCGGCGAGGCGCCCTCGTCCCACGGGTGCATCCGGATGCGGGTGCGCGACGCCAGGTGGCTGTTCGACAACATCGACATCGGCACGCCCGTGCGGGTCGTGCGGTCGCGCGGCAACTGACCGCCTACACTTCGCCCAGGAAGCACACCAAGGGGGTACCCGATGGCACGGGCAACGTTCAAGTCGTTCCAGGAATCGACCAAGGAGGAGTGGGCCGACATCATGGTCTGCCTCCAGGAGACCCAGTCCCACGTGGCTGACCGCGTGCTGGAGCAGCTGCGCATGCTCGAGTCGGACTTCGGTGGCTTCCCCGTGAACCGCCTGGAGCACTGCCTGCAGACGGCCAGCCGCGCCGAGCGCGACGGCCGCGACGACGAGTACGTGCTGTGCGCGCTGCTCCACGACATCGGCGACAATCTCGCGCCGTTCAACCACCCCGACATCGCCGCGGGAATCGTGAAGCCGATCGTGTCCGAGAAGAACTGGTGGATGACGAAGCACCACGGCATCTTCCAGGGGTACTACTTCTGGCACCACATCGGCCTCGACCGGAACGCGCGCGACGCACACGCCGACTCGCCGTTCTACGGCTACACCGAGGAGTTCTGCGCGCTGTACGACTCCGTCGCGTTCGACACCGACTACCAGAGCTTCGACCTGGCCCACTACGAGCCGCTGGTCCGCGAGGCGTTCAAGCCGAAGATGCGCTGACCGCGCCGAATGGCGTGTGTTCCCCCGCCGGCCCGGGAACGGCACTAGGTTCGCCCGCGAACCGGAGGTCACCATGAAAGTCACACTTCTCGGCACGGGTAGTCCCCTGCCCAGCCCCACGTGCGCGGGCCCGTCGTCGCTGGTGCAGGCAGGCGGGCAGAACATCGTGGTGGACGCCGGGCGCGGCGTCATCATGCGCATGGTCGCCGCGGGTTGCCCGCCCGCGTTCCTCTCGGCGGTGCTGCTCACGCACCTCCACAGTGACCACATCTGCGACCTGAACGACATCATCACCACGCGCTGGATCTCGCTCCCGGCGGCGGTGCCGCTCGACGTCTACGGCCCGAAGGGCACGAAGAAGATGGTCGACGGCCTGGTCGACATGCTGACGCTCGACGAGGGGTACCGCCTGGACCACCATGAGGACCTGCGCGCCGGCATCGGCATGAAGGTGAACGTCATCGAGGTGGAGGCAGGTGACGCCTTCGAGATCGGCGACGTGAGGATCTCCGTGCACCGCACCGACCACCGGCCCGTCGCCCCCACTGTCGGGTTCAGGTTCGAGCACGAAGGTGTCGTGGCTGCCCTCGCCGGCGACACCGTGCCGTGCGCGGAGCTCGACGAGATGTGCCGCGGCGCCGACTTCTACGTGCAGACGGTCATCCGCGAGGACCTCGTGCGCCAGTTCGCCGCCCTGGTGCCCACGGGTGCGCGCTTCCTCGACATCCTCGACTACCACTCCACGGTGCAGCAGGCAGCCCAGACCGCCGCGCGGGCGGGCGTCAGGACGCTCGTGCTCACGCACTTCGTGCCGGCCATCCAGCCTGGGCAGGAGGCCGAGTGGCACGCGATGGCCGCCGAGCATTTCGGCGGCGAGATCGTGGTCGGCCCCGACCTCACGTCCGTGGAGCGGTAGCGAACCTCGCCGAGGTAGCCAGCCACACGCCGGCCAGCGCCGTGCACAGGCCGGCCACCGCGAGGACGCCGAGCGACTCCGAGAACAGCACGGCCGCCTCCACTGAGCTCAGGGCGGGGGTGAGGAAGAACAGGCTGCTCACCTCCGACGCCGCCTGGCGGTGCAGCAGCCACAACATGACCAGGATCGCCGCGAGCGAGAGCACGCCCACGGCCCACGCCATCGACCACCACGTGCGCGCCGTGCTGCCGAGACGCCAGCCCTCCCCGAGGACGGCGACGGTCCCCAGCGCAGCCGTGGTCGACACGTACTGCCATGCCGTGCCGGCCAGCAGCGGAGTCCCCTGCCCGCCCCTGCGCTGCAGCAGCGTGCCCGCGCTCATGCCGAGGACCGCCACGACCATTGCCACGAGTGCGTTCGCGGGGATGCCGTCACCGGTGCCGCCGCGCTCCACCACGACCGCCACCACACCCGCGGTCCCGAGGATGACCCCGCACACCCTCGCCCTGTTCAGTTGCTCACCCAGGAACGCGCGCCCCAGCACCGCCGTCATCACCGGGTGCAGTGCCGCGAGAAGTGCGGTGACGCCCGAGGGCATGCCGTGCTCGATCGCGTAGAACACCCCGCCCAGGTACATGGCGTGCATGCCCAGGCCCACGACGAGCATCGTCGAACGCTGGCCCGGGAGGACCGGAGCCTCGCGCACGGCGCGTGCGATCACGAACAGCACGGCCGCGGCGATCGCGGTGCGCACGGTGAGGAACGTGAAGGCCCCTGAGTCGCGGGTGGCGTACCTGGCGACGATGAAGCCGGTGCTCCACAGCAGCACGAACACTGCCGGCGCAGTGCGCCGCATCACTTGATGTATGCCCGGAAGGTGATCTCCATGAGCGACTTCCAGGCCTCCACCGGCGACCGCCTGTCGTCGAGGTCACGGATGACCCTGCCGAAGGTGTTCGCCTGGATGAACGAGGCGGCCTCGCGCGGGTCGACGCCGTCCACGAGGAACCCGAGATCCACCCACCGCTGGAAACTGCCGGCGAGCCGGTCGTTGATCTCCGTCTGCATCGTGGCGAGGCGGCGCTCCAGGCTGCTGCGGTAGTGACTGGCCGCGAGCACCATGACCCGGTTCCACCGGGTCGACTCGGGCTGCGCCGCGATCGCATCCACGAGCGGCCGAACCACCGAGCGGGCCTGCTCCACGGTTGTCACGGAGTCCATCGCCTCGATGGTGCGGTCGATGTTGCCCACCACCTCGCGGAAGAAGATCTCCAGGCTCGCCACCTCCACCAGGCCGTCTCGGTCGGTGAAGTGGAGATAGAGCGAACTCCGCGAGATTCCGGTCTTCTCGATGATCTGCTCGATGCGGAAGCCACGTTCGCCGTTCTCGAGGAGGCACTCCACGGATGCCTCCAGCACCGCGTCCAGGTCGGGCTCACGCCTCGGGGCCCGCTGCCGGGGGGCTTTCTTCTTCGCGGCCACGCATCAAGTGTAGGAGTGCAGGGTGCCCCGCCCCGTGACCGGGGTATGCGGGTTGTCGCCCGGTCACTTCATCCCGAGGATGCGCCCGAGCTTCGCACGACGGCCGGAGCGCGTCGTCGGGATTCCCGTTGCGCGCGAGAACCTGCGCTTCGCGGCCGTGATGCCGAGTGCGCGCTTCCAGGAGAACGTGAGACCGGGACCCAACTTCATGGGATCACCGTACTCGCTAGCCTGCGACCCCGTGACGAGTAGTGACGCGGTCGCCGCAGGCGACGGGCGCGGCGGGGCGATGAGACCCGTGACCCCCTCCGACTTCCCGGCTCTCGCGCGTCTGATGAACGAGATCAATGCGGGCACCGGCCTGCTTCTCGTCCAGAGTCCCGAGGAGGTCGCGGAGGATCTCACCCTGCCGTATGTCGACCTCGCGACTGATGCGGTGTGCATCGAGGAGGACGGGGAGATCGTGGGCCACGCGCACACGTACTTCGTGGACTCCGCCGAGAGAGAACTGCGGTGCTACGTGTTCGGCGGCGTGCACCCCTCGGCGCGTGAGCGGGGCATCGGCTCGCGGCTCGTCGCGTGGGGGGTCGGGCGTGCAAGGGAGCTGGTGGCGGCCAACCCGCACGGCCTGCCCGTCGCCATCCGGGCCGAGACGGCCGCCGGCGACACGGCATCCGAGATGCTCCTCGCCGACAACGGGTTCGTCCCCGTGCGGTGGTTCAACGACCTGCACCGCACGCTCGATGATCTCCCGCCCGTCCGCGAGGCCGACGGTTTCACCGTCGCGCCGTGGGACGCGTCGCGTCACGAGGAGCTGCGCGGGGTGAAGAACGCCGCATTCCGCGACCACTGGGGCTCCACCCCCACGTCCGCCGCGGGCTGGGGGCAGATGACGTCCGGTTTCGGGGCCCGGACCGACCTGTCCTTCATGGCGCTCGATGCGGGGGGCAGGGTCATCGGCCTCGTCCTCAGCCACCGCTACCCGGGGGACGACGAGGTGATCGGCGGCCGTTACGGGTGGATCGACAAGGTTGCCACGCTCGCGGACTGGCGCGGACGCGGCGTGGCCCGCACGCTCATCACGCACACGATGGCGGCATACGCCCGTGAGGGCCTCACCCATGCGGCACTCAACGTGGACACGGACAACCCGACCGGGGCGTTCGGCCTGTACTCGGGTCTCGGGTTCGTGCCGTTCCGCGGCGCGGTGAACCACCAGCTCCTCGGCTGAGGACCGGCGCCTCAGGGGACGAAGCGGGCGAACTGGTCGAAGGGCATCCGCTCGGAGCGGAGGGTGTTGACCGGTGCGGACTCGTTGACGTGGCCGATGGCCACTCCGCAGAAGAGCATCTCGTTGTCGGGCGCGCCGCAGAACGTGCTGACGGCCTTGTGCTGGATCGACCAGAACTCCTGCGGGCACGTGCCGAGGCCGCGCTCCACCGCGAGCAGCATGAGCGTCTGCAGGTACATCCCGAGGTCGCTCCACTGCGGGAGGCCCATCACGCGGTCCACGAAGCAGAACACCGCTGCCGGGGCACCGAAGAAGTCCAGGTTGCGGCCCATCTGGGCGAGGCGGCCCGCCTTGTCGTCGCGCGGGATGCCGAGGGTGGCGTACATCTGCTCGCCGATGGCGAACCGGTTGGCGCGGTACGGCTCCGGCAGGTCCTTCGGGTAGATGTCGTACTCGGGGGCCTCCACCGGCGGCTTCGTCGCCAGGTGCTCACGGAGGCGACGGGTCCCGTCGGCATCCAGCACGTAGATCCTCCACGGCTGCAGGTTCCCGCCGCTGGGCGCGCGCGCGGCGTCCTCCACGAGGCTGCGCAGCACGGCAGGGTCGACAGGGGTGTCCAGGAAGTCACGCACGGACATGCGTGCGTTCACGGCGTCGATCACGTTCATGGCGCGAGACGCTAACCAATCACCACACGACGGGCCGTGTCGCACCGACAGCGCGGCCCTCGGCCCGCACGCCGCGGGTGACCATGTCACCTGCGAGTTCCTCCCACAGGGCCCGGAGGCGGTAGTGCGGGACGCGCGGGAAGAGATGGTGCATCGCGTGGTGGTCGTGGCCGCGGATGGCCAGTCCCGAGCCGGGGAAGACAGCCACGCGCGTGTGGCGGTAGCGGCCGGTCTCGTTGGCCGGGTGGTGCGGGTACCACGCGAAGATGAAGATGAGCCACCCCAGCTGGAGCCGGGAGGGGATCCACCAGAGCATCAGCGCGGCGAGCCCGTGGCCGGTGGCGAAGCACGCCACGAGCACGGTCGTGGAGAGCAACCAGAACCGCAGCTGCGCCTTGCCGTCGCGGGGTGAACCACCACCGTCGTTGAGGACGTGCCGGATGGGCCGCGGGAGGAGCGTCCGCGCGGGCGGCACGAGGGCGAACAACGGGAGCAACGCGAACAGCATCGTCATGCCCAGGAACTTCAGGGGCAGCTCGCTCGCCTTGCCGTCGGTGAAGTGGTCGGGGTCGCGGTCCGGGTCGTTGGTGTGCGCATGGTGGCGCATGTGGCTCGACCTGTGCGACGAGAAGTTGATGCCGGTGGGGACGGAGCAGAGGACACCGATGACGTCCTCGAGCACGCGGAGCCGGTTCTGCCTGCCCCAGATGTTCTTGTGCGTCGCCTCGTGCATCGGCATGTAGAAGGTGGTCGCAAAGACCGTGTTCAGCACCAGACCGGCCCACAGCGGGATGCCGCCCCGCACCCCCGCGACGATGACCGCGACCCAGCACACGGAGAAGAACAGGAACGTCAGCACGATGCGCGGCTGGAAGCCTCCCCAGTACCGGGCCGCGACGGCATTCTCGGCACGCACGATGTCCCGACGTTGTTCCGTGGTGAGACCCCCGGCGGGGCCTTCCACCTGCTCGACGAGCAGGTCGTCGAGCGCCTCCGGGTCAGGTGCAGTTCCGTCCATGCCGCGACATTACAAGTGCGGACAGGTCACGTGACGAAGTCTGGTGCCCGAAGTTACTCGCCCGTCTCGCCGTCCACTGCCTCGCGGATGAGGTCTGCGTGGCCGTTGTGGCGCGCGTACTCCTCGATCATGTGCACGAGAATCCAGCGCAGGCTCGGGGCCTCGCCGTTGTCCCACG
>CAZZFB010000060.1:0-3165 GCA_964653385.1 uncultured Bifidobacterium sp. | reverse complement strand
TCGATCATGTGCACGAGAATCCAGCGCAGGCTCGGGGCCTCGCCGTTGTCCCACGTCCGGCGCGAGAGCTGGTCCAGCCCGCCGGTCGCGAGGGCAGCGGCCACGTCCCCGCGTGACTTCGCGCATGCCGCGGCCCACCTGGCACGGACCTCGTCCGGCGGCATCGTCAACGCCTCGTTCCACTCCCAGTCGGGATCGGCGGCGAAGTCCGCCCCGCTCCACGTGTCCGCGCGGTCCCTGTCGTGCAGGAAACACGAGAACCAGTGGTCCTCCACCCATGACATGTGGTTGAGCAGCCCGGCGAGGGTCATCGTTGACCTCGCGGTGCGCAGCACCATGCCCGCGGCGTCGACACCCCGGCACTTCCACTCGAGCGTGGCCCGCTGGTAGTCGAGGAAACCGAGCAGGGTCTCCACCTCGCCGACTGCCGGCTCGGGCTCCGGCCGGCCGTGGTCATCGATGACAGTCATCGCCCGGCGCCTCCCCGGAGTGCCGCGAGATCGAGGTCTGCCGTCTCCACGGTCCCGCCGCGGCGGCCGGGGGCGCGGTGCCAGTGCCAGTACATGTTGGTGTGTGCGATCACAGAAGCGGCCGGCACCTCCGTGCCGTCCCACTCCGCGTCGTTCGTGGTGTGCGCATCGGAGACGAGCAGCGCGTCGTACCCACGCGCGACGGCGCCGTGCAGCGTGGAGCGCACGCAGAAGTCGGTCTGGGCGCCGGTGACGACCAGCTGCGCCGCACCGAGGCGGTCGAGCACTTCCTCGAGGTCCGTGCCCTCGAACGAGTCCCCGAAGCTCTTGTGCACCACCGGTTCTCCATCAGCCGGCATGAGCTCACCCACAATGCGCCAGCCCGGGGTGTCCCGCACCAGTTCGTCGTCCGAGTGCTGCACCCAGACCACCGGCACCTCCGCGTCGCGGGCCTTCCCGACCACGGACGCGATGCGTGCCACCACGCCGTCACGGTCGTGCGCCTGCTCCACCACGGCCGTCTGCACGTCGATCACGATGACTGCGGTGCCGGTCCGTCCCTTGATTGTCGTCACCGGGTGAACCTACCGCCCGCCGGGGGCGAGGGCGCCGGGCGTGATCCGCATGACGGAGCAGTCGTCCCCGCCGAACCGCCGGGGGCCGACATGGACGAACCCCATTCGCTCGTAGAAACGTATCGCCCGCACGTTCGTCGTGAGCGGGTCGATGAGAACAGCGGGTGCCGCGTGCGTGCCGAAGCAGCGCCGCAGTGCGGACTCCATCATCTGCCTGCCGATCCCGCGGGACCTGTGGCGCTCCTCGCCGATCCAGATGTCGATGGCCCATGCACCTGGTTCGACGTCGTCGCCCCAGTAGTGCGTCTCCTCACGCGCGGCATCGATCAGCACCACGACACCCACTGGCTCGCCGTCCGCCTCGGCCACGAGGATCTCCCTCCACTCGACCGAGCGCGGCACCTCCCATGCCCAGTCGAAGACATCGTCATCCCCTCCCGACTCGGCGACGTCGGGGTCCTCGTCCCACAGTTCCAGCAGCGGGACGTCCGCTGCCACCGCGGGCCTGAGGACCACGACCGGGTCTTCTGTGGGTGCGGACGTCACGGGAGAATCCTGCCACCGAGTGGCATGGGCACCGGAAACCCGCCGTCGAGCAGGAGCAGCGGTGTGTACGGTCGTGCCGTGCCTGGCTTCACGTTGCGCGAACTCGTCCCTGCGGACGCTCAGTGGATTGCCGAGGCCTGCACGGACGCGGAGATCCTCCGCTGGACCCTGGTGCCGCGTCCCTACACGCTCGCCCACGCCGAGCAGTTCGTCGTCGACCGGGCCGGGGAGCTCGCGGTGTGGGTCATCACGGACTCCACCGGCAGCCGCGGGGCGGGCGTCATCAGCATCCACCGCATCGACGAGGAAACAGGCACCGCCGACATCGGGTACTGGGTGGCACCGTGGGCCCGCCGCCGCGGTGCCGCATCGACCGCGGTGAGAGAGCTCGTCCGTGCGGCGTCAGCAATGGGCAACGTGCGGTTCCTCGCGGCACTCATCGCAGAGACGAACGCTGCGTCACGCAGGGTCGTGGAGTCCGCGGGATTCGCCCCGGTCGGGCCCACCGGCACAGGCGCGGACGGCGGGAGCGCCGCGGGCACCTGCCCCGACGGCGACGCCGAGGTCACAGCGCTGCGTTACGTGCTCGCGATCTGATTCCCTTCAGCGAGTCAACCCTTGCGGCGGATGAGGCAGAACTCGTTGCCTTCGGGGTCGAGCATCACGAGGAAGAAGTTCGTGGGTTCCTCGACGGTCTCGCCGCGCACGGTCGCGCCGGCACTCACCGCCGCCGCGGCGGCTTCCTCGATGCTCTCGACCTCGATGTCCAGGTGGACGCGGTTCTTCGCGGACTTCCCCTCGGGCACCTTCTGGAAGCCGAGGTTGCCGATCCCGGGGACGTCGCGCAGGGCCACCCAGTCGTGGCTCTCGGTGCGCGGGTCGATCTCGCCGCCCACGAGCCGCAACCAGAAGCGCGCGAGCACGGCGGGCTCGGCACAGTCGATGGTGGCGGCAAGCACTCGTCCGATGGTCACGGCACGACGCTAGCGACGGCACGCAACGTCGCACACGGGCTCCACGACACGGAGACTGCGTGCCGGCCGGGGTTACGCTCGCCCGATGGCCGGCAACGAAGGCGACAGGACGCGGCACTTCCCCGCCATCGAGAAGAAGCACGGCGGCCCGGCATCGAAGTGGGTGAAGGCCGTCAAGGACCTCGGGGATGCCAAGTACGCCGAGCAGGTGGCCTTCCTGCGCGAGAACCACGGCTTCAGCCAGGCGCACGCGAATGCCGTCGTCATGTACGCGCGCGGGTCCGCATCGTCACGGCGCCACGACACACCGGAGGCCTTCCTCGAGGGGATCGACGAGCAGGCGGCCGCGACCGCTAGGGCAGTGTTCGCCGCCGCAACGAAGCGGAACAAGGGGATGGAGCTGGTGATCGCGTGGAACCAGCCGTGCCTGCGCAAGGGCAAGGCCTACGTGCTCGGCATCTCGGTGTCGAAGCAGCACCTCACGCTGAACCCGTTCAGCAAGGACGTGATCGATGCGTTCGCGACGAGACTCGCCGACCTCGGTGTGAGCAAGCACACCTTCAAGGTCCCGTACGGGTGGAAACCCGACGCGGCCCTCAT
>CAZZFB010000059.1:2404-10618 GCA_964653385.1 uncultured Bifidobacterium sp. | reverse complement strand
AGGATCGCCGCGCCGAGGCGCACGGAGGCGAGGGTCCCCTTGTCCGCCGTGTACCGGCCGACGAGCGGACTGAACGCGTACATCCCCGCGATGTGCAGCGACACCACGTACTGGCTGAGCGTCTCGTGCCCGTGCAGTTTCATGTGCACGGGGGTCATCGTCATGATCGCGACCATCGCGGCCTGGGACACGACCATCGAGCCGAGCGCGAGACGGCCCCTGCTGGTCGCCGTGACGATGCGGAGCGCCGCGGGGATGGACGGGAGCTTCTCGTCGACGGAGCTGCGCACGCCCCCCGAGAGGACGAGCGGGTCAGGGCGTAGTCGCAGCGAGACGTTCGCGAACGCCACGAGGAGCACGCACGAGGCGAAGAGCCACGGCCCGGTGTACCTGTGCCACCCGAACGCGTTCTCCCCCGCCCACTGCGCGGGCCCGATGAGGAGCGGGCCGAACACGGCGCCGAAGGTGGAGGCGAAGACGATGCGGCTCATGGCGCGGGAGCGGTCGGCAGGCAGCGCGAGGTCGGTGGCGGCGTAGCGCGCGAGCAGGTTGGACGCCTGGCCGCTGCCGAACATGAAGAGCCCGGCCAGGAACACCACGAGCGTCGAGGTCTCCGCACCGATGCCCGCGGCGACCGCCCCGCACGTGGCCAGGCCGTACCCGACCTGCATCCCCGGCCGGCGGCCGCGGCGCATCATCATCCGTGACAGCACCTGCGACATGACGGCCCCGCCCATGGTGACGGTCGCTGTCGCGATGCCTCCCCACGGCGTCTTCTGCCCGAGGATCTCCTGGATGACGTAGGCACCCACGGTGACGGCGCTCGACATGGAGGCGGAACCGACGACCTGCCCGACCGTCAGCGTGCGCAGGGTCCTGCGCTGCAGTTCGGCCCTCCGTTCTTCCGTCAGCGCCTCTGCCGTCATCTCAGCGCGCCTTGACCGCATGCCACGCGTACTGCGCCCCGGTGATGAGGGTGAGCGCGACGGCAGCCCACAGGAAGCCGAGCCACAGCCACGTGACGTCGGTCGTCGTCAGCGGCATGATGGCGAAACCCACGGCCAGCTGCTGGAAGAGCGTCTTCCACTTCGCCAGCCGGGTGGCCGGCACCGACACGCCCCGTGACCCCACGACCACGCGGTACGCACTGATCAGGATCTCCCGGCCGGCGATGATGCTGACGGGCAGGAGCCAGAAGATCCCCCGGCTGACCAACGTGAACATGGCGCCCAGGATGAGGATCTTGTCGGCGAGCGGGTCGAGGAAGGCGCCGCTGCGGGTGGTGCCGTGCCTGCGCGCGAGGTACCCGTCGATGCCGTCGGAGCCGCACAGCACGACCCACACGATGAGGGCCACCCACGACCCGCGGCTGTCGCTGGGGAGGATGGCAAAGAGGAAGGGCGAGGCGAGGACGCGCGTGACGGTGACGACGTTGGCCCATGTGGCGATGGCATTGTCGTCGACGGGCATGCCCTAGTCCACCATGTCCGCGCCGGCAGCGATGAGGTCGGGCCCGAAGACCTGCACTACCTCGACATCGTGGAACTCGCCGACGGCGAGGTCACCGGGGACCTGGACGACACCGTCGATCTCGGGGGCCTCGCGGAAAGACCGGCCGGTGCCCTGCTCGTCCACGAGCACCCTGACGGTCTCGCCCAGCAGCGCGTCACGCTTCAGCGCCGTGATCGAGTCCTGCACCTCGCGCAGCTCGGCGATGCGCTCGTTCATCAGCCCCGCGGGCACGTGGTCGGGCAGGGTCACGGCGTGCGTGCCCTCCTCGGGGCTGAACGTGAAGAACCCGCACCAGTCGAGCTGTGCCTGCTCCACGAAACGGAGCATCTCGTCGTGGTCCTCCTCCGTCTCGCCGGGGTAGCCCACGATGAAGTTCGACCTGAACACCGCGTCCGGCTGGACCGAGCGGATCCGCTCGATGCGCTCCAGGAAGCGCGCGCCGTCGCCCCACCGTCGCATGCGGCGCAGGTGCGGCTTGCTGACGTGCTGGAGCGACAGGTCGAAGTACGGCACCCCCGTGGCGAGGATCGCGTCGATGAGGTCGTCGGAGAGGTCGCTCGGGTACAGGTAGAGGAGGCGCACCCAGTCCACCATCGCCGTGACCGAGCGCACGAGCGGCACGATGGAGCCGGCGCCGAGCTCGCCGGGCCGGTCCTTCCCGTAGCTCGCGAGGTCCTGGGCCACCAGCACGATCTCCCGCGCGCCGGTCTGCTCCACCTCGGCGAGGATCGCGTCCACGTCGCGGCTGCGCTGGGGCCCCCTGAAACTGGGGATCGCACAGAACCCGCAGTTGCGGTCGCAGCCCTCCGCGATCTTCACGTAGGCCCACGGCGCCGCGGAGCGCGGGCGCGGGAGGTTGAGCAGGTCGAAGGACGGAATGCCGGCGCTGAGCTTCAGTGGCTTGCGTCCGAGCTGGATCGGCACCCCGAACCCCGCGATCTGGTCGGCCTCGGGCATCGCCTCGGCGAGTTCGTCGCCGTAGCGCTCGGCCATGCACCCGGTGACGACGAGCCGCGACGACTTCTTGCGCTGGTCGTCGAGCACGAGGAGGGTGTCGATGCTCTCCTGGCGCGCCTCCTCGATGAAGGCACAGGTGTTGACCACCACCACGTCGGCCTTCGCGGGATCGTCAGTTGCGACCAGGCCCTGGGCGACCAGCGTGCCGGCGATCTTCTCGGAGTCGACCTGGTTCTTCGGGCAGCCGAGCGTCTCGATGTAGTAGCGCTGCGCCATCGGCCCGAGCCTACTGATAGTTGAGACGCAGCCCCCCGTATGGCCATTCCATGCGCAGCAACTGGCCCGTGGACGACACGGTGATGAACGCCGTCCGGAAACCCTCGCCACCGAAGCAGATGTTCGTGGTGATGCGGTCGTCGGTGGCGACGAAATCGATCACCTCTCCCGCGGGCGAGATCACGGTGACTCCGCCGTTCACGAGGGTGGCCACGCAGATGTTCCCGGCCGCGTCGACGGCGAGCGAGTCGAACAGCTGGTACCCGGGGAGCCCGCACAGCATGACCGGCACCTCGGGGCTCATCGGTGCGACCTTTCCGGGTGCGGTGACCTCGCGCTGGTACACGCGGCCGGTGTGCGTCTCCGCCCAGTACACGCGGTCACCGGACGGCGAGAGACCGATGCCGTTCGGCGAGTCCACCGGGAAGACGACCTCCTCGATGTGCGAGCCGTCCGCCTTTGCGTAGTAGATGCCGGTTCGGTCCGCGGTGCGGTGGTGCCTGATGCCGTGGTCGGTGAACCAGAAGCCGCCGTGCGCGTCGAACACGAGGTCGTTCGGCGCGCGCAGCGCGACATCACCGCAGTGGGTGTAGAGGTCGGTGACCTCACCGGTCTCGATGTCCACCTTCTGGATGCGCCCGCCGATGTACTTCGCGGGGTCGAACTCGCCGGGGTACAGCAGGCCGCCGACCTCCATGGGGGTGAAGGCACCGCCGTTGTTGCACAGGTACAGGTGCCCGTCGGGACCCATGGCCAGCCCGTTCGGCAGGCCGGTGATGTCGGCGACCTTGGTCTTCGAGCCGTCGGGGGCCACGCGCGTGAGGCAGTGGCCGAACATCTCGGTGAGGATGACACTGCCGTCCGGCATCGCCACCGGTCCCTCGGGGAAACGCAGCCCCGTCGTCACGGTCTCAAGTGCCGGATTGGCCATGTCGATCACCCCATCGCGTCGAGTTCCTCCACCGTTACTAACACGGCGCGGGCCTTCGAGCCCTCACTGGGGCCGACGACACCCCTCTCCTCGAGCTCGTCCATGAGGCGCCCGGCACGGGCAAACCCCACCTTCAGCTTGCGCTGCAGGAGCGAGGTGCTGCCGAGGCCCGAGCGGACCACGATCTCCATTGCCCGGCGCACGAGGTCGTCGTCGCCTCCGTCGCCGAAGAGCCCGGGCTGGCCGCTGCCGCCGGCGGAGTCACCCTCGCCCTCGATGCCGCTGACATAGACCACTTCGGGCGCCTGGCGCCTCCAGTGCGCCACCACCTGGCGGACCTCTTCCTCGTCCACCCACGAGCCCTGGATGCGCTGGGGGATGTTGGTGTTGCCGGGCAGGAGCAGCATGTCGCCCTTGCCGACCAGCTTCTCCGCACCGGGCTGGTCGAGGATGACGCGGCTGTCGGTGAGCGAGGACACCGCGAACGCCATGCGTGCCGGGATGTTCGCCTTGATGACGCCGGTGATCACGTTCACGCTGGGGCGCTGGGTGGCCACGATCAGGTGGATGCCCACCGCGCGCGCCTTCTGGGCGATGCGAGTGATGCACTCCTCCACGTCGCGAGCCGCGACCATCATGAGGTCGTTCAGCTCGTCGACGACCACCACGATGAACGGGAGGCGCTCGTACGGCGGGAAGCCCTCGCGCTCCTGCACGACCTCCCCCCTGTCGAACGCCTGGTTGTAGCCGGCGATGTCCCGGAACCCGACCTCGACCAGAAGGTCGTAGCGGCGCTCCATCTCCTTCACGGCCCAGCCGAGGGCGTTTGCCGCCTTCTTCGGGTTGGTGACCGGGGCGGTGAGAAGGTGCGGCAGTCGCGCGTACTGGCCCATCTCGACTTGCTTCGGGTCGATGAGGATGAGGCGCACCTGGTCGGGCGTGGAGCGCATGAGCAGCGACGTGAGGATCGAGTTGATCCCGCTCGACTTGCCCGCGCCCGTCGCGCCGGCGATCAGCATGTGCGGGGTGCTCGCCAGGTTCATGAAGACGGCGCGGCCGGCGATGTCCTTGCCGACAGCAACCTCGAGCGGGTGCGAGGCGGCCTTGGCCTCGGGCGACACCATGAGGTCACCGAGCGACACCAGCTGGCGGGACTCGTTCGGCACCTCCACGCCGATCGCCGACTTGCCCGGGATCGGCGCGAGGATGCGCACGTCCGTGGCGGCCATGGAGTACGCGATGTCACGGTTGAGACTGGTCACCTTGGCGACCTTCACGCCGGCGCCCAGCTCCAGCTCGAAACGTGTGACGGTGGGGCCCACGGTCATGCCGAGGAGCCTCGTCTCGACACCGTGCGAGGCGAGCGCCTCCTCGAGCAGGCGGCCGCGCTCTGCCACGCGCGCCTTGTTCACCTCGTGAACCTCGGTGAGACCGAGCAGGTCAGTGCTCGGCAGCACCCACTCGCCCGGCGACGCCGGGGCCGCGGTGCTGATGAGCGGGTCGTCGCCCTTGTGCTTCATGCCCGGCTTCTGGTGGAACTCGGGGTCGACGGGCGCGGACGCGGCCGGCTTGCGCGGCCTGCGCTCGGGCTTGGGTGCGGGTTCGTCCTCCGAGTAGTCGAAGATCTCCGGGGCCTCCCGCCTGCGGCGAGACGCGGGTGCCGGGGCCTCCGGTTCGTCCTCCAGGTCGTACATGCCCGGCTGGCGGCGCCGGGTCTCGCCGCGCTCCTCGCGCGCCGCGATGGCCTCCTCGCGTGCCGCGTTCAGGCTGGCCGCCCGCTTCCGGACGATGTCGATCAGCTCGGGCAGCGTGGTGTCGGTGATGAGCATCGTGCCGAGCACGCCGGCGGCGAGCAGCACGACGAGCGCGCCGGCCCAGCTGACGGTGCTGCGCAACGGCTCGCCGATGATGGCCCCGAACCAGCCGCCTGCCTGCGACATGGCGTCGACGCTCGCGACGATCTTGTCGGCACCGTTGACGAGGTGGAGGAAACCGAGGATGGCGAGCACGTTGATGCCCCACCCCACGGACAGCCTGACCCGGTGCTCGACGCTGCGCCGGCGGACCATGGCGACACCGATCACGATCGAGATCACGGGCAGGGCGAACCTGCCGAGCCCGAACAGCCAACCGAACATCTTGTCGATGCCGGTGCCGAGCGGGCCTGCCATGTGCGCGTACATGGACAGGATCAGGAGCAGGCCGAGGCTGACCAGCCCGATACCCCAGAACTCGACCTCGCGGCCCTTGGCGACCTGGGCCAGCTGAGACTCACCCTTGCGGGCGGAACCCGGCTGGCGGCCAGACGACCCGGAGGACTGGCGCGAGGAGGGCCGGCGGCTGCCCGCGGGCGGGGTCTTCACGCCGGTCCGGCCGCGTGACCCCGGGGACGACGAACGAGAACCCTTGTCAGACATGTGAAAAACGGTACTAGCGGGGTGTCCACAGGGGACGGATACCCCCGCCGGTGCTGGGGTTGCGGGCCTAGACGTACGCCTCGATGAGGCGGGGGCCTCTCTGGCCCATGGCACTCGCGAACGCCGACTCGAACTCCGCCACGTTCGTCGCCCGGGTCGCCTCCACGCCCATGCCGCGCGCGAGGTCCACCCAGTTCAGCTCGGGGTTGCCGAGGTCGAGCATCGACTGGGCCTTCTCCCCGCCCTTGCCCGCGCCGGTGCGCATGAGCTCGATCTGGAGGATGCCGTAGGACCTGTTCGCGAAGATCACCGTGGTCACGTCCAGTCGTTCGCGCGCCTGGGTCCACAGGCTCTGCAGCGTGTACATGCCGCCGCCGTCGCCCTGCAGGCACAGCACCTTCCGCCCGTCGGTCGCGGCGACACCGGCACCCGTCGCGACGGGCAGGCCCATGCCGATGGAGCCGCCGGTGAGGGACAGCACGTCGTGGGGCACGCCGGTCGCGAGCGCGGCAGACGTGCCCGCACCCTGCGTGCCGCCCTCGCTCACCACGATCGAGTTCTCGGGCAGGTGCCGTGCGACCGCGCGGCCGATCGCGAACTGGTCCCACTTGTCGCCGACGGTGTCGTCCACGCGGAACGGTGCTGTCACAGGTTCGGCACCTGCGACACCGAGGGCATCAGCGAGGGCCTCGAGCGCGGCGGGCCCGTCCTCGTGCGGGTGGGACAGATGGATCAGTTCCGTGTGGTCGGCCTTGCCGACGCTCGGGCGCCCCGGGTAGGCGAAGAACGTCACGGGCGGCTTGGTGTTCACGAGCACGAGCACGTCGAGCGGGGCGAGGAACTCCACGAGCTGCTCGGCGAAGTACGGCAGGCGCGTCACGGGCACGCGCCCCGCACCGGCCTGCATGGCCGGCGCGAAGGTGTCGGCCATCAACGTGACGTTCCCGGCGGTCGCGATCCTGCCCGCCGCGGAGAGGCCGCGCTCCTTCAGGGCATCACCGCGCATGAGGATCCCGACCCTGCGCCCGGACCGCACCGCACCGGCCACGCGCGCGACTGCCGCATCAGATGCGTGCGCAGGCCCGCTGACCGGCAGTGCAGGGGCAGGGATGCCTCCTTCGTTCCACGCGACGTCGGCGGGAAGGATCAATGTGGAGACCTGGCCGGGTGCCTGCCTCGATGCGTGCACGGCCCGTGCGGCATCAGCACCGACGGATTCGGGGCTGGTCGCGGTGTGCACCCAGGCGGACACCGGTCGGGCGAAACCGACGATGTCGGAGGCGAGCGGTGCGTCGTGCTGCAGGTGGTGGGTGGCGTGGTCCCCCACGATGTTCACCACCGGTGTCTGCGCGCGCCTCGCGTTGTGCAGGTTGGCCAGGCCGTTCGCGAGCCCGGGCCCGAGGTGCAGGAGCGTCGCGGCCGGCTTGCCCGCCACCCGTGCGTAGCCGTCGGCCATCCCGGTGACGACGCCCTCGAACAGGCCGAGCACGGGCCGCATGCCGGGGACCGTGTCGATCGCGGTGACGAGGTGCATCTCCGACGTGCCCGGGTTCGCGAAGCACACCTCCACACCGGAATCGACGAGAGTCTTGATGAGTGCCTGTGCCCCGTACATGGGCACACCTTATGCCCGCAGCGGCTCCCCACCGGCCGGCCGTGCCGGCGTCAGGTGGTCATCACGACGGGCACGATCATCGGCCGCCGCTTCGTGCGGTCGCTGACGAACTTGCCGGTCGCACGGCGCACCTCGCGCTCGAGGTTGTCGATGTCCGTGACCCCGTCGCGCAGGGCCCTCTCGAGGGCGGCGCGCACGGTGTCCTCCGCCTCGTCCAGCAGGTCGTCGGCCTCGGGTGCGTAGACCCAGCCCCGCGTGATGATCTCCGGGCCGGTGATGACCTCGTTCGTCTCGCTGTCGACCGTGGCGATGACGACGACCACGCCCTCCTCGGCGAGGACCCGCCTGTCGCGCAGCACCCCCTGGCCGACGTCGCCCACGATGCCGTCGACGAACAGGTAGTGCGCGGGGATCTTGCCCACGAAGGACATCCCCTTGT
Source organism: uncultured Bifidobacterium sp. (assembly GCA_964653385.1). Taxonomy (GTDB): domain Bacteria; phylum Actinomycetota; class Acidimicrobiia; order Acidimicrobiales; family Ilumatobacteraceae; genus UBA2093. The sequence goes on along the minus strand of CAZZFB010000059.1, from coordinate 2,471 downwards.
CGTCAAGCTCGAGCACGTCGCCGTCGGTGGCCTGCAGGACCGTGGACGGGTCGGACCCCATCAGCAC
>CAZZFB010000059.1:0-2304 GCA_964653385.1 uncultured Bifidobacterium sp. | reverse complement strand
GCACGTCGCCGTCGGTGGCCTGCAGGACCGTGGACGGGTCGGACCCCATCAGCACTGCTAGCTCTGCGTGGGCGCGGAGGTGCCGGTACTCGCCGTGCACCGGGACGAACCACTCCGGCCGCACGATCGAGTGGTACGTCTTCAGTTCGTCGGCCTGGGCATGGCCCGTGGCGTGCACGTCGGCTATCCCGCTGTGCACCACCTTCGCGCCGGCGCGCATCAGTCCGTCGATCACCCGGTTCACGTTGCCCTCGTTGCCGGGGATCGCATGGCTGGACAGGATGATCGTGTCGTCGTTGCCGACCTTCAGCCACTTGCTCTCCCCGCGGGACAGCAGCGACAGGGCGGACATCGGCTCGCCCTGGGAGCCGGTGGAGATGACGCACACTCGCTCCGGCGGGAACTTCTGGATCTCCTCGACGTCGATGAACACGGATGCGGGCACGCTGAGGAGCTTCAGGTCCATCGCGAGGCGCACGTTCTTCTGCATGCTCCGGCCCATCAGCGCGACCTTGCGGTTGTGCTCCTGGGCGGCCTCGATGATCTGCTGCACGCGGTGGATGTGGCTGGCGAAGCTGGCGGTGATGATGCGGCGGTCGCGGTGCTCGTGGAAGAGGTTGCGCAGCACGCCCCCGATGCTCCGCTCGCTGGGGGCGTGGCCGGCCTCCTCGGCGTTCGTGGAGTCGCACATGAGCAGGCGGATGCCGACGGTGCTCGAGAGCTCGCCGAGACGGGCGAGGTCCGTGCGCCGGTTGTCGACGGGGGTGAGGTCCAGCTTGAAGTCGCCCGAGTGCACCACAACGCCCTGGTCGGTGTGCACGATGATGGCGTGCGCATGCGGCACGGAGTGCGTGACGGGCAGGAACTCCACGTCGAACCCGCCGATGTCGATCCGCTGGCCGTCGCGCACCTCGACCAACTGGGTGCGCTTCAGCAGGCCGGCCTCCTCGATGCGGTTGCGCGCGAGCCCGAGGGTGACCGCGGAGCCGTACACGGGGAACTCGATGTCGCGCAGCAGGAACTGCAGTCCGCCGACGTGGTCCTCGTGGCCGTGCGTGGCCACGCAGCCGACGATCCTGTCCGCGTTCTCGCGCAGGAAGGTGAAGTCGGGCAGCACGAGGTCGATGCCGTGCATGTCGGCGTCGGGGAACATGAGCCCGCAGTCGATCATCAGCAGGCGGTCGTTCTGCTCGAGCACCATGCAGTTGCGGCCGATCTCGCCGAGGCCGCCGAGGAAATAGATGCGTACGGGGGATGCCATGCGGGTGCTCAGCGGAGGGCTGCGCGTGCCTTCTCGAGGTTCGCGTGCACCTTCGCGGCCCGCTCGGCGAGCCCTGCGGGCGGCGGGCCCATGGGCAGGCGGCACTCGCCCACGTCGAACCCGAGGTGGTTCATCATCACCTTGCTCGGGATCGGGTTGGGGTTGTCATCCCCCGTCTCGAAGGCGTAGCTCTCGAGCAGGATGTCGTTCATCCGGCGCGCCTCGGCCACGTCGCCCTCCTTGAACGCGGTGATCATGCGCTGGTGCTCCGGCGCGCTCCAGTGCGTGGCGACACCGATGACGCCGGCACCGCCGTACGCGAGGAACGCGAGGGTGAGGCCGTCGTCGCCGCTGTAGAGCTCGAATCCCTCGGGGACCATGGACATCAGGTTCGCCGTCTCGGCGGGGGCGCCGGCGGCGTCCTTCAGCGCCCTCACGTTCTTGACCTCGTTCGCCAGTTTCGCGAGCGATGCGGTCGAGATCTTGCGGCCCGTGCGCACGGGGATGTCGTAGACCACGACCGGCAGGTGCGTCGCTCCCGCCATGGCGGTGATGTGGGCCACCAGTCCGGCCTGCGACGGGCGGTTGTAGTACGGGCCGACCGCGAGGATTCCTGCCGCACCCAGCGCCGTCACTTCCTTCGTGAGATGCACGGAGTGGGCGGTGTCGTTCGAACCGCTGCCGGCGATCACGGGGATGGACACGGCCTTGATGACCGCGTCCCACAGGGCCAGCTTCTCGGCATCGGTGAGCGTGGACGACTCACCCGTGGTGCCGGACACGACGAGTCCGTCGTTGCCGTTGGCCTCCAGCCACTTCGCCAGGCGGACGGCCTCGTCGATGTTCAGGGAGCCGTCCGCGGAGAACGGCGTGATCATCGCGGTGAGGACCTGCCCGAAGAGTGCCATGCCCCCAAGTATTGCCCATCAGAGGGTCTACGGCAGTGCCCACCATCGGGCTGCGCCCGTGCCGAACGAACGGGAGGGTGCGGCTGTCAGGCCTGCTCGCCGGTGACGGGCATCTCCTTGCCGATCTCGAAGGCC
>CAZZFB010000058.1:0-10699 GCA_964653385.1 uncultured Bifidobacterium sp. | reverse complement strand
GTGATGTGGGGCTACGGCGACGAAGAAGAACTGCGCGGGGCGGGGGCGACGCACATCGCCCGCGCCCCCTCGGACCTCCTGGCGATTCTCGGCTGAGACTGGGGCGGTACACTCCGAAGCCCGCCCCGGAGGTGCGCGAAATGGCAAATGCATGGTTCGAGACGGTCGCAGAGGCCCAGCGGCGCGCGAAGAAGCGCCTGCCGAGGTCCGTCTACGGAGCCCTCGTGGCCGGCTCCGAGAAGGGCCTGACCGTGGCGGACAACCTGTCGGCGTTCGACCAGCTGGGCTTTGCCCCCCACATGGCGAACCTGCCGCGCGAGCGCTCCATGGCCGTGAACGTGATGGGCCAGGACCTCTCGATGCCAGTGATCATCTCGCCCACCGGCGTGCAGGCCGTCCACCCGGAGGGCGAGGTCGCCATCGCGCGTGCCGCGCAGAACCGCGGGATCGCCATGGGCCTCAGCTCGTTCGCCAGCCGCAGCGTGGAGGACGTCGCCGCGGCGAACGACAAGACCTTCTTCCAGATCTACTGGTGCGGCGACAGGGACACGCTCCTGCAGCGCATGGAGCGCGCGAAGGCGGCAGGAGCGAAGGGCGTCATCGTCACGCTCGACTGGTCGTTCTCGAACGGCCGCGACTGGGGCAGCCCGTGGATCCCGGAGAAGGTCGACCTGAAGGCGGCAGTGAAGCTGGCGCCCGAGGTGCTGGCGCGGCCGAAGTGGCTGCTGCAGTTCGCCCGCACGTTCCGCATCCCCGACCTCACCGCGCCGAACATGGCGAAGCCCGGCGAGAAGGCACCGACGTTCTTCGGCGCGTACTACGAGTGGATGACCACGCCGCTGCCCACCTGGGAGGACCTCGCCTGGCTGCGCTCGCAGTGGGACGGCCCGTTCATGGTGAAGGGCGTGTGCCGCGTGGATGACGCCCGGCGCGTCGTCGACATCGGTGCCACCGCACTCTCGGTCTCCAACCACGGCGGCAACAACCTCGACGGCACCCCGGCATCCATCCGTGCTCTCCCGGCGGTGGTCGACGCGGTGGGCAGCCAGATCGAGGTCGTGCTCGACGGCGGGGTGCGCCGCGGCAGCGACGTGGTGAAGGCGGTCGCGCTGGGCGCGAAGGCCGTGATGATCGGCCGTGCCTACCTCTGGGGCCTCGCCGCGAACGGGCAGGCCGGCGTGGAGAACGTGCTCGACCTGCTCCGCGGCGGAATCGACTCCGCCCTCATGGGCATCGGCAAGGCCGACATACGCGACCTCGACCGCTCCGACGTCGTCGCCCCGGAGGGATTCTTCCGCCGCCTCGGCGAATAGTGTCATCCCCCGTGGGGGACGCATTCGACGAGGCAGTGGAGCGATTCTTCGCGTCGCTTCCCGCAGTGCTCGACGCGGCGGGTGACTCCGGAGTAGCGCGGGCACGAGCATGGCGAGGTGCGCTGTTCGATGCCGGACTCGCCGGCTTCGGGATCCCCGAGCAGTACGGCGGCCGCTCGGAACCAGCGGACGGTGCCCGCCGGCTGCAGCGACTCTCGCGCGGCCGCGTGCCCGCGGAGGAGGGCACCTTCGGCATCGGGCTGAACATGGCGGTGCCCACGATCCTCCAGTACGGGTCGGAGCCCCTGAAGAAGAGGTTCGTGCGGCCCGCGCTGCGGGGCGAGGAGATCTGGTGCCAGCTGTACTCGGAACCGGGCGCCGGCAGCGACCTTCCGTCGCTCGCCACGCGGGCGGTCCTCGACGGTGACGAATGGGTCGTCAACGGCCAGAAGGTGTGGACGTCGGGCGCGCACAACTCGGATCTCGGCATCCTGCTCGCGCGCACGGGCGACCAACCCGGCAAGGCCGGCATCTCCATGATGGTGATCCCCATGCACCAGCCGGGAGTGGAGGTTCGCCCGCTGCGCCAGATGACGGGGCACGCCGAGTTCAACGAGGTCTTCTTCACGGATGCGCGCGTGCCGGCGGACTGGGTGGTCGGCGAGGTGAACGACGGCTGGCGCGCCGCCACGCAGCTTCTCGCTCACGAACGTTCCTCGCTCGGCGCCGGCAGTGACGACGGCGAGCGCAGGGCATCGGGTTCCGCGGCGCTGCCCGTCCATTTCCTTCTGTCGCTCGCTGCCCGCACCGGCGCGTCACGCGACCCGTTGGTGCGCCAGGAGCTGGCGCGGGCCCACAGCGGCGAGATGATCATGACGTGGCTGTCGAAGAGGCGCGGCGTGCACCCGAGCATCGGCAAGCTGTGGCGCACGAAGCAGGCACGTCATGCGGCGTCCATCGCCGCCGGAATCCATCCGTCCATGATCGCGTTCGGCGACGACGAGGACTCGGCGTTCTGGCAGTACCACGTGCTGAACGCGCCGCGCATGTCGCTCGGCGGCGGCACGGACGAGATCCAGAAGAACACGATCGGCGAGCGGGCACTCGGACTGCCCCGCGAACCTCCCGGTGGGTGATCAGGCGGCCGTCGGGTTGTCGGCTGCGAGTTCGATGACAGCAGTCTCTGTTGTTGCACGCATTTGTCCTGCATCGGTGGGCTCGGTTCGCGGCATCACGGCGAAGAGCACCGCCCCGGTCCCGTACCAGAGAGCACACGCGGTGAGGACTGTGGTGGTCGACAGGTGACGCGCAAGTGCAGCGCCGGCCATGATGCCGGCCAGGAACATCACACCGTAGGCAGTGTCGTATGCCGTGAACACCCGGCCGCCCGAGCCTCGGGGGGCGTTCTTCTGCACGGTCGCGTCCGCGCTCACACGGAGCGTCTGGAATGAGAACCCGAGGATGAACAGGCAGACGACCGCAGCGGGGGGCGAGCCCGCGAGCGCCGTTGCGGCAGCAGCAGCCGAAGCCGATCCGAAGGTGAGCAGTGACACTGCGCGGCGCTTGAGTCGTTCGTTCAGCCATTCAGCCGGAAAAGTTGCAATGAATGCCCCGAGCGCACCGGCCCCCACGGCCACGCCGTAGTGGGCCTCCGGCGGACCGGGAAGAACCGCGGTCGAGACCACCGTGCTCCCGAGCACGACACCCACTGCGACCCGGTGAGTGCTGGTCGCGAGGATTGCGTACCTGATCTTCGGGCGGAGGAGCGAGATGGCGACCTGACGTGAGGTGGCGGGCACTCGCTCCCGCCCACTGCCGAGCGGCACTGTCAGTCGAGCGTACGCGGTGGCACCGAGCAGGTGCCCGGCCATCGCCACGAGAAAGCCACCAGCACCGAACACCAGGTATGCCGCACCGCCCAGGATGGCCCCTGCGGAACCCGAGAGCGTGCTGATGGTGAGCATCAATGAGTCGGCGGCGACCAGTTCATGCTGTCGCACCAGGTGACGCACACTCGCCACCCGTGCGGTGTACATCACGCGACCAGCACAGAGGGACAGGGCTGTGGCCCCGTACACGAGGTGACCCGAATCCGTGACCACCAACGCGACGTACAGGATCGTCACAGCAGCCCTCGACGATTGACCTGCCACCAGGAGCATGCGACGGTCGCACCTGTCCACCAGGAAGGCTGAAAGAGGTCCGCCCAGGAAGAGCGGTATCGATGCAGTTGCCGCGGCAGTCATCACCTGCGAGATTGCAGGTCCGTCGGCCGAGCCGAAGAAGAAGATCTTCGCGAGAAGAACGGTGCAAGCGGCGTCAAATGTCTGCGAGATGAACTGCGCGGACACCGCCCGTCTGAACTGGCCGGTTGCCAGCAGAGCCCTTCGAGTGACATGGACGCTCTCCTCGTGGCGGCGAAGCGGGCCTGGCACGGTGAGGGGCACGACCGAAGGATGTCATTTGACAGTGGACGCGGCCTTCACCCGTGGTGTCCCGGAAGTGAACCCAAGGTGACGATTCACAGCCTTCGGCACAGGTTGTGAATCAGCCACGGAGTGGTGGCGGGCTCAGCTGCCGGTGAACCTGGCCGGCCTCTTCTCCACGAAAGCCGCCGACGCCTCGCGGTGGTCGGCGGTGCTCATCGTGCGCACCATCGCCACTGCCTCCGCATCGAGCGCGGCCTCGAGCGACACGTCGAGCGAGCGGTTCACGTTCTGCTTCATGTGCTGCAGGGCGATCGGTGCGCGCGAGGCGAGGTCGCGGCACCACTCCAGCGCGGCCTGCTCGTAGCCGTCGTCCGGCAGCACTGCGTTGACCATGTTCAGCCCGAGCGCCTCGCGCGCCGAGAGTCTGGGGGAGAGGAACATCAGTTCCTTCGCCTTCGCCTCGCCGACGATCCGCGGCAGGAACCAGGAGGTGCCGAAGTCCCCGCTCGCGCCGATGTTCGAGAACGCGGTCACGATGATCGCGCGCTCGGCCGCGATGCGCAGGTCGGCGGCGAGCCCGATCGAGAGGCCTGCACCTGCTGCTGCGCCGGGGAACGATGCGACCACGGGCTGGGGCATCCGGCGCAGCGCGAAGCTGACCTGGTTCTGGATGGTGCGCAGCCGCTGCACCGCGGACTCGGAGCCGGTCTGGCGCGGTGCGCCCCCGTCGGACTTGTGGCTGGAGACGAAGCCCTTCACGTCGCCGCCGGCGCAGAACGCCCCGCCCTCCCCTGTGACCATCACGACCCGCACGTCCGGGTCCGTTGCCAGCTGCGGCAGCACCCTGCCGAACCCCGCGTACATCGCGTCGGACAGGGCGTTGCGGGCCTGCGGCCTGTTGAAAGAGATGACGGCCACGTGGCCGTCAATGCGGGCCAGCAGGTCCTCGGTGCCGGTGTCGAGTGTCGTCATGGGAGCCCCCCGGGTCGTGTGTCCGCGCAAGTCTCCCACCCGGTCCGCACGGCAGGAGTATCGGAAGGGCGCCATGACCGAACGGGTCGTCAGCGGCACATCAGGCGGGGACGTCCCACCAGACCGCCGCGAGCTCGCGCCCCGGCCGGGGGTTCTCCTCCAGCCAGCCGCGGACCTCCTCGTCGCGGTCCGCCGTCAGGCACAGCCGCACGCGCGTGTGGCGAACGTCGTCATCAGTGATGTCCCGACGTGCCGGCGCCGGTTCGGAGAACGTCTCCAGATTCGCGTCGAGACCGAGCGAACGGATGCACGCGAGGGCATCATCCGCAGCGGGGCCCTGCGGGCGATCGAGACCCCAGAAGTGCCGCCACGCACTCGATAGCGAGCTGAGCGGGTGGCGCAGCGGGATCTCCACGACCACGCGCCGCCGTGCGTGCGACGACAGGGCTTCCAGGAACGGCCGCAGGTCCTGCACGTTGTAGAGGACGTGGTGGCACACCACCACGTCGCACGCCGGCGCCGAGTCCGCGGCCTCCGGCCAGTTGCCGAGGACGGTCGTGCACGACGCACCTCGCACCGCCGCCTCCCCGGCGAACACGTCCAGCATCCCCTGTTGCTGGTCCACGCCGACCACGGACGCCGCCGGGGGGACGAGACCGAACGCGGCGCGGCCCCCGCCGCACCCGACGTCGAGCACGGAGCCCCCGGCGGGGAGGGCCTCCAGTGCGCGCATCCGCGACGGCGTCCCGACGCGGAGGTCGCCCTTCGGCGTGAAGTTCTCCACCGGGTGTATCCAGGGTGACACCGGTGCCTGCGCGAGGATGCTGTCGGGGATCGCCCACGCCTGCAGGTCGTCGCGCCACTGCGCGAACACGTCACCGGTCATGCACCGAGAGTACGTCGGCACCTAGCCTTCCGAGTGATGCGGGTCAGGCTGGGATGGAAGACGTGGCTCCCGTTCGTAGTGGTGTTCCTCGTCCGCGCGCGGTTCCTCTTCTCGCCGTTGTCCACCGACGAGGGCGGGTATCTCGCGGTCGCTCGGGCGTGGTTCCGCGGGGCAGACCTGTACGGCACGGTGTGGGTGGACAGGCCGCAGGGTCTTCTCGTCATTTACGGACTGCTCGACAGGGTCGGGCTGGGCAGCGGCGCAGGTGTGCGGCTGCTCGCAACAGCGGCCTGCTTCGTGGCGATGGTCGCGTGCGGGCACATCGCATGGGTGCTCGCGGGGGAGAAGGCCCGGGTGCCCGCCGTGTGGGCCGTGGGCATCGCCCTCAGCACCGCCCAGATCGAGGGCTTCATCGCGAACGCGGAGTTGCTGAGCTGCGCGGCTGGTGCAGTCGCCCTCGCGGGCATCCTCATCGCCGTGTGGGAACGCGGCGCACCCGACCTGCGGATGCTCTTCCTCGCTGGCCTCGCGGGGGGTGCAGCCGTCACGATCAAGCAGAGCGGGTTCGACGCCGCTCTCGCGGGGTGCGTTGCCGTGCTCGTCGCGTCCCTGAAGGACAGGTGGGGTGCCGGGCAGTTCGCGCGCGCGGCCGGGTCGCTCGCGGGCGGTGCGGCCGTGCCGGTCTCGCTCATGCTCGGGCACGCTGCCCTCACCGGCTTCGGAGACTGGTGGTGGGCGTTCGCCGGGGTGCGCATCGAGCACAAGAGCGCGCTCGCGTCGGCCGACTGGGAGATGCTGCGCGAGACCGGCCGCATCGTCGCACCAGTGGTGATAGTCGCATTGGTGGTGGTCCTCGTGGCCGCGGCAACGATGGCGCGGACCCACTGGAGGGCGATCGTCGTGATGGCGTCCTGGGGGGCGGCGGCAGTGCTCGCCTTCGCCGCGGGCGGCCTGTTCCACCGCCACTACTGGATGATCCTGATGTTTCCGTTCGGCACGGCCGTGGGCATCGCGCTCTCGCGCATCAGCAACCGTTGGCTGCTCGCCGCCGCGGCGGTGGCGTGCGCCGCGGTCCCGGCCGCCCGCACCGTGGAGGCGGTGCGCATGGACGACCTGACGGTCGCGAGGGATCTGAACGCGGACACCCGCCTCCCGTGGAACGAGGACGTCGCCCGGTGGTTCCGCACGAACGACCCGGGCCACGGGACGGTGTGGGCGATGTGCGCGAGCAGCGCCCTGTACGCGCACCTGCGGCAGGACCCGCCGTTCATGTACAGCTGGTTCGAGTACTTCCGCGCCGTCCCGGACGCGCTCCCGATGCTGCGCGCGTACCTCTCCGGTCCGTCGGCACCGCAGTACGTGGTGGAGGTGCAGTCGGCGGCTCGGTGCGACCCATCGGGCGCGCTCGGTACGGTCGTCACCTCGCGCTACCGCGAGGTGGGCGAGGTGTGGGGCAAACCTATTCTTCGCCTGGATGACTGACACCGGCCCGCGGCCGCCCGCGCTCGACCGGTCGCTCGGTCTGTGGTCCGTCACCGCGAGCGGGGTGGGCATCATCGTCGGCGCCGGCATCTACGTGCTCGTGGGTGCGGCGGCCGACAGGGCGGGCGGCCGGGTGTGGATGTCCTTCGTGCTGGCGGCGGTCCTGAGTGCGCTCACGAGCCTCAGCTACATCGAGCTGGCCGCGATGTTCCCGCGGGCAGGGGCCGAGTACGAGTACGCGCGGCACGTGGCGCCGCCGTCTGTCGCGTTCGTGACAGGTTGGATGATGGTCGTCGGCCTGTTCGTCGCCGCGGCGGCGGTGTCCCTCGGTTTCGCGCGGTACCTCGAGTACTTCGTGGACGTCGACAGGAGGATCGGCGCCGTCCTGCTGATCGCGTCGGTGACGGCAGTCGCCATCTCCGGCATCAGGCGCTCGGCGCGGATGACCGTCCTCCTCAGCCTCGTCCAGGTGGGGGGACTGCTGTTCGTCATCGTGGCCGGGTGGTCGCATGTCGGGGACGTGGACCTGCTCTCCGGTCCCGGCGGGGCCGGTGGCGTGCTCTCCGGTGCGGCACTCGTGTTCTTCGCGTTCATCGGGTTCGACGAGGTCATCACGCTCTCGGAGGAGACTCGCGACCCGGTGCGCACCATCCCCCGTGCCCTGCTGCTGGCACTGGGAATCTCGTCGCTGCTCTACGTTCTCGTGGCCGTGGTCTCCGTGAGCGTCATCGGTGCCGGGGCTCTCGCGTCGTCGCCGCGCCCGGTGGCGTCCGTTCTGGAACACCTGCTGGGGGACACGGGGGAGACCGTGCTCGCGTCCGTCGCACTGATCGCCACCACGAACACCACGTTGCTGTGCCTGACGGCCTCCTCACGGCTCATGTACGGGATGGCGTCGGAGGGTGCCCTGCCCGGGCCCGTGGCTCGCGTCGCCGGGCGCACGCGCACGCCCGTCACGGCGATCGTCATCGCGGGTTCGTGCGCCGCGGCCATCGCCCTCGTCGGCGACCTCACGACCGTCGCCGGCGTCACCGACTTCGCCGTGTACCTCGAGTTCGTCGCGGTGAACCTCACGGTGATCGCCCTGCGCTTCACCATGCCAATGCAACCACGACCCTTCCGGATCAGGTGGGACATGCGGGGTGTGCCCGTCACGCCGGTGCTCGGGCTCATGACCGTGGCGCTCATGGTCCCGTCCCTCGGGACGACGACCCTCCTCCTCGGCATCGCGGCCGTGGCACTGGGTGCGGTGGCGTACGTCGTCATCGGCCGCGGAGCGGGTGCCTGACCGTCAGCCGGCGAGTCTCTCCAGCAGCTCGTCGACGAGCACCGTGGCGACGCCGATCGACTGGTCCGCCACCCCGATGGGGATCATCAGGTGCCGGCCGTGCACGAGGCTGCCGCACGAGTACACCACGTTCGGCACGTAGCCGTTGCGGTCCGACTCGACGGGGGAGAGGAGCGGCGTGTCCAGCGTTCCGATCACGCGGCACGGGTCGTCGCTGTCGAGGAGCATCGCCCCCAGGTGGTACGTGCGGAAGGGGCCGACGGAGTGCGTGATGACGAGCCACCCGGCCTCGGTCTCGATCGGCGAACCGCAGTTGCCCAGCTGGATGACCTCCCACGAGCGGGCCGGTGCGCGAAGGGGCACGGACGCCTCCCAGTACTCCACCTCGTCGCTGAATGCGATGTGGTTCGTCTCGAAGTCCGGGCGGGTGAGCGCGACGAACCGGCCCCCCACCGTGCGCGGGAAGATCGCCAGGCCCTTGCCCCGTGCGGCAGGACCCGAGATGGGGAAGGTGCGGAAGGCGGTGAAGTCGTCGGTCTGGATGCCCTGCTGGGCGATGTCGCGGCCGTCGAACGCGGTGTAGGTGCCGACGTACGTGGAGTGCTCGTCACGGTCGATGAAGCGCGTGAACCGTGCGTCCTCCATCCCGCGCCGCTCGGCGTCGGCACGGGGCCACATCACCCGCTCGGAGAACATCGACGCCGCCGGGAAAGTGACGAGGTACGAGCGCTCCGCGATGTGGCGGAAATGGTGGACGGTCTCGTCCACGTTGCGGAAGGTGTCGCGGTCGTGGAGCAGCACGTTCAGTTGCTCCTCCAGCTGGGAGGAGGTGAACGCCTCGGGGAGCGCGCGCAGGATCGACCGGCTGTTCTCGCCGAAGTCGTTCGCGCTCTCCAGTAGCCCGCGGAAGCCGGCCTTCGTCATGGGCGTCTCGCCGGCGATGCCGGTGGTGATGTGGCCGCCCGGTTCGTCGACCACCACGTCGCCCCACGTGTCGATGGTCCCTGTGCGGAACCCGATGGAGGAACGGTGGCCCTCGCCGATGCACCTCGTGCTCATCACGAAGCGCAGCATCCCGGGCGCCAGTCCCGACTGGTCCGGGTGGACGACTGCCGACGGGTTGCACAGCGCCGCCCCCTCCACCGCGAACTCGTGGGAGAAACACGCACCGATCAGGCGCCAGCGCTCCTCGGAGAGGGGGACGTGGGGGTCGATCCGGTGGGTCGCACGGTGGGCATGGACGTCGAGCCACTGCAGGAAATCAACGTGGCGGTGCGCGAACTCCTCCTCCACGCCGGTGAGTGCCTCGCGCACCTCGGCGTCCGAGAGCGACATGATGCGGTTGACGACCGCGTTCGTGCGGCTCTCGGTGGGCCCGAAGTCCTCCTGCCCGGCCACGAACAGCTTGATGGTCATGCGGGAGGGGTCGGGGCGCAGGTCGACCAGCGTCCGCCGCGCGATACCGGGGGTGTCGACGCCCTGCCGCTTCGGCCTCATGCCCCGTTGTTGCCGTTCGACATCGCGTGCTGCATCGTGAGCACCATCGACAGCGTCGACTCCGCCCCTTCGTTCGTGTTCACGCCGTCCACTTCCAGCCCGTCGTAGCCGCCGTCCGTGACGGGGTCGATCATCGACACACCCGTGTCGTTGTGGCCGAGGAACCAGTGGACGGCACGGTCCACGGTGATGCGCCACTTGTCGTCGCGCGTCACCCTGTGCGCCCGGGCGGCGGCGTCCGCGATGGCCGCGACCTCGATCGGCTGCTGGTCGAAGGCGGGCTTGCGGTCGCCGGGCGCGGCACCGCCGACGGGGGTGACGGAGAGGTGGCCGTCGCGGGTCTCGTGGTCGACGAGCCACTCGAGCAGGCCGATGCCGTGGTCCAGCATGTCGCTCCGCTTCAGGGCGAAACCCGCGGCGATCATGGCCTCGGGGATGAGTGCGTTGGCGTACGAGAGACGGCTCTCGGGCCACGGCCAGGGGGCCTTGCTGCGCAGTGACATCAGCATCCCGCCGGCATCGTGGAGGAGATCGATCGCGTCGACGTGCGAGGGATGGATCTTCAGGATCTCGGCGGCGCCGAGCGCCGCGTACGCCATGGACCTGGGGGAGGAGGAGCGGTGGCGCGCACCCATGTCGAACCCCAGCTGGCCCTTGTGGCGCATCTGGTTGTCGTGGTTGTGGGACACGGCCGAGCCGAATGCCCAGAGAGCGCGGCCCCAGCAGTCGTGGGTGCACCCCTCGTCCAGCCACAGTCGCTCCATGCTCATCCTGTTGCGGAACGCGCCGTCGTCGCACTGTGCCTCCACGAGGAACTGCATCGCGATGTGCC
>CAZZFB010000057.1:0-10733 GCA_964653385.1 uncultured Bifidobacterium sp. | reverse complement strand
GCGGACGGCCCGCCCGAGGCGATCATCCTGAACGCGGCGAGCGTCGCAGCGGAGTTGTTCGCGAACACCGCCTCCTCGTCCGTGGCGGCGGGGTCCACCCAGACAGCGGCGATCACGAGGTGGCTGTCCAGGTCGCGCGGGAGGAGTCTCTCCTTGGTCGCGGCGCCCGTTCCTGCCGCGATGCCGGCCTGCGCGGCACCCCACGTGAGCACGCCGTGCCGCTCCCCCTCCACCGTCGCCTTGTTGACGAAGAGGGTGAACGGCCGCACGGGGACGCCAGGCCTGGCCACGGCGACGAACGGAACGTGGCCCTCCCGCGGCGTCGCGAGGGCGGTCACCCACGACTCGCTGACGGGGCCCGCACGGTGGCCGAGCACGATGTTGACGTGGGCGGCGTGCGCGCCCTCCCCTGCGAAACCCTCGCCGACGTGGGGCAGGGTGCCGGACGGTCTCATGCCGGCAGCCTCCCGTAGCGGCCGAGCTTCAGCTCGTCGTTCGAGTCGGTTCCCGGCTTGGTGTCGTACGCCAGCAGGGCCACGTGGCGCGGCACGGGACCGGTCACGCGCGACACCCGGTGGAGGCTCCACCGGCCGTTGAAGAGCATCAGCGTGCCCGGTGTCATCGGCTCGATGCGGACGAGGTCGTCTCGCTCCCCCCGCCGCACCGCCTCGACCGTGGCTGTGTTCTCGTCGGCGGCGGAGCGCACCTGCGGCACGTTCTCGAAGTGGCCGCCGCCGAGCGACGGCTGGATCGCGATGGACACCACGAAATCGGTCTGGTCGAAGTGCCAGCCGAGCTCGTGGCCGTCGCGCATAACGGCCAGGTTCAGCGCACCGAACGGGTCCGCGTAGCGGTGCAGGCGTTCCTGGCCGAGCACCCGGGCCGCGAAACCCATCAACGGGTCCCACTCGTACAGCGCCCTGATTGCGCTCTCAGGCGGGAACTGGTCGTACGCGACCACCTCGAGGTCCGCGTTGTAGGTGGTGTGGTACGCGACCTCCGACAGTCGGTCGCACTCGGCGACGAGACCCGGGAGGGCCCCCTCGCGGAGGAACCCTGGGAGCACGACGACGTGCTCGCGCGCGAACTCCGCCGCGAGACGCGCAGTGAGCGCACTGTCGTCCAGCGGCCACCGGTCAGTGTCGACCAGGGCCGCGGGGTCCATCAGATCAGCCCGAGCTTCTTCACCTCGTCGCGCTCCTCGGCGAGCTCTGCGACGGAGGCGTCGATCTTCGCGCGGCTGTACGCGTCGATGTCGAGTCCCTGCACGATCGACCATTCGCCGTTGCTGCACACGCACGGGAACGAGGACACCAGGCCCTCGGGAACGCCGTAGCTGCCGTCCGACGGCACGGCCATGGACACCCAGTCGCCCTCGGCGGTGCCGAGCGCCCACGAGCGCATGTGGTCGATCGCGGCGTTGGCGGCCGACGCCGCCGAGGACAGGCCGCGTGCCTTGATGATCGCCGCGCCGCGCTTGGCGACGGTGGGGATGAACTCGCCGTCGAGCCACGCCTGGTCGTTCACCAGCTGCGCGGCGTTCTTGCCGTCCACCTCGCAGTGGAACAGGTCCGGGTACTGCGTGCTCGAGTGGTTGCCCCAGATCGTCATCTTCTTGATCGACGACACCGGCTTGCCGACCTTGGCGGCGAGCTGTGACACCGCACGGTTGTGGTCGAGGCGGGTCATCGCGGTGAAGCGACGGGGATCCAGGCCCTTCGCGTTGTTCATCGCGATGAGTGCGTTGGTGTTGGCCGGGTTGCCGACCACGAGGACCTTCACGTCCTTCTTCGCCGCGGCGGCGAGCGCCTGGCCCTGGGGCTTGAAGATGCCGCCGTTCGCGCTCAGCAGGTCGCCGCGCTCCATGCCGTCCTTGCGGGGCATCGCACCCACGAGGAAGGCGGCGTCGGCATCGCCGAACGCGGTCTCCGCGCTGTCGGTGCCGACGACACCGGCGAGCAGCGGGAACGCACAGTCGTCGAGCTCCATGCGCACCCCCTCGAGCGCGCCGAGCGCGGGGGTGATCTCGAGGAGCTGGAGGATCACGGGCTGGTCGGGGCCGAACACGGCCCCGGAAGCGATGCGGAACAGGAGGCTGTAGCCGATCTGGCCGGCTGCACCGGTCACGGCGACACGTACTGGGGTTGTCATGTTCACAAGCGTACGCACCGGGGCCCCGGTGGACCCAATGGCGCGGCGCCCTGTGACGCCTGCACGCGCGGGGCCCGGAGGGGCCGTCTAGCCCCGCACCTTGGCCACGATCTCGGCCACGTACCTGTCCTGGCCGGCGTCGTTCGGGTGGACCTTGTCCTTGGCGAACCACTCGGGGTGGTCCTTGGAGATGGTGTACCAGTCCAGGATCTCGACGTTCGGGTACCTGCCCTGGAGCGCGTAGATGATGTCGTTGTTGATCTTCTCGTACTCGCGCGTGGGTACCCGGACCGTGAGCACGATGACGCGGTCCACCTCGGCGAGCGGCTTCATCAGCCTGTCGAAGATCCCCGCCTTGGTGGTGCCGTTCGTGCCGAGATGGATGACGACTGTCTCGCCGAGCTCCTTCGTCGACCTGTAGTAGTTGAAGATCTGCAGCGCGTCCAGCGGCTGGCGGTTCTTCGCGGCGTCCACGGTGAGTCCCTGCGCCGACAGCTTCTTGGCCGAACCGAGCATCACGGAGTCACCGACCGCGAGCACGTCGATGATCTTCGGCGGGGACGTGGTGGGCATCGGCACCGTCGTCTGGCCCGGTGCCAGGGTGGGCTTCGGCGCGATCGTGGGGATGGTCACGACCGCCCCCTCGTTGTCGTCGAGGTTCGCGGTGATGTCGTCCTGGATGACACGGGCAGTGGCCATGGAGCCGAACGCGAACAGGGGCAGGACCGATGCGAGGAGCACCGCGGTGGTCAGGCGGCGGCGAGCCTCGAGGGCAGCCGGGCCCGACGGGTTGCGCCACCGCCGCCACGCGAGCCCGAGCTTGCCCGCACGCACCGGCAGCTCGACCAGCCTGTACGACATCTCTGTGATGACGACGGTGACGGCCATGAGACCGGCGAACTCGCGCAGCGTCAGCGGGGTCCCCGTGGTCTTGCGGTAGAGCTGGAAGATCGTCCAGTGGTACAGGTAGATCCCGTAGCTGCGCGTGCCAACCCACACGAGGACGGGGTTGCCGAGCACGTAGCGGCCGAGGATGCTGCGCGGCTTCGTGACGGCCATGATCGCGACCACGGAGGCGAGCCCGACCATGAGGAACCCGCCCCTGTAGAGGAGGTCGTACGCGTGCTGCGTCTCGCCGCGCACGACGTCACGGAACGTCCAGCACATCCACCCGAGTGCCGCCAGCGCCGCGACGCCGAGCGTGTCGAACACCTTGTTGCCGTCGCGCAGCCCGCGGCGCACGAGGGCCCACGGCCGCCACACCATCGCGAGTGCGGCACCCAGGAACAGCCCGCTGGCGCGGCTGAACGTGCCCAGGTAGAGGAAGTCCGTCCGCAGGACCTGCCTGCCGAGGAACGACATGTACTGGTCCGGTGTCTCCGTGACCGTGCCGACAGGCCCGGTGCGGTGGATCACCGCCGTCATCACGGCAACGCCCAGGGCGCAGACCACGAACCACACCGCGAGCACCGGCGACGTGCGGGGCCTCACGCGCCGCAGGAGCACCCACATCACGAGCGGCCAGACGATGTAGAACTGCTCCTCCACTGCGAGTGACCACAGGTGGCGCAGCGGCGCGAAGGCGAACGAGCTCGTGTAGCTGGAACCGGTCCAGATCTGGAACCAGTTGGCGCCGTAGAAGAACCCGCCGAGAGTGTCGCCGCGCAGCATCCCGAGGCGGTCCCTCTCCCAGACCGCGCACCACACGGCCAGCAGCGTCAGGAGCAGCCAGAGGGCCGGGAGCAGCCTTCTCGCCCGGCGCATCCAGAAGTTGCCGAGGGAGATCGCGCCCGTGCGCTCGCGCTCGGCCACGAGGAGGAGCGTGATGAGGTACCCGGAGATCACGAAGAACACCTCGACACCGAGGAAACCGCCGCCGAGCCACCTGCTGTCGGCGTGGTACACGATCACGGCGATGACGGCGAGGGCACGCAACCCGTCGAGGCCGGGCATGTACGGCACGGTGGGGCCGCGCCGCGTCCCCCATGCAGGTGTCCCCTGTTCGGTCCGAGTGCTCATCGATCCGGGCGCGCGCGGCGCATCAGGCAACGGGCAGGCCCAGTTGCGCGTAGATCTCCCGCGTCGCGGTGGACTTGTTCATCGTGTAGAAGTGCAGGCCGGGGACGCCCGCGGCGAGAAGCTCGGCGCACAGTTCGGTGGCCGCCTCCACCCCGATTCGGCGGACGTCCTCCGGGGAGGCACCCGACTCCAGCCGCTCGCGCAGCCACTGCGGGAACACAGCCCCGGACATCTCGGCCATGCGCTCGACCTGGCCGATGTTCGTGACGGGCATGATCCCGGGGATGACGGGCTTCTCGACGCCGAGCGCGGCGAGTTCGTCGACCATGCGGTGGTAGTGCTCCGCCTCGAAGAAGAACTGGGTGACGCCGAAGTCCGCGGCGCGCAGCTTGTCGGCGAGGTGGGCACGGTCGCTCGCCCGCGAGGCGGAACGCGGGTGCACCTCCGGGTGGGCCGCGACGCCGATGCTCATGTCGGCGATCGACCTCACGTGCTCGATGAGCTCCAGGGCGTAGCGGTAGTCGCTGGGGAGTGCGTCCGCGGCGTCCTTCGGGGGGTCGCCGGCGAGGGCCAGGACGTTCTCCACACCCGCTTCGGCATACGTGGCGATGATGTCGGCGATCTCGGCGCGGGTGTGCCCGACGCACGTCAGGTGCGCCATCGGGGGGATGCCCGTCTCCCTGCGCACCCAGAGCACGGTGTCCCGGGTGAACTCGCGGGTGCTGCCGCCTGCCCCGTACGTCACGGACACGAACGACGGCCCGAGGGGTTCCAGTTCGGCGATGGTGCGGCCGAGACTGAGGGAACCCTGGGCGGTCTTCGGCGGCGAGAACTCGAACGAGAAGGTGCGGCCGGCCGCGAGGAGATCTCCGATGCGGGCCATGGGTGCCATTCTACGGCCGCACGGGGGCGGGCCGGGGCGACCTAGTGGCGGAAATGGCGGCTGCCCGTCAGCACCATCGCGATGCCGCTCTCGTTGGCCGCCGCGACCGACTCCTCGTCCCTCACGCTGCCGCCCGGCTGGATGATCGCGGTCACCCCTGCCTGTGCGAGCGCGTCGACGGTGTCGCGGAACGGGAAGAACGCGTCGCTCGCCGCCACGCTCCCCCGCGCCCTGTCCCCCGCCCGCCCGATCGCGATGCGGGCCGCGTCGACACGGTTGGGCTGGCCGCCGCCGATGCCCACCACCGTGTCGCCGTTGGCCAGGACGATCGCGTTGCTCCACGTGGCCGCGACTGTCTGCCACGCGAGGAGGAGGCTCGTCCACTCGTCGTCGGTCGGCACGCGCTCCGACACCACGGTGAAGTCGTCGAGCGGCTCGTCTGCCTCGTCGTTCGTCTGCACGAGCAGGCCGCCGTCAACGCTGCGGACGTTGACGCCCATGCTGTGGAACGGGGCGACCGCCTCGATCAGGCGGAGGTTCTGCCTGGCGCACAGGATGTCGAGGGCGGCGGCGGAGAACGACGGTGCCACCACGACCTCCGTGAAGACCTCCGCGACGGCGGAGGCCATCTCCCCGTCCACCTCGCCGTTCACGGCGATGATGCCGCCGAACGCGCTCACGGGATCGGCGGCGTTTGCCCTGCGGTACGCCTCGGCGACCGTGGGAGCGAGAGCCACGCCGCACGGGTTCGCGTGCTTCACGATCACGGCGGCCGGCCTGTCGAACCTGCTGACCAGCTGCCAGGCGGCCTCGGTGTCGAGGACGTTCAGGTACGACATCTCCTTGCCGTTCAGCTGCGTGGCCGAGTCCCACCAGCTCTCCGCGCCGGGCAGGCGGTAGAGGGCGGCCTGCTGGTGGGGGTTCTCGCCGTAGCGCAGCACCTCCGCGCGCTCGGCGACGATCGTGAGGATCGGCGGCAGCGTCGCGTCGACGCGGCGCGGGTTCTCGTCGGACATCCACGATGCGACCGCGGCGTCGTACGCGCTCGTGATGCGGAACGCCTTCTGGGCGAGCAGCCTGCGGGCCGACTCGCCGAAGGAGCCCTCGCGCAGCATCTCGAGCACCCCGTCGTAGTCCGCGGTGTCCACCACCACGCCCACGTGCGCGAAGTTCTTGGCAGCGGCCCGCACGAGGGCCGGCCCGCCGATGTCGATCAGCTCCACACCCGGGTCCGAGGCGAACGGGTACAGGTTCACCACCACGAGGTCGATCGGTTCGATGCCGTGCTCGGCCATCTCCGCCGCGTGGTGCGGCTTGTCCCTGTCAGCGAGGATGCCGCCGTGCACCAGCGGGTGCAGCGTGACCACGCGGTGGTCGAGGATGGGGCCGAGCCCGGTGACGTCAGCGACGTCCGTGACGGGGATGCCGGCACCGGCAACGGCCGCGGCGGTGCCGCCGCTCGAGAGCAGCGTCCAGCCGAGGTCGTGGAGACCCTGGGCCAGACCGACGATGCCGGTCTTGTCGAAGACGGAGAGAAGGGCCCTCGGCACTCAGCGCAGTCCGGCGACGATCTCAGCCATCAGCGCACCGGCCTCGGTGGGGTTCTGCCCCACCTTCACGCCTGCGTCGCGGAGCGCGTCCATCTTGCCCTGGGCGGTTCCCTTGCCGCCCGACACGATGGCGCCGGCATGGCCCATCTTCTTGCCGGCCGGGGCGGTGACGCCGGCGATGTACGCGGACATCGGCTTGGTCACGTTCGCCTTGATGAACTCGGCTGCTTCCTCCTCGGCCGAGCCGCCGATCTCGCCGATCATGATGATCGCGTGGGTCTCGGGGTCGGCCTGGAACTCGCGGAGGCAGTCGATGAACGACGTGCCCGGCACGGGGTCGCCGCCGATGCCGACGCAGGTCGAGACGCCGATGCCGCGCTGCTTCAGCTCGTAGAGCGCCTGGTAGGTCAGCGTGCCGGAACGCGACACGATGCCCACGTTCGGGCCCGACGCGGACGGGGCCTGTGCGATCTCGCCGGCGGTGATGCCGATGTTGCACTTCCCGGGGCTGATGATGCCGGGGCAGTTAGGGCCGAGCAGGCGGACGTGCGGGAACTTGTTGACGAGCGTGTTGTACGTGCGCGCCTCGTCCTGGGCGGGGATGCCCTCTGTGATGCACACGATGAACGTGACACCGGCCTCGGCCGCCTCGAGGATGGCCGCCGGGGCCGCCTTCGGGGGCACCGCGACGAACGACGCGTTCGCACCCGTGGCCTTCACCGCGTCGGCCACGGTGTCGAACACCGGGATGCCCTCCACGTCGGTGCCGCCCTTGCCGGGCGTCACGCCCGCGACGACCTGGGTGCCGTAGGCCTTGTTGCGCAGGCCGTGGTACTTGCCCTGGCCCCCGGTGAGGCCCTGCACGATGACCTTTGTGTTCTGATCGACGAAAATTGCCATGACTGGTTCCTTACTTCGCGAGTGCGACCGCGGCCTGCGCCGCCTCGAGCATCGTGGGCTTGCTGGTCAGTTTCGACTCGGGGATGCCGGCGTTCGCGAGGATCTCGCGGCCCTGCTCGGCGTTGGTCCCGTCCAGGCGGATCACGATCGGCGCGCGCAGCTCGACGCGCTTCATCGCCTCGACGATGCCGTTGGCCACTTCCTCGCCGCGGGTGATCCCGCCGAAGATGTTGATGAAGATCGCCTTGACCTTCTGGTCGCTGTTGATGACCTCGAGCGCGCCGGCCATGAGGTCGGCGTTCGCGCCGCCGCCGATGTCGAGGAAGTTGGCGGCCGTGCCGCCGACCTGGTTGACCACGTCCAGTGTGCTCATGGCGAGCCCGGCGCCGTTGGCGATGATGCCCACGGTGCCGTCGAGGCCGATGTACTGCAGCCCCTTCTCGCGTGCGAGCTGCTCGCGGGAGTCGAGCTCCACGGTCTTCGCGAACTCCTCCCACTCCGGGTGGCGGAAGTCCGCGTTGCCGTCCAGGCTGACCTTCGCGTCGAGCGCGTGCACCTCTCCGGTGGGTTTCAGGATGAGCGGGTTGATCTCCGCGAGGTCGCAGTCACCCTCGGTGAAGCAGCGGTACAGCTTCACCAGGATGTCCGCCACGCCCTGCTGCGCCTTCTCGGGGATGCGCGCCTTCACGGCGGCGGCCTTGGCGGCGGCCGCGTCCAGGCCCACGGTGGGGTCGATGTGCTGGAGGAGGATCGCATCGGGGTTCTTGACCGCGACCTCCTCGATCTCCACACCGCCCTCTGCGCTCAGCATGAGCAGGTGCTTCTTGGCCGCGCGGTCGAGGGTGAACGACGCGTAGTACTCCTCGGCGATGTCGGAGGCGTGCTCCACCCACACGCGCTTCACGAGGTGCCCCTTGATGTCCATGCCGATGATGTTCCCCGCGTGGGTGCGGACCTCGTCGGCGTTGTTGGCGAGCTTGATGCCGCCTGCCTTGCCGCGGCCGCCCACCTGCACCTGGGCCTTGACGACCACCGGGTAGCCGGCCTTCTCGGCGACCGCGACGGCCTCGTCGACTGTGTGCGCGATGCCGCCGGCCGACACGGGGATGTCGAACCGGGCGAAGTACTGCTTGCCCTGGTACTCGAAGAGATCCATCTGTTGTTCCTGCTTCCTTGCTGCTGCTTGTCGGCTGCTACTTGTCGAGACTGTCGAGTTCTTGTTCGAGCCACTGGCAGATGCTCTTCAGCGAGGAGCCGGGGCCGAAGATGTTGGCCACGCCCTGCTCGCGCAGCTCGCGCGCGTCGGCATCAGGGATGACGCCGCCGCCGAACACGAGGACGTCGGCCAGGTCGCGGTTCGCGAGTTCCTCCATCACCCGGGGGAAGAGCGTGTTGTGGGCACCGGAGAGCAGGGAGAGCCCGACTGCGTCGGCGTCCTCCTGCAGGGCGGTCTCGGCGATCTGCTCGGGGGTCTGGTGCAGGCCCGTGTAGATCACCTCGAACCCGTGGTCGCGGAGGGCCCTGGTGATCGTCTTGGCGCCACGGTCATGGCCGTCGAGGCCGGGCTTGGCGACGACGACGCGGTAAGTGCGGTTCACAGAAAGAAAACCCTACGCCGTGGGGGCAATGCGGCACCAACCCGACCACAATGGGGCCATGCGAAAGCCCCGCCTGCGCAGCCCTCTCGCACGCGCCGTCGTCCCGGTGCTCGGCGGGCTCGCGTTTTTCGTCCTTTTCTTTGCCGGCCTGTGGGTCGCGGCCACCGTCATCAACGACCGGGCCGACCCGGGGTCCAAGATCGCCAACAAGGTCTTCGAGGTGGGCAAGGTGACCGATATCGCAAAGGCCGTCGCCGAGGGCGGGCCGCTGCTCTTCCCCGACCTGAAGAGCGCCGACGGAGTCCGGTCCATCGTCCTCGACCACACCGGGACCGACCCCGCCAGGGGCTGGCAGGTGTACTTCGCCTACCCGGCTGACGCGACGCCCGACTGTCTCGTGACCCACGTGCCGAAGACGCGGCAGTACACCGACTGCAGGGGGCGCACCCTCGAGGTGGGGCAGCTGGCGCTGCCGGTGGACGTGCGGCCCGTGGTGGAGAACCGCACCACGCTGTCGATCGACCTCCGCGGCATCACCGCGACGGCCACCACGGTGCCGGCACAGCCGTCCACGGACACCTCCGCGCCCTGAGGCGCGGGGTCAGGCGTTGCTGACGGCGTCGACGAGACGCGCGGCGAACTCCTCGGTGTGCGCGGCGAGCCTCCCGCGCTGCAGCGTGAGACCGCCGATGACGTCCGCCCCCGTGGAGAGCAGTTCCCTCGTGACGGCATCGAGCGACTTGCCGGGGTTGAGCGCGAAGGTGCAGAACGCCGCGACGCGCTTGCCGGACATCTTCGGCAGCGCACGGATGCGGTCGACGCCCCACGGCGCCTGGCCGACCACGAAGAGCCCGTGGACCCACGTCCCCACCACGACGACGTCGGCATCCTGGATGGCCGCGTGGTCGGGCGACTTCAGCGGCGCGAAACCGGTGACCTGCCAGTTCTCCTGCTGCAGGTTGGCGGCGATGAGCTCGCCCGCCTTCCACGTGTTGCCCGTCAGACTCTCGATGAGGATCGCTGCCTTCATGGTTCCCAATCTAGGTCGGGCCCGCCGCGCGGGATGAACCGCTACAGCTTCTTCAGCGGCGCCCAGGCGAGGAGGAGATGCTTGGTGCCCCGCTCGCGGAACCGCACCGTGGCCTCCGTCTTGTCGCCCGTGCCGGTGACGGCGAGGATCACGCCCTCGCCGAAGATCGCGTGCTCCACGTCGTCGCCGGCCTTGAGGTGCGCGAACTCCGCCTCTGACCGCGCTGGTGTCGGCGGGCGCGAGGCCTTGCGCTCCGCCCCTGCCCCGAATGTGCGGCCGGCGGGCTCCTCGTCGCGGCGCCGGTAGGCCGGCACGTCGCGGTCGCGCCAGGCGCCGCCGCCGATGACGCGCTCGCTGTCGGCGCCGGAGTCGACGTTGCCCTGGCGGTCGAACAGGTCCGCCGGGATCTCGCTGAGGAACCGTGACGGAGGGTTGTACTGGCTCTGGCCGTAGAGCATGCGCTGCCACGCGTGCGACACGTGCAGCCGCTCCCGTGCGCGCGTGATGCCCACGTACGCGAGGCGGCGCTCCTCCTCGAGCTCGCGCGGGTCGAGCAGCGCGCGGTTGTGGGGGAAGATCCCCTCCTCGCAGCCGACGAGGAA
>CAZZFB010000056.1:0-10937 GCA_964653385.1 uncultured Bifidobacterium sp. | reverse complement strand
GGTCGAGCAGCGCGCGGTTGTGGGGGAAGATCCCCTCCTCGCAGCCGACGAGGAAGACCACCGGGTACTCGAGGCCCTTGGCGGAGTGCAGCGTCATGAGCACCATCTGGTTCTCGCCGTCGAGGTCGTCGGTGTCGGCGACCAGGGAGACCTGCTCGATGAACTCGTCCACGTCCGCGAACTCGGCGGCGCGGCCGATGAGCTCCTGCAGGTTCTCGAGGCGGCCGTCAGCCTCCACGGAGCCGTCCTCCTGGAGCTCCTTGATGTAGCCGCTGTCCTCCATGGCGACCTGCAGCACGGCGGAGGGCCCGTCCTCCAGCGAGGAGTTGAGCCTGTCCACGAGCTCGAAGAAGCGCGTGATCCCCCTGGCCGCGGCACCGGACACGCCGGCCTCGGCGCACCGGCGCATGGCGACGGCGAACGGGATGCCCTGCTCGCGCGCGAACTCGTCGATCTTGCCGATGCTGGTGTCCCCCACGCCGCGCTTCGGCACGTTGATGATGCGCTTGATGTTGACCTCGTCAAGGGTGTTCACCGCGACCCGCAGGTACGACATGGCGTCCTTCACCTCGCGGCGGTCGTAGAACTTCGTGCCTCCGACGACCTTGTACGGGATGCCCCGGCGCATCAACGACTCCTCGATGGTGCGGCTCTGGGCGTTGGTGCGGTACATCACCGCGAGGTCGCCCCACGCCCGGCCGTTCTTGTCGTGGATCTCCCTCGCCGTGTCGGCGACGAAGTTCGCCTCGTCGTACTCGTCGTCGGCGTAGTAGCGCACGATCCGCTCGCCCGTGCCCGCGTCGCTCCACAGGTTCTTCGGCCGGCGCTCGGTGTTCTGCTCGATGACGGCGTTGGCCGCGCTCAGGATGTTCTGGGTGCTGCGGTAGTTCTGCGCGAGCACGACCACGGTGACGTCCGGGAAGGCGGTCTCGAACTGGTCGATGTTGCGCATGTCGGCGCCGCGGAACTTGTAGATGCTCTGGTCGCTGTCGCCCACCACGCAGACGTTGTGGTGGACCGCACCGAGCATGAGGACGATGCGGTTCTGGGCCAGGTTGGTGTCCTGGTACTCGTCGATCAGGATCTGCTCGAAACGCTCCTGGTAGTGGCGGAGGATGTCGGGGTGCTGCTCGAACAGGCGCACCACGTTGACCAGCAGGTCGTCGAAATCCATGGCCCCCGCGCGCAGCAGCCTGGCCTGGTACTCGCGGTAGACGTCCGCGAGACGGCGTTCGGCGATGTGCGCTGCGGTGTCGGCCGCACGGTCGACACCGACCAGCTCGTTCTTCCACAGGCTGATGCGGGCCTGCACGGACTGGGCCGTGAACTTGCGGGGGTCGAGCCCCATGTCCCGGATCACGTAGCCGACCAGGCGCTTCGAGTCCTGGCTGTCGTAGATGGTGAATGTCTTCGGGTAGCCGAGGACGTCCGCGTGGCTGCGCAGGATGCGCACGCACGCCTTGTGGAACGTGGTGACCCACATGTTGTTCGCCACGGGCCCGACGATGTCGCGCACCCTGTGGCGCATCTCGTCGGCCGCCTTGTTGGTGAAGGTGATCGCGAGGATGCGGCTGGGGTGGGTGCCGCGCGCGATCAGCCACCCGATCCGCTGCGTGAGCACGCGCGTCTTGCCGGAACCGGCACCCGCCACGACGAGCAGCGGCCCGCCGGGGTGGGTGACTGCGTCCTCCTGCTCCGGGTTCAGCCCCATGGGGGCACCGTCGGCGAACAGGTCAGGCTGGGGCATGGCCCCGCCATCCTATGTGCGGGCTGTGTCCTGCCTCAGGAGCGCGCGAGGATGCGGAACGGCAGCGTGCGCGGACCGCGCACCTGGCCGGTGCTCCACGTGACTTCCTCGGAATCGTTCAGCTCGAAGTCGGGGAAGCGCTTGAGGAACGTCTCCACGGCGACGTTCAGCTCCAGGCGCGCGAGGTTCGACCCGATGCACCGGTGGATGCCGAGACCGAACGCGGCGTGACGGTTCTCCTCGCGGTCGATGTCGACCGTGTTCGCGTTCTCGAACTGTGCCTCGTCGCGGTTGGCGGCGGGGAACGGCAGGAGGACCCAGTCCTCCTCCTTCATCTGCACTCCGTGGAACTCGACGTCCTCCTTGACGAGGCGCGCCATGGTCACCGGGGCGTACGCGCGGAGGAACTCCTCGACTGCCTGGGGGATCATGTCGGGGTTCTCGACGAGGCGGCGGCGGTCCACCGCGTTCGTGGCGAGGTGCCACAGCGAGGACCCGATGCCGGACCACGTGGTGTCGATGCCGGCGATGAGGATGAGCAGGACCGTGCCCTGCACGTGCTCCGGGAGGAGCTTCTGGCCTTCCATCTCGGCATCGAGCAGGAACGAGATCAGGTCGTCGCGCGGGTTCTCCACGTGGTCGGCGATGTGCTTGTGGAGGTAGGCGTCGAACTCCATGAACTGGGCCATGCGGTCCTCGTTGCGCTCGTCACCGATGTTGCCGAGGATGAGGTTCACCCAGCCGCGGAACTTGTCGGCGTCCTCGAGCGGGAGCCCGAGCATCTCGGCGATGATGAGGACGGGGATGTGCTGGCTGTACTCGAGCGCGGCGTCGACGTGCTCACGGTCGCCCATCTTGTCGATGAGGTCGTTGCACATCTTCTCCATCTTCGAGCGGAGCGGGTCGATCTTCTTCGGCGAGAACGCGGGCAGCAGCAGGCGCCGTGCGCCGGCATGGAACGGCGGGTCGCTGGTGATCGGCGGCGCGCCGCCGATGGGGGCCGGCGCGGCGTTCTCGACCTGGCTCGGCTTCAGCTGGCCGACCACGACGTTCCGGCTGGTGAAGTGGTCGGTGTCGTAGGCGATCTCGTGCACCATCTCGTGGGTGAGCGGCAGCCACGTGCCGCCGTAGCGCTCCGTGTGCGCGATCGGGCAGCCCGACGCCTTCAGCGTCTCCCAGATCTGGTGGATGTTCTTGTTGTACTCGGGGTCGCCGTGGTCGAAATCGGTCGCCCAGTCGGTGACGGGGCCGTAGACGGTGGTCATGGGGGGTCTCCTGGTTGCGGGGTGTCGTCAGTCTTCGATGATGATCGCGAACTCGGGGCAGTTGTTCGCCGCGAGCCTGGCCTTTGCCTCCAGCTCGACCGGCACGACCCCGTCGTTCAGTTCGAAGGCGTTGCCGTAGTCATCGACATCGAACAACTCGGGGGCAAGTGCGTAGCAACGGTTGTGGCCCTGGCACTTTGATGAATCAACGTGAACTCGCATACGGTCAGACTAGAACCTGGCCGTGAGAAAGTCACGGTCCGAATGTCTCACGGGGGAATTCCATGATCATCCTGCTCCCGCCCTCCGAGGGCAAGGCCGGGGACGGTCGGACGGGGTCGTCCTGGGACCCCGCGACGGGCCCCACCGGGAAGGCCCTGGGACACATGCGGTCTGAGGTCGCGGCGGCCCTGCGCAGGGCCCGCGGCGGCGACCAGAAGCTGTTGGGGGTCGGCGGGGACGCGCTGTCGCGGGCACGGTCCGCCAACCAGTCGGTCATCGGGGCCCCCACCCTGCCTGCCTGGCAGCGCTACACGGGGGTGGTCTGGGACCACCTCGACCTTGCGTCGATGACCGCCGCGGCGCGCAAGGCGGCGGTGGGGTCGATCCTCGTGCCGAGCGGTCTGCTCGGTGTCGTCCGGGCGGACGAGCAGGTGCCCGACTACAAGCTGAAGATGGGTGCGTCCCTCGCCCCGCTGGGGAAACTGGCGCGCTTCTGGTCCGCTGCCGTGACGGCGGAGATCGCCCGGCTCGCCCGGGGCAGGGTCATCGTGGACCTCCTCCCCCAGGAGCACGCTGCGGCGGTCGATTGGGGTGCCCTCACGAACGTGGTCCACGTGGACCTGGTCGCCCGTGCCGGCGGGGCCGTGGGGGGCCACAACGCGAAGGCCGCCAAGGGGCTGCTCGCCCGCCATCTCATCGAGCGTGCCGACGGCTCTACGGTGGGACGCACCGCGGCGTCGTTCCGCCACGGCGACTACAAGGCACAGGTGCGCGCATGAACACTAGGAACCTCTTCGACCTCACCGGAAAGACGGCGATCATCACCGGCGGGAGCCGCGGCCTCGGCCAGCAGATGGCCCTCGCGTTCGCCGATCACGGTGCGAACGTCGTCATCGCCAGCCGCAAGCTCGAGAACTGCGAGGAGGTCGCGGAGCAGGTTCGCTCGCGCGGCGTGCGGGCCCTCGCCGTCGCCTACCACGCGGCCTCGTGGGACGACGCCGGCCGCCTCGCGGCCGAGTCAATCGCCGAGTTCGGCAACATCGACATCCTCGTCAACAACGCCGGGATGTCGCCGCTCTACCCGTCGCTCGCGGCGGTCACCGAGGAGCTCTACGACAAGGTGATGGGCGTCAACCTGAAGGGCCCGTTCCGCCTGTCCGCACTGATCGGCACCCACATGGTCGAGTCGGGAAGGAAAGGCTCCATCATCAACGTGTCGTCGATCGCGTCCCGGCGGCCGTCCGGCAACGAGGTGATCTACGGCGCGGCGAAGTCGGGCATCAACACCCTCACCGTCGGCCTGGCGAACGCGTTCGGGCCGGACGTGCGCGTGAACTGCATCGTGCCCGGGCCGTTCCTCACCGACATCTCGAAGGCGTGGGACATGGAGATGTTCACGAAGCGCGCCCAGACCGCGTACGCACTGCAGCGCGGCGGCGAGCCGGAGGAGATCATCGGTGCCGCGCTCTACTTCGCGAGCGACGCCAGCAGCTACACCACGGGCGCGCTGCTGAACATCGACGGCGGCCCGCGCTAGAGCAGCTTGTCACGGAAGAACTGCAGCACCCGCTGCACGCTCTCCTCGTCGCGCTGCTCCGTGAGCACGCTGTGGTCGCTCGGCTTCGACGACGGGAGCTCCACGGCGACGAACGCGTCCCCCAGGAGCGTGCGCAGGGACGCGAAGCGGTCGCCCACCAGCTTGTCCCCCGTGAAGCGCAGCCCGAGCACCTCGCAGCCCTCGGCAGCGCGCTGCGCTATCACTGCCGCGTCGTCCGGTGAGAGGTTGAGGTCGGCCGCGCGCTTCCGGCCCACCGGGAACGGGAGGGACGGCTGCGACAGGACCGGCGCGACCATGATGTCGTCGACCATCATCCCCAGCGCGAACCCGCCGCTGAAGCACATGCCGACCGCGCCGACGCCCTTGCCCCCCGCGCGCCCGTGCATGTCGCGCGCGAGCGCACGCAGCCACGCGATGACGGGCGAGGTGCGATTCGTGGCGAGCGACACGAACTCCCTCGCCACGCACACCTTCAGCAGGGACCGCACCGCGTAGCCGTTGCTCATCTCCTGCCCGGGCGTGCCGACGAGGCTCGGCATGGCGACGGTGAACCCGCACCCCACGACCTCCTCGGCGAACCGCTGCACCTTCGGGGTGATCCCCGGCACCTCGTGCACCACGATGACCGCCGGGCCGCTGCCCTTCGTCCACACCTCGCGCTCCAGGCCGGCGGCCTCGAACGTGGACCTCGTCCAGCCCGTGAGTGCAGTGTCCATGGCTCAGATCTCCTTCAGTGCCGCGAGGGCGGATTCTGCCAGCAGGTCGGTGCCGGCCTTCATTGACGATGCGTCGAAGTCCTGGTTGCCCATGGCGCCCTTCATGTAGCGGGCGTACACGCCCTCGCTGATGACGGCCAGCCTGAAGCTGGAGAACGCCACGTAGTAGCCGAGGTCGGAGACGTCCCGTCCCGTGCGCGCGGCGTAGCGGTCCACGAGGTGGCGGTACCCGGGGAACCCGGGCAGGCCGGAGGGGTCGTTCGCGCGGCGCACCGGCTGGCCCGGCTCGTTCCAGTACACGCCGATGTAGCCGAGGTCGGCGAGGGGGTCGCCGAGCGTGCACAGTTCCCAGTCGAGGACGGCGGCGACCCTGCCGCGCGTGACGTCGGTGAGGACGTTGCCGAAGCGGTAGTCACCGTGGGCGATGGACACGCCCTGCTGCGCGGGGATCCGCGCGGCCAGCAGGCGCGCGACCTCCTCGACGGCGGGGAGCTCGCGGGTCTTCGAGTTCTCCCACTGCGTGGTCCATCGCTTCACCTGGCGCTCCACGTAGCCCTCGCGCTTGGCGAGGTCGCCCAGGCCCACCGCGTCCACGTCGACGGCGTGGAGGTCGGCCAGCACGTCCACGAGGTGGTCCGTCGCCGCGGCGCGCAGTTCCTCAGGCAGCAACCCGGCGCGCTCCTGGCTGTCGAGGACGACGCCGTCCACGAACGACATCACGTAGAACGGCGCGCCGTTCACCGCGTCGTCCGTGCACAGGCCGAGGCACCGCGGGACCGGCACGCCGGTGCGCCCGACAGCGCTGATGATGCGGTGCTCGCGCGCCATGTCGTGGGCAGTCGCGAGGACGTGCCCGAGAGGGGGCCGGCGCAGGACCATGCGGAGGCCGTTCGCATCGGTGACCCTGTAGGTGAGGTTGCTGCGCCCGCCCGCGATCAGCTCGTACGAGTACGGCCCGGCCGCACCCTCGATGTTCGCGTCGAGCCACGCCCCGACTCTTGCCTCGTCGATCCCCTGCATGGCGACCGACCGTAATTCAGGTCAGCCCGGCCGGACGACGCCGACCACCTTCCACCAGCGGATCGGGGACACCTTGACCACGTCACCGTACTGCGGGGCGTGCACCATCGTGCCGCCGCCCAGGTAGATGCCGACGTGGTGGATGGGCGAACCTGTGAAGATCAGGTCGCCGGGCATCGCCATGGACTTCGGGATCTTCGGGAGTGCGTTGTACTGGGCCCGCGAGTTCCGCGGCAGGCCCACCCCGGCCTTGCCCCACGCGTACGTGGTGAGGCCGGAGCAGTCGAACGCGACACCGGGCTTGCTCATGGCGTACCGGTACTTCACGCCCAGCTGCTTGAGGGCGGCGTTGATGGCGATCTGGCTGCGGGCGGACACCTTCG
Organism: uncultured Bifidobacterium sp.; assembly: GCA_964653385.1. GTDB lineage: Bacteria > Actinomycetota > Acidimicrobiia > Acidimicrobiales > Ilumatobacteraceae > UBA2093. The sequence goes on along the minus strand of CAZZFB010000056.1, from coordinate 4,026 downwards.
GGAGGTTGCGGTACCTCGCCTGGGTGCTCGAGTACCTGCCCTGGAGCGCCTGGGTCTCGCGCTCGGAGCGGGCCCTGTCGGCCTCCTCGCGGCGCTGGCGCTCCTCGCGCAGCAGGTCGACCAGGTCACCCTTCACGCTCGCCTGCAGCTCCTCGTACTGGCGCATCATCTCCTCGGTCGCGCCCTGCCGTGCGAGCACGTACTCGGCCACCGACTCCGCCTTCTTCTTCTTCCTCTCGAGGACCTCGCGCTTCTTGGTGAGTTCCGTGGCGACCGCGTCGAGCGAGTCGGTGGTGAGTGCCCCCTGGTTCAGGGCGATGGAGGTGAACTGCTGGCGCTGGAGCGTGTCCTGCAGCCCCCCGGTGGACGCCAGCAGGGTGCCGAGGGTGCTCCCGCGGCCCCCGTTCATGAACTGCGTGACGGCCGAGAGGTAGAGGGTGCCGCGCATCTGGGCGATCTGGGCCTCGGCGGCCCCGACGTCTGCGGTGGCCTGCTCGATCTCGTTGGTCAGCTCGCCCTGCTCGGCGAGGGCCTCGGAGTAGTCCTCCCCCAGGCCGTTCATCCGCTCCGCGAGGGCGTCCAGCTGGTCGGCGATCGCCGCCGCCTGGCGCCGCTTCTCGTCGATCGAGTCCGCCCTGGCGGGGCCGGTGACCGGGCCGAGCACGGTGGTGAGCACCGTGGCGGCGGCCATGGCGAACCGGAACGGTCCGCGTCGGGGTCGACGGGTCGGCTTCATGACCCGCTCGAGGGTAGTTCGGTACCGCTCAGGACGGTCGGCGGGAGCCCGATTTCATGCTCTCACAGGGGTTTGCGGGCCGGTCCGGGGCCATGGAGGCCGCCGGATGCGCCCCCGAGGTCATTCCCACTCGATGGTGCCCGGTGGCTTCGACGTGACGTCGTAGACCACACGGTTGATGCCGGGCACCTCGTTGATGATGCGGTTCGACATCTTCTCGAGCAGGTCGTACGGCAGCCTGGCCCAGTCCGCGGTCATGGCGTCGTCGCTGGTGACGGCACGGATGATGATCGGCCGCCCGTAGGTGCGCTCGTCCCCCATGACGCCAACGGACCTGATGTCGGCGAGCACCGCGAACGCCTGCCAGATCTCCCGCTCGAGCCCCGCATCCCGGATCTCGTGGCGCACGATCTCGTCCGCGTGCTGGAGGGTGGCCACCTTGTCGGGGGTGACCTCGCCGATGATGCGCACACCCAGCCCCGGCCCGGGGAACGGCTGGCGCCAGACGATGTCGTCGCTGAGGCCGAGTTCGGTGCCGACCTTGCGCACCTCGTCCTTGAAGAGGTCGCGCAGCGGCTCGCACAGCTCGAGGGTCATGTCGTCGGGGAGACCGCCCACGTTGTGGTGGCTCTTGATGACCGCCGCCGTCCCGTCGGCACCGCCGCTCTCCACGATGTCGGGGTACAGGGTCCCCTGCACGAGGAACTTGGCATCGGTCAGGCCGCCCGTGTGCTCCTCGAAGATGCGCACGAACAGCTCGCCGATCGCCTTGCGCTTTGCCTCCGGCTCGGTGACGCCGCGCAGCTTCTCGAAGAAGCGCTCGCCGGCATCCACGTGGATCAACTCGATGCCCATGCTGCGCCGGAAGGTCTCCACCACCTGCTCGCTCTCGCCCCGGCGCATCAGCCCCGTGTCCACGTAGACGCAGGTGAGCTGGTTGCCGACGGCGCGGTGGACGAGCGCGGCGGCGACCGACGAATCGACCCCGCCCGACAGTCCGCAGATCGCGCGCTCGCCCCCGACCTGCGCCCGGATGGCCGCCACCTGGTCCTCCACGATCGATGCCATCGTCCAGTCGCCCCGGCAGCCCGCGACCTCGCGCAGGAACCGCCGCAGCAGAGCCTGGCCGCCCGCGGAGTGCACCACCTCGGGATGGTGCTGCACGCCGTAGATCCGGCGGGCGTCGTCCTCGATGACCGCGTTCGGCGCGTCCGGTGTCGCCGCGGTGACGCGGAAACCGTCGGGCACCTCGCTGACGAAGTCGAAGTGGCTCATCCACACGTCGTGGGATGCCGGGAGACCGTCATCCATGATCGAGGACGTTGCCCCGGTGCGCGTGAGCACCGCCCTGCCGTACTCACCGCGCCCGCCGCGCGCGACGGTGCCGCCCAGCTGCTGCGCGACGAGCTGGCAGCCGTAACAGATGCCGAGGATCGGGATGCCGAGTCCGTAGATGGCCGGGTCGAGCGCCGGTGCACCCTCGACGTGGACGCTCTTGGGCCCGCCGGAGAGGATGATCGCGCGCGGTGCGCGGGCGGCCACTTCCGCGGCGGTGATGCGGTGGGGCACGATCTCGGAGTACACGGACTCCTCACGGACACGACGGGCGATGAGCTGTGCGTACTGGGCGCCGAAGTCGACGACGAGAACTGTGTCGTGCGCTGCGTGGGGGCTCATGATTTGTCTCACCCTAGTTGGCGTGTGACGATGTGCCCGTGCCCCGCTTCCTCCCCCGGACCGTCCCTGCTTTGCTTTTTGTCTGTGCCATGGTGCTGCCTGCGGGCACGGCCGGCGCGTCCCAGGGACTGCGCGGCAACGACACGACGACCGACACCGTCGTCGGCACAGTCGTCGACCCAGTGGCGGACAACGTCACCGACACGACCGCGGTCTGGCGCATCGAGAAGGACCCGTCGGAATGCCTGGGCTTCCTGCCCAAGCCCGGCTGCGGTTACGAACCGACTGATGCGGGCGAACGGGGCGGCTCACTGCAGATCACTCTCTTCCTCGTGATGATCGGCGCACTCGCCGTGATCGGCACCGTCGTCGGGCGCAACATCGTCCGCCGCGACCGCGCGCTGAATGCCGCCGTCACTGACGGTACGACCGACGCGGGGTGACACCGAACTAGCGTTGCCCCGTGGGCGTTCTCTACATCCTCGTCAGCGGCGCCTGCTTCGGTTTGCTCCCGTGGTTCGTCCGCATCGCGTACGGCCACGGCGCCGACCCCTTCGGCATGCTCGCCGCGCGTTTCACCATGGCCGCCGTGATGCTCCTCGCCATCAGGGCGGTGCGGATGCGGGGGACTCCCATGCCGCGCGGACGCACGTTCGTGAACCTGCTCCTCCTCGGGGCCGTCGGGTACGCACCGCAGTCCACTTTCTTCTTCAACGGAGTCAAGCGCATCGACATCAGCCTGGCGACCGTGATCTTCTACACGTACCCCGTCTTCGTGGTCCTCGCCAGCTGGCTCGTGTTCAGGCACAGGCCATCGCGTGCGACTGTCGTGTGCCTCGCGGCTGCCGTGGCCGGTGCGGCGCTCACCGCCGGTCAGGTCGGCAGCGGCAGCATCACCGGGGTCCTGCTGATGCTCGGGGCCGCCGTCTGGTACACGGGGTACATCCTCGTGAGCACGAAGGTCGTCGCCGCGGTCGATGCGCTCACCTCCATCACCACCGTGATGCTCGGTGCATCCGCCGCGCACCTCGTGATCCTGGTCGTGGACAGTGCGTCCCTCCCCTCCGACACGAAGGGGTGGGCGGCCACCGCCGCCGCGGCGTTCTTCTCCACGGTCATCGCGATGGGCTTCTTCTTCGCCGGCATCAAGATCGTCGGCCCGGGTGCGGCGGCGGTGCTGAGCACAATCGAACCGGTCGTCTCCATCGTCGTCGGTGTCACCGCGCTCGGAGAGTCCCTGGATGCGGTGCGCGTGGCCGGCGCGTTGATGGTGCTGGTCAGCGTCGCCGTGCTGGCGCGCCTGACGGCCAGACCCGCCTAGCGGTGCTCGATGAAGTAGTTCTCGAGCGCGGCGAGCATGTCCACGTACACGTGCTCGTTCATCTCTGCGCGCGCCGACTCCCACCATGCGATCCTCATGGCGAGCACGGTGAGGAACGCCAGGACCGCGGCGTCGGTGAGGGCGACGTGGCTGAGCTTGTAGATCTCGCCGAAGCTCTCCCCCGGGTTGGTCTGCCAGAACCACAGGAAGTTCGCACTGGCCTGCTGGTTCTGGAGAAACAATGCGAACGGGCCGATCACCTGCGACAGCGCCAGCCACGTGAGGAGAATCG